>NZ_NEJR01000011.1:0-178949 GCF_002113165.1 Pseudomonas sp. B19(2017)
GCCCCCATGCGCCTCACCCCCACCCTGCTGCTCACCGCCCTGCTGCCCCTGTTCGCCGGCTGCCAGCTCATGGCTGACGCCCCCAGCGATCCGAACATCGGCACCACGCGCATGCAGGGCGAGCTGCGTGCCGCCGGTGGCCAGCTGCTGTTCAAACCGTGCAGCGAAAACCGTACCTTCGTGATCAACGACATCGGCGCCACCGGCATCCTGCAGGAAGCCGCCAACCTCGCCAAGGACGCCAACGACAAGCTTTTCGCCGACGTCCGTGGCCGCCTCACCGGCAGCAAGCAGGCCAACAACGACGGCCAGCTGGAAGTACGTCGCCTGTACCGCCTGGAACCCTCGACCCGCGCCTGCGAAGACCCCAACTTCAGGCAGCTGACCCTGCGCGCCAATGGCCACGAGCCGGAGTGGGACATCAAGGCCAGCGGCAAAGGCATGGTACTCAACCGCGTCGGCCAGGCCCCCCTGCCCCTGCCCTTCCTGGAAGAAGAAGTGCCCGGCGGCGGCCTGACCCTGACCAGCGAAGCCAACGGCCAGCACGTGGAGCTGTGGGTCGCACCTCAGCGCTGCGTAGACACCGCCACCGGTGCCATCCACCACCTGCGCGCCGAATTGCGCATCGACGGCAAGACCCTGCAGGGCTGCGGTTACTACGGCGGTGCACGCGACAACTGATCGCCGGGCGCTTTTATCCTGCCAGTCGAGGCGGCGAACAGCTTATACTTGGCGGTTTGTGTAAAGCCGCCGGCCGCCCATGGCCGGGATACTGGACCCTGCCATGCTACGAATCACCGAACTGAAGCTGCCCCTGGACCATCCCGACGAAGCCCTGCGTGAAGCTATCGTCCAGCGCCTGGGCATCCGCGACGAGCAACTGCTCAGCTTCAACCTGTTCAAGCGCAGCTACGATGCGCGCAAGAAGAACAGCGAACTGCTGTTCATCTACACCATCGACCTGGAAGCCAGCAACGAAGCCGAACTGCTCAGCAAGTTCGCCGACGATCGCAACATCGGCCCGGCGCCAGACGTAACCTACAAGTTCGTCGGCCAGGCCCCGGCCGACCTGCAGGAGCGCCCGATCGTGGTCGGCTTCGGCCCGTGCGGCATTTTCGCTGGCCTGTTGCTGGCGCAGATGGGCTTCAAGCCGATCATTCTCGAACGTGGCAAGGAAGTACGTCAGCGCACCAAGGACACCTGGGCCCTGTGGCGCAAGAGCGTGCTCAACCCCGAGTCCAACGTGCAGTTCGGCGAAGGCGGCGCCGGCACCTTCTCCGACGGCAAGCTGTACAGCCAGATCAAGGACCCGCAGCATCACGGCCGCAAAGTGCTGGAAGAGTTCGTCAAGGCCGGAGCGCCGGACGAGATCCTGTACATCAACAAGCCGCACATCGGTACCTTCCGCCTCACCGGCATGGTCGAGCAGATGCGTCAGGACATGATCGCCCTGGGTGCCGAAGTGCGCTTCCAGCAGAAGGTCACCGACCTGCTGATCGAAGATGGCCAGCTGACCGGCGTGGTGCTGGAAAGCGGCGAACAGCTGCATTCGCGCCATGTGGTACTGGCCCTGGGCCACAGTGCCCGCGACACCTTCCGCATGCTGCACGCCAAGGGCGTGTACATGGAAGCCAAGCCGTTTTCGGTGGGCTTCCGTATCGAACACCCGCAAACACTGATCGACAAGGCGCGTCTGGGCAAGTACGCCGGCCACCCGAAACTCGGTGCCGCCGACTACAAGCTGGTGTACCACGCCAAAAACGGCCGATCGGTGTACAGCTTCTGCATGTGCCCGGGCGGCACCGTGGTAGCCGCCACCAGCGAACCGGGCCGGGTGGTTACCAATGGCATGAGCCAGTACTCGCGTAACGAGCGCAACGCCAACTCCGGCATCGTCGTCGGCATCGACCCCGAGCGCGATTACCCGGGCGGCCCGCTGGCCGGCATCGAGTTGCAGGAACGCCTGGAAGCCCACGCCTACGTGATGGGTGGCAGCAACTACCAGGCTCCGGCGCAGCTGGTGGGTGACTTCGTTGCCGGCCGGCCATCGACTGCGCTGGGCAGTGTCGAGCCGTCCTACAAGCCGGGCGTGACCCTGGGCGACCTGGCGCCGAGCCTGCCGGACTTCGCCATCGAGGCTATCCGCGAAGCGCTGCCGGCGTTCGACCGGCAGATCAAAGGCTACAACCTGCATGATGCGGTGCTGACCGGGATCGAGACGCGCACCTCGTCGCCGCTGCGCATTACCCGCGGTGAGGACTTCCAGAGCCTGAACCTGAAGGGGCTGTTCCCGGCGGGTGAAGGGGCCGGCTATGCGGGCGGGATCCTGTCGGCCGGTGTCGACGGGATTCGCATTGCCGAGGCAGTGGCGCGGGATATGCTCGGCCTCTGACTCGTTATCGCCTGCCAGGGCCCTTTCGCGGGCTCGCCCGCTCCCACAGGTGCCGCGCCAGATCTGAATGTGGCGCGGTACCTGTGGGAGCGGGCAAGCCCGCGAAGAGGCCCTGGCAAGCATCAGAAAAATCCGGCCCAAACCTCAGACTTCCCTTCCCCCTTCCTTCCCCATTTCCATCTAGGCTTCCCTCAGCCCAGCCAGCAACACCATATAACAAAAACGAATATGGTTTTTGTTTGAAAGCATATCGTCACAGGCTAGGGTGTACCCCCGTTCCATCGTTAACTGCTCATGGAGAGCCCATAGCCCGTGCGTAGCCTGTTAACCCGTTTCATCCAGCTCGAAGCCGCCAGCGGCCTGCTACTGATTGCTGCGGCCATCCTGGCCCTGGTCATCAACAATTCACCGCTGTCCTACCTGTACAGCGGCCTGCTCGACGTGCCCGTCGCCGTACAGGTCGGCGCTCTGCACATTGCCAAGCCGTTGCTGCTGTGGATCAACGACGGGCTGATGGCCCTGTTCTTCCTGCTCATCGGCCTTGAGGTCAAGCGCGAGGTGGTCGACGGCCACCTGTCCAAGCCCTCGCAGGTCATCCTGCCTGCCACCGCTGCCGTGGGCGGCATGGTAATACCTGCACTGATCTACTGGTTCATCAACCGTGACAACCCCGCGGCCGTGGCCGGCTGGGCGATCCCCACCGCCACCGATATCGCCTTTGCCCTCGGTGTGCTGGCCCTGCTGGGCAAGCGCGTGCCGGTGTCACTGAAACTGTTCCTGATGACCCTGGCGATCATTGACGACCTGGGTGCGATCATCGTCATTGCGCTCTTCTACTCGGGCACCCTGTCGAGCATGTCACTGCTGCTTGCCGCCATTTGCCTGATAGTGCTGGTGGCCATGAACCGGCTCGGCGTGGTCAAACTTGGCCCATACATGGTCGTTGGCCTGATCCTGTGGGTTTGCGTGCTCAAGAGCGGCGTGCATGCCACCCTGGCTGGTGTGGCCCTGGCCCTGTGTATCCCGCTGCGCACGCGCCATCCCGAACGCTCACCGTCGCTCGCCCTGGAACACGCCCTGCATCCCTGGGTCGCCTACGCCATCCTGCCGCTGTTCGCGTTCGCCAATGCCGGTGTATCGCTGGCAGGCATGACCGTGGAAAGCTTCACCCACCCGGTGCCGCTGGGTATCGCCGCCGGGCTGTTGCTGGGCAAGACCGTGGGTGTGTTCGGCCTGACCTGGGTCGCGGTCAAGCTGCGCCTGGCCGCACTGCCTGTCGGCGCCAGTTGGGGGCAATTGCTGGGTGTGGCGATACTCTGCGGTATCGGCTTCACCATGAGCCTGTTCGTTGGCTCGCTCGCGTTTGTGCCTGGCAGCAGTGAATACGCGGGGATGGACCGCATGGGAATCCTCACCGGTTCGTTCTTCGCCGCCGTTATCGGCTATGCGATAACCGCCATGGCCAGCCGCAAGCCCAGTATCGGCTGACTTGGCCACTGCATGAAAAAACCCCGACTGGCGAGCACCATGTCGGGGTTTTTTCTTGTTGCGCTACGGTCAGTGCGTGACGCGGCTGGTACCGTCGACGGTCATGATGCGCACACGGTCGCCAACGCGGAAGATCTCGTTCTGCTGCACAGCCTGCACATAGGCACGCATGCTGCCATCGTCCTCACGCACGGTGATTTCGACACCCTGGGTACGCGTCAGGCCTTCTTCGGCGGCAGACCCGGCCAAGCCACCGGCAACGGCACCGATCACGGCGGCGACGATGCTGCCACGACCACCGCCCACGGCGCTGCCGGCCACGCCACCGACGATGGCACCAGCACCACCGCCGATCGGGGTCTTGGTACCCTCGATCTTGACCGGACGCAGGGATTCGATAGTGCCCATACGCACGGTTTGCACACGGCGGGCCTCATCACGGGAGTAGCTGTCACCGGTCAGGCTCGAGGCACAGCCACCCAGCAACAGCGACATGGTGGTAAAGGTTGCCACCAGCAAAGCGGATTTACGCATGGGTAAGGTCTCCATAAGTCAGGTGCTCATTAGACGCTGCAGGTTGACGGCTGTCACGGTACAAACGTAATAAAATTGTTTTCATTCAGCCGAGGTACAGCCGGCGAGGCTGTATCGAGGCCTTTCAAGTGAGACCAAGGATAGCCATGGATTACTTCATCGTCGTGGTCACAACGGTTGCGGGGCTGTATTTCCACTGGTGGCTGTATGTGCGCATGCGCCGCTGGATGGACCGTGACCTGGCGTTGTCACTGGCTGGTTCGGACCCCGGAAAACGCGCGTACATGGTGCAAAGGCTGGAGCAAGCACGGCTGGAGAAGGTGGGGCGCAAGCAGTTGGCGGGGTGGTTGGAGCGGGAGGCTGCGGGATATCCGGGGTAGCGTTGTGTCATGAAAGGGCCGCAAAGCGGCCCCTACAATCTCAGGGCGCCAGCCGCTCCCGCAGCCATTGCCCATCCACCAGTCGGTAGTTCAGTCGGTCATGCAGGCGGCTGGCCCGTCCCTGCCAGAACTCGATGCGTTCAGGCAGCAACCGATACCCACCCCAATGCTCAGGGCAATGCGGCTGGGTGTCGGAGAAGCGCGCCTCGGTGGCCTTGACCAGCCCCTCCAGCTCCTCACGGCCAGCAATTACCCGGCTCTGTGGCGAAGCCCAGGCCCCTAGGCGACTGCCCAGCGGGCGCACCTGGTAGTAGGCGTCCGACTCTTCGGCCGTGACCTTTTCCACCCGCCCTTCGATGCGTACCTGGCGCTCCAGCGCTGGCCAGAAGAAGGTCATGGCGGCGAAGGGGTTAACCAGCAGTTGCTGGCCCTTGGCACTGTCATAGTTGGTGAAGAAGGTGAATCCACGCTCATCGAGCCCTTTCAGCAGCAAAACGCGGCAGTGAGGGCGGCCTTCACCATCGACAGTGGCCAAGGTCATGGCGTTGGCTTCCACCGGTACCTGCTCGGTTTTCACCGCATCGGCGAACCACTGGTGAAACAGGGCGAACGGCTCCCCCGGGGCCTGGGCTTCAGCCAGACCATCACGGGTGTAGTCGCGGCGCATATCGGCCAGGGATTGGGTCATTGCTGCGTTCCTTGACGATCAGTTGGTCTTCGCAGGGCTATTGGCAGCTACTTTCTTGTCAGCGGTAGCTTTCTTGGCGACGGGCTTGACCGGCGCGGCTTTTTTCTTGGCCGTGGTCTTGGCTGGCGCCTTGGCCTTGGCTTTGGTAGCAGGCTTCTTCGCCGCAGCCTTGGTGGCCGGCTTGCTGTCGGCAGCCTTGACGGCAGGCGCCTTGACGTCCTGTACCGCCACCATCGGGGCCCGCGCCGGGGCGGCTTGCTGGTACTTGGCCAGCAGGGCGACCATGGTGTTCTGCGGGGTCAACAGCATTTCCACACGGCGGTTCAGGGCACGGCCCTCGGCGCTGTCGTTGGCAGCGCGCGGCATTTCCGAACCCATGCCCTTGAGGTTCAGGCGGTCACGCTGCAGGCCGCTGAGGCGGAAGATCGCCGACACCGAAGCGGCGCGCTCCAGGCTGAGCTTCTGGTTGGCCGCAGCGACACCGCTGCTGTCGGCATGGCCAAGCACCAGTACTGCGGTCTTGGCATCGCCCTCGACAGTCTTGGCCACCCGGGTGATCGGGCCCAAGGTCATCGGCAGCAGCATGTTCGGACGATCAGGGTTGTACGAGCTGTCCACCGGGATGGTTACAGCCAGCACGTTGTCACGGCGCTCCAGCTCCAGCTTGCTGCCCTTGATAGCCTCACGCAGCTTGGGCTCGTACTCGTCCAGCCAGGCCTGGGTAGCCTTCTGGTCGATCTTCGGTACAACCGGCCCTTTGGCCTGCTTCTCTTCACCGCCGAACGGCCACCACCAACGGCTGGCATTCTCGGACTTGGCGTCGGCCTTGGCCACGTTTTCAGTGACGGCTTGCTTCACTTCCTGCTCGGCAACCTTGTCCGAACCGAAGGGCCACCAGCTCGAGGCGCTGTCCTTCGAGCCGTCCTGGGGGTGACTGGCGCAGCCGGTAACGGCGGTCAGGCACAGGGCGAGTGCTAAGGTTTTGTGTGAAGACATCAGCGATACACCATGAAATAGAAAGAAATTTTCGCTACGCCCTTAAGGCGTTGGCAATGAGGATAGTCAAAGGGCTGGGGCAACACCCGCATTACCCGATCAAAGGCAGCTGGCAAGGACACGTACCAGTTTCTGGGCGCGCGGGTCCATGAGCACATACGGGCCAAGGGTATTGACCACGAAACCGAAGGCGACATCGTATTCCGGGTCAGCGAAACCGACCGAACCACCAGCGCCTGGGTGGCCGAAAGCGCGGGCCCCGAGGCCAAAGGTGGCGTTGGCCACGTCGGGCTGGTCAAGCATGCAGCCCAGGCCAAAACGGGTCTGGGTGAGCAGGGTGCGATCCTGGCCGAGGCTGTGCTCACGGGTCAGTTCGTCGAGCAGCTCGGATTCGAGCAGGCTACCGTCCAGTAACCCGGCATAGAAGCCAGCCAGGCTGCGCGCATTGCCATGCCCATTGGCCGCTGGCTGCTGCATGCGCCGCCATTCCGGCTTGTTGGTGCTGGTCAGGATCGCCGGCGGGTTGGTGAAGGCACGGGTGGACAGGGCCTCAGGCTCGCGCAGGGTCACCTGCAGCAGGCGCTGGGCCGCAGCGTCGCCGGCGTTGCCCTTGCCACGGGCGATATGCGCCACGCGATGGAACTCGTCGTCCGCCAGGCCAATATGAAAATCCAGCCCCAACGGCGTCGCGGTACGGGCAACGATCGAGTCGCCGGGGCCCCGGCCATCGGCACGGCGGATCAGCTCGCCGATAAGCCAGCCGTAGGTGATGGCGGCATAGCCGTGCTCGGTCCCCGGTGTCCACCAGGGCGTTTCGGCAGCCAGCGCATCGACCATGGCCTGCCAGTCATACAGCGCCTCGGCCGGCAGCAGTTCACGGATGGCTGGCAAACCGGCACGGTGGCTGAGCAACTGGCGCAGAGTGATCGCCTGTTTGCCGGCCTGGGCAAACTCGGGCCAGTAATTGGCCACCGGGGCATCCAGAGACAGCTTGCCCTCGCCAACCAGTTGCAGGGCAGTGACAGCGGTGAAGGTCTTGGTGCAGGAGAACAGGTTGGCGATGGTGTCGCTGTGCCAGGCCTGCTGGCCGTCCTTGTCGGCGCTGCCGGCCCACAGGTCGACCACGGTCTCGCCACCGACCTGGATGCACAGCGCGGCGCCACGCTCCTGGGGATCATCGAACAGCGCGGTGAAGGCTTCGCGCACTGCTTCGAACTTCAGCTCATAGTGACCCTGGATCTGCACCCGCTGTTCTCCGTACGACCATTTCCGAAAATGGTGTGCATTGTTTCAGTAGTTTGGCGTTTTGCAAACTGGCTTGGGCTGGGTGGTCGCGACGAATGGTAGCCAAGCTGGACTTACTGTCTTGCTCAAAATCCCAAACCATGTGCCGCTCCCACAAGATATGTGCACTAGTCAGGGAATAAGCTTTTCCAGTTGGGCACGCAGCTGGCTCATTGCCTGCAAGTTGCTCTTGCGCACGGCATCGACAAACCCCGGGTATGGCATATCGGTGATCGCTACCAGCCCAAGGTGGCCGTTCTCACCATCGAGCAGGCGCCCGCTGGCCGGCTGGTCAAGGTACTGGAACCAGTGCGCACCAACGATCATCGGCTGCGCCAGCGCCGCCTTGAGGAAGTTGCCGTAGGCCGGGCCACGGTCTTCTTCCCGTGCCACTTCCAGCGGCCCCGGCCAGAACGGCCCGCGATCGCGGGAGCCAAACTGGAATTCGGACACCAGCACCGGCTTGTCCAGCTCGGCCAGGCGGGCGAAGTCGTAGCCGTCCTGCGGCTTGAGGGTATAGAAGTTGAAGCTGAGCACATCACAGAATTCGGCGCAGGCCTTGACCGCCTCCGGCGTGCTCACGGCATAGCGGCCGCCCAGCAACAAGTGATTGGGCGCATGCCACTTCAACGAGTCGGCAATGGTCCTGAAGTAGGTTTCGGCGAATACCTGCTGGAAGTGCTGGTAGTCACGCTCGATTTCCGGGTGCTCCGGGTCGGGCAACGGTGCCTCGAAGCCCGGGTCCTCCATCAGTTCCCAGGCGGTCAGCTCGATACCCCAGGCCCTGGACAGCCCTTCCTGGTTACGGTACTTGTCGCGCAACTGCTTGAGGAAGGCGCGCTTGGCCGGCACATCGGTGGTCAGGCGCAAGGTCCCATAGGCCAGACCGTAACGCGCCTTGGGGTCGCTACCAGGAGCGGCCCAGGCCAGTTCGTTGTCGGCGAAATAGCCGATCAGCCAGGGGTCGTCACGGTGATCGCGGGCAGCAATGGCCACGGCGCGCTCGGTAGCCATGGCGAAACGCGGGTCGAACGGGTCGGGCATGCGGCCCCACCAGTCCATGCCGGTGCTGATGCTGGCGTAATCGCCCACGATCGATAGCGGCAAGGTGTACGGCATGCGCCTGGCCTGGCCCAGGGCCGGCTCGCTCCAGTTGCCCAGCGTATTGAAACCCCAGGCCTGCAGGCGGTCGAGCGCATGCGCCTGCCAACGGGCGGCATCCAGCACCAACGGCGGGCAGTTGGCCGGTTGCCCCTCAACTGCCGGCGGGCAGGGTTTGCCATAGATACGCTGCAG
Organism: Pseudomonas sp. B19(2017); assembly: GCF_002113165.1. Lineage (NCBI taxonomy): Bacteria > Pseudomonadati > Pseudomonadota > Gammaproteobacteria > Pseudomonadales > Pseudomonadaceae > Pseudomonas > Pseudomonas sp. B19(2017). The sequence continues at coordinate 9,059 of NZ_NEJR01000011.1, forward strand.
GTTGGCGGCATAAAAGTCGAACCAGCGCCCCTGTTTGAAATTGCGCCCTTGCGACGACGCGTTGCCGTCGTCGTTATTGCCGTCGCCATAAAATGCCGCCAGTGCATCGCCCTCGCCCGGCAAGGCTTTGAACATCCCTTCCCGCCCGGCAACGTAGGTTCGCCCGCCGTCCGCGGCCACGGCATTTACCCCCAGGGAATAGAACGGGTGCCCCTCGGGCGTTACCAGATACCAGCGGCCATCACGTTTTTCCGTGCGGAAGAAACCTTTGGCCGCGAACGCCGGCCCGGCCAGCAGGCCACCGTACGTGTCCAGTTGCTGCTTGCCACGCTCCGCCAGCCAGCCTTTGAGCTGTTGCTGCTCCCGTACATCGGCCGCCTTGAGCTGCTCGTCACTGGCAACCTTCTCGGGCCAATGGCCGCGGGTGGACTGGCCATAGGCATCGATCAGCGCGTGGTAGGCCGCCTTGTAGGCCTGGTCGTCATCCTGGATGCCCACCCGCTCGATCAGCAGGTTCTGCGCCACCTTGGGGTTGGGAATGCTCAGGCTGAGGGAGGCCACCTGCCTGAGGTCGACTGCGCCGGTACTGCTGGTCAGCAGCAGGCGCTGGCCAGCATGGTTCCAGGGCATCGGCGGGCCAGCGCGCATGCCCTGGCTCAGCGGCGAGCTGGCCATCAGCGGTACCATCACGGTCTGTGCAGGACCGGCCGGCAAGTCAATGCGGCTGGTCAACATGCGGCCATCACTGCCCTGCACCACGACATCCACGGTCAGCGCCCAATCCATCGCGCTCTGCAGGCGCAGGGTCAGGAATTGCCCGCCGGACCAGTCCCACACGCCGTTTTGCGGGGTCAGCCGCAGGGTCGGCCGCTGGGCCGGGTTGAACACCACGCGCCGCAACACTTCGCCTTCGGCCGTCTGCTCCGCGTTGTACTGCGGCATGCCGGCATCCTCGGTCGCCACATTGACCACCGAGGCCGGGCGCACGAAACTGAACAGCGTCTGCTGCCCAGCCAGCAAGGGCGAACTGAACAACAGGGCGAAAACGGCGGGCAGGGTGCGGCGGACCATAAGGCTGGGGCTCTCCTTCAGGGCCCTCATGGCCCACGACTGAGTAATGGACAACGCGCCGGAGCAAGTGCTCCGGCGGTCAGGAAATCTCCCGCCGGAATGGCGGCAGCGCATTGAGAATAGCCTTGCCGTAGCGCTGGGTGACCAGGCGCCGGTCAAGCAAGGTGATGACACCGCGATCCTGTTCGGTTCGCAACAGGCGGCCGCATGCCTGGATCAGCCGCAGCGAGGCGTCGGGCACGGCAATTTCCATGAACGGGTTGCCGCCGCGAGCCTCGATCCACTCGGCCAACGCGGCTTCGACCGGGTCGTCGGGCACGGCAAAGGGAATCTTGGCTATCACCACATGCTCGCAGTAGGCACCCGGCAGGTCGACACCCTCGGCAAAGCTGGCCAGGCCGAACAGCACGCTGTGCTGGCCATCGTCGACGCGCGCCTTGTGCTTGTTCAGGGTTTCCTGCTTGGACAGGTTGCCCTGGATCAGCACCAACTTGCGCCAGTCACGGTCCAGGCCATCGAACACGTCCTGCATCTGCTTGCGCGAGGAGAACAGCACCAGCGCGCCGCGAGCATCTTCGACGATGTTCGGCAGTTCGCGAATGATCGCAGCGGTATGCGCCGCCGCATCGCGCGGGTCTGCCTTGAGGTCGGGGACTCGCAGCAGGCCGGCATCGCCATGCACGAACGGGCTGGGCACCACGCAGGTGACCGCGTCACGCGGCAACCCCGAGCGCATGCGGAAGCGGTCGAACTTGCCCAGCGCAGTCAGCGTCGCCGAGGTCACCAACGCGCCATGGGCCACGCTCCACAGGCTGCGGCGAAGCATTTCGGCGGCCAGGATGGGGCTGGCATTGACTTCGATGTCGAACAGCGCACCGCTCTCAGCCAGGGTAAGCCAGCGGGCCATGGGAGGGCTGTCTTCCGGGTCTTCGGCGGTAAAGGCCGTCCACAGTTCCCAGTTGCCCTGGGCACGGGTTACAAGACTGCCGAACAGCGGGTACCACTCCTCGGCCTGGTGGCTGGCAATGCCGATGTTGACCTCGCCATCCATGCCTTCCTTGAGCAGGTCGGCCAGACGGGTGAACAGGTCGTTAAGGCGGGCAAAGCCCTTTTTCAGCTCGATGCCCACCTCGCGAATCTGCTCCGGCACCACGCCGCCTTCGAAGCGGTAGCGGGGGCGCTCACGGCCTTCGTTGTCCTCGCTGGGGCGGAAATCGGCAACCTGCTCGCACAAGGTGAACATGAACTGCTGCTGGGTGCGCACTTCCCGCGCAAGCTCCGGCACCTGCTCGATGTACTTGCCCAGGTCACCGGGCAACGGGTGCTGGGCCAGCAGCTTGGTCAGGTTCTTGGCGGTCTGCTCCAGCCAGTCGGCGGTGGAGCGCAGGCGCGAATAATGGGCGAAATGACCAATGGCCTTGTCTGGCAGGTGGTGGCCTTCGTCGAACACGTACATGGTATCGCGCGGGTCGGGCAATACCGCGCCGCCGCCAAGGGCCAGGTCGGCCAGCACCATGTCGTGGTTGGTGACGATCACGTCGACCTTGCCCATGCCCTCGCGGGCCTTGTAGAACACGCACTGCTGGAAGTTCGGGCAGTGACGGCCTGTGCACTGGCTGTGGTCGGTGGTCAGGCGCGCCCAGTCCTGGTCTTCCAGGGCTTCGGGCCAGCTGTCGCGGTCACCGTCCCAGCGGTTGCCGGCAAGCTTCTCGATCATGCTGTTGAACAGCTTCTGGCTGCGCTCGTCGACTTCGATGCGGAAACCTTCTTCCTCGAACAGCTGGGCGGTAGCCGATTGGGCGTGCCCCTCCTGCAGCAGGATGTCGAGCTTGGACAGGCACAGGTAGCGGCCGCGGCCTTTGGCCAGGGCGAAGCTGAAGTTCAGCCCGCTGCTGCGCATCAGGTCCGGCAGGTCCTTGAAGACGATCTGCTCCTGCAGCGCCACGGTGGCGGTGGCGATCACCAGGCGCTTGCCGGCAGCCTTGGCGGCCGGAATGGCAGCCAGGCTGTAGGCTACCGTCTTGCCAGTACCGGTGCCCGCCTCCACTGCCACCACGGCAGGCTCGCCGGCACGGCGGCCTTCTTCGTCACAGGCAATGTCGCCGAGCACCTTGGCCACTTCGGCGATCATCAGGCGCTGGCCATAGCGTGGCTTGAGGCTCTTGGCTTCGAGAAAACGCGTATAGGCGCCCTGGATGGTGGCTTTGAGTTCGTTGCTGATCATGGTCTGCAGGCGCCCGGAGGGCTGGATATATTTTCAGTGTTTCGCATGGGGCGGCTATCATACCCCGCTATTGCCCTTTATGCCGCATGGAGATCCGGATGCTTGCCTTTGCCCTGCCCTACACACTGCATGTCCTGGCCGCCCTGGTGTGGGTCGGCGGCATGTTCTTCGCCTGGCTGGTGCTACGCCCGGCAACGGTTGCAGCCCTTGAAGGGCCTGCCCGGCTGCGCCTGTGGGTGGAAGTTTTCCGACGTTTCTTCGGCTGGGTCTGGCTGGCGGTGGCGATTTTGGCGATAAGTGGTATCGGCATGTTGCACATGCGTTTCAGCGGCTTCGAGACTGCACCGAAGTATGTGCACGTGATGATCGGTGGGGGCATCGCCATGTTTGCCCTGTTCATGCGCATCCAGGCGTTGCTGCTGCCGGAACTGAAGGCGGCGGTGCAGGCCGAGGACTGGCCGGCGGGTGCGGCAGTGCTGGGGCGGATTCGGCGGATGGTCGGGATCAACCTGCTGCTGGGCCTGGCCGTGGTAGCCGTGGCCAGTTCGCGCCTGGTGATCTGATGCTGCCTGCACCGGCCCTATCGCCGGCAAGCCGGCTCCCACAGGAATAGCGCATGGCTTGGTGTCAGTGCGGTCGAGGTGGGAGCCGGCTTGCCGGCGATAGGGCCAGTACAGGTTTTCACAGGCGCTGCAGGATCAGTTCGCCCGCTGCCCCCGCCAACCCGGGCTGGCCCGGCTGCCCCGGGCGGCCGTTAGCCCCGGCATCGGTGCGGTACACCAGGCAACCCTTGCTCGCCCCGCCTTTACCGGCCTTGCCTGCAGCCCCGGCCTTGCCCGGTGCGCCACCGTCCAGACGCACCACGATGCGTTCCTGCGGGAAGCCCTGCGGCACGCTCAGGCGGATACGCCCACCCGGCGCACCATCGTGCCCGTTGCCGCCGTCATCGCCATTGGCACCGCGGCTGGCCTGGCCCCAAGTGCAACCACCGGCCTGGCCGTTGGCGCCATCGAGCCCCACATAACCCGGTGCACCGGCACCACCACGGGCATCGATCGCCAGCCGCTCGGCATCCACTTCAGCCAGTTTCAAGTCCAGGCTGCGGCCCGATCGGGCTCCGCGTTGGTAACTGCCCGCGGCCCCCGGCGCACTGAATTCGCTGCCCTGCGCCAGCCGTGCGCTGCGCGCCTCGATCAGCAACGGGCTATCGGACGGTGCAATGGCGATACGCGCATCGCGCCCCAGCTCCAGCTGGTCGACCTTCAGTTCGGCGAGCGTGGCAGGCAGCAGCAGGGTTGCGGCATCGGCGACACGCAGGTGCGCAAGGTGCACGCTGGCCGACTTGTCGGGCAGGCGCAGCATGGAGTTGGCAGCGACCTCCAGGCTTTCGGCCTGGGCCAGGGGCGCGGCCAACATGGCCAGCAACATCAGATTACGCATTTCGCGGCGCCTCCTGCGCTCGAGGAATGGACATGACATGGAAGATACCCGTCAACAGGATCTGCAAGCGATCGAACCAGCGGTGGCTGCGCCCGCGCAGGCTGCCATTGAAGAACAGCACTTCAAGCAGGTGCAGCCCCAGCAAGGCGATGCCGGCGGCGTTGATCAGAAGGTTGAAGGGCAAGGGTTGTGGCATCAACTGATTGAACAACACCACACCCCAGAAAGCGACTGTCAGGACCTTGCCCAAGCCCAGGATGAACTTCATTTCCCGCCCCTATCAGGTTGTTGTTATGTCGAGACGGCCCGTTCGAGCGGGTCGCGCGGCAACATTAACTGCAATGCCAAGGCAGGCGCCAGCACCGCTCAGTTGAGGCGCAGCTCCACCCGTCGGTTACGGGCGCGGCCCTCCTCGCTTTCGTTATCGGCGAGCGGCTCACTCTCGCCACGTCCCTGGCTGGTGACCTTGCCCGGCGCCAGCCCGTGGGCGATCAGGTACCTCGCCACGCTACCGGCGCGGCGTTCGGAAAGTGCCTGGTTATAGCTGTCGGAACCCACATTGTCGGTGTGCCCGATCACACTGACCTTGGCCACCGTCGCCGAATCGAGTTTCGCCACCAGGCCTTGCAGGCGCTGTTGGGCCGCCGGGGTCAGCTCGGCGGAATCGAAGGCGAACATCACCGCGCCGTTGTCATCCAGGATGATCACCTCTGGCGAGGGTTCAGGTTCAGTGGCTGGCGGCGATGCGGGGTACACCTTCAACGGGCAACCCATGTGGTCGACCGCAGTGTTGGCGGGAGTATCGGGACAACGGTCGCGGCGGTCGAAAATGCCGTCGCCATCTTCGTCACCATCCTGGACGTAACAGATCAGGCCCCCGGCAATGGCACCCAGGGCACCGCCGCCAGCCGCCCAGCTTGAACTTTCGATGGCGCCCAGGCCACCCCCGACCAGGCCACCGAGCAGGCTGCAGATAGGCCAGGTCCTTTGGTTGAGAGGGGCGCGGCCATCGCTATGGGTGGCGCAGCCCGCGAGCAGGCTGGTAGCCACCAACAGCGGCAACGCCGCCTTCGACGTCACACTCATGCTGAATGCTCCTTTGTCATTGGCCACCAACGGCTGATTGCTTTGCAGGCACGCCCGTGCCACTGCTCAAGGCACGGGCGCACGCCGCTCTACCGCTGGATCTTGATCTCGGTACGGCGGTTCATGGCACGCCCGTCGGCCGTGGCGTTGTCCGCTACCGGTTGGGTTTCACCGGCCCCGACCACCGACACGAAGCTGCTACGCGGCACACCGCTCTCGACCAGGTAATCGGTTACCGAGTGGGCACGTCGCTCGGACAGTTTCTGGTTGTAGCTGTCGGAGCCGACACTGTCGGTATGGCCGGTGACGCTCAGGCGAGCGGACGGCGCTTCCTGTTTCAAACGCGTGGCAATGGTATTGAGGCGCTCTTTGTCGCTGGCGGTCAGGCGCGCAGAGTCGAACTCGAAGTGCACATCGCGGATGACGATGACTTCTTCCTTCTGCACCACCACTTCCTCGACTACCGCAGCCGGCTCCGGCGGGCAGCCGTTGGCATCGACCTGCACACCACGCGGGGTGCCAGGGCACTTGTCACGGCTGTCCGGCACGCCGTCACCATCCTCGTCGCCATCGCCATGAGACCAGCAATAGCCCGCCGCCAGGCCACCGCCCAGCAACGCGCCCCAGCCAGCCCAGCTGGAACTCTCGATGGCGCCCAAGGCAGCGCCGCCTACACCCCCGACGGCGGCACATTTCGGCCAGTCGGTCTTTTGCAAACCTGCACAACCAGTCAACACACTGGTGAGCAGGACCAGGGGTATCGCTGTGCGTACTATGCTCATTTCATTGCTTCTCCTAGGGGGAATCGGCATAAGGCCGATCTCTGGGAGTAAAGACGCAGCATTTGATCCCTGCCACCAATAAGCCACGACACGGTTACCTGCCTCTTTGCCCGCACGCTGCGGCCCGCTAGTCTTGGACGACTTCAACGAGGATTGCCAATGACCGACGGTTTTTCCCCGCGCACCCCGCAGCAGGCCCTGGCGGCCCTGCTGGAGCGCTTTACCCCGCAACGTCTGCTGCTGGTGGGCACGCGCTTCCCGGCGCTGGATGCTTTTGCCCAGGCGCACCCACAGGTAACCATCGCTACTGCCGCCCCGGGCCCGCTACCGGCCGAACTGGCAGCCCAGCGCTTTGACCTGGCAGTACTGGTGGACTGCCTGGAGCACCTGCCCAAACGCACCGGCCTGGAATTGCTCGGTGGCATTCGCAACCTCAATGCCAGCCGGGTTGCGGTGCTGGCCGACCTGGCTGCCTGTGGCTGGCAAGACACCGATTTCTTTGCCCTGGCGCTGTCGGCGAGCGAGAAATTTTGCCGGGACCAGCAGGTATTGAGCCTGTTCACCTATGATCTACATGACTACAAACAGGTACCGGACTGGCTCAACGCCAAGTTCTGGGCCAACCCCGAAAACTTTGGCAAGTACTGGTGGTGATGATGAGTGTCTCGGTCTGCCCTTGCGGCAGTGGCAACCTGCTCGACGCCTGCTGTGGGCATTACCATGCCGGCACCCCGGCACCGGACGCCCAGGCCCTGATGCGCTCGCGCTACAGTGCCTACGTGCTGGGCCTGGTCGACTACCTGGTGGCCACCACCCTGCCGGCGCAGCAAGCCAGCCTGGACCGCGCCGCCATGGCCGCCTGGAGCGCCCAGAGCACCTGGCTGGGCCTGGAGGTGGAAAGCGCAGAGGTGCTGGGCGGCCAGCCGGAGCATGGTTTTGTCACCTTCACCGCACGCTGGCACGACCAGGAAGGTGACCATCAGCACCGCGAGCGCTCGGCATTTGTCCAGCATGCCGGGCGCTGGTACTTCATCGATCCCACGGTCGGGCTCAAGGCCGGGCGCAACGACCCCTGCCCCTGCGCCAGCGGCCAGAAGTTCAAGAAATGCTGCGCCAGTTACGTCGGTAACTGAACATGATCGCCCGCACCCGCCCACTGCTGTTCGCCATCCAGATGACATGGCTGGCACTGCTGGCGGGCTGCGCCAGCTGGGGCGGTGACGAGTGGCGCGAACCAGAGGTGCACCTGGTCAAGGTGGAGACGGTCAAAGCCAGGTTGCTGGAACAGGAGTTCGAACTGCACCTGCGGGTCGACAACCCCAACGACAGCCGCCTGTTCATCCGCAATCTGTCGTATGCCATACGCCTCAATGACCTGTTGCTGGTGCAGGATGAAACCAGCCTGTGGCGCAGTGTCGGCGGGCATTCCCGGCGGACCTTCAAGATAACCGCACGGACCAACCTGTGGCAGCACCTGAAGCCACTGGCCAAGCTGCTGAAAAGCGGGCAACCGCTGCACTACAGCCTTCAGGGCGAGCTGGCGACAGGGTTGCTCATCCATCGGGACCTGCACTTGTCGCGCAGTGGTGAGATAATCCCCGGCGATTACAACCCGGAGTAACCCTGCAATGTCCCAACAACCCCACGTTCATGGCCCTGACTGCAACCACGACCATGACCACCACCACGATTATGGCCATGTACACGGCCCGCACTGCAACCACGGCCACCAAGAGCCGGTACGCAACGCCCTGAAAGACGTCGGCCGTAACGACCCGTGCCCGTGCGGTAGCCAGAAAAAGTTCAAGAAGTGCCACGGCGCCTGACCTGAACAGCACGTGCGCGCCCCTGCCGTGGGCCGCGCAGCGGCTAGCCGGGGCCTAGCTGGCCCTGGCAGGTCCTGCCAACTTGCGCTGCAGCACCCCGGCGGTGGCCAGGAGCAGCACGATGCACAGGGCCATGCAAATGGCATTGGTGCCGTCCCAGCCGGCCGCACCCAGCAACAACGACGGGCTGAATGCGCCAACGGTCGCAAACACCGCAATGGCCAGGTCGTTTTTGCCCTGCATCTGCATCGCTGCCGGGCTGTTCTGCAGCGTTTGCGCCAACAGCGCCCCTCCACCCACGTAGGTCAGGTTCCAGCCCAGACCGAGGGCGATCAGCGACAAGGTCATCATCGCGTAGCTGTGCGACCACATGTTCATGGCCGTACAACCAATCAACAGGCCCAGGCCGAGGCAGATGGTGGCCCTGATCCCCAGCTTGTGGATGATGGCGCCGGTGAAGAACGACGGGGCAAACATGGCAATTACATGCCATTGAATCGCCAGACGAACGTCGGAAAAGTCCTCATGCATGTGTTTCATATGCATCGACGCCTGGATCATCAGCAAATTCATGATCCCGTAGCCCAGCGCGGCCACTGCCATGGCCAAGGCGACCACCGGGCTCAGCAGCTCGGTGGCTGCACCCGCCGGTTTCGCTGCACGGTCGTTTCTGGTGATAGCGCTGTCGCCGGGCAGACAGGCTGCTATCAGCAAGGACATCACCGCCAGGCCGACAAAAGCGGCGTAACACAGCGAAAATAGCGGATACCCGCCAACGTCGCGCAGCCACTCGGTGAGCGCCGGCCCGACCACGGCAGCGATCACCCCGCCTGCCACGACCAGAGAAAGCGCTTTGGGCTTCAGGTTCTGGGCCAGATTGTCGGTGGCCGCGAAGCGGTTGAAGTTGGCAAACGCTATATATATGCCCAATGCCGAATGGCTGATGACCAGGGTCGGGAAGTGCTGGTATTGCACCGCCAGGTAACCACTGACGCCAGACACCGCCAAAGGGATCGAGCCCAACATGAAGGCGCGCTTGCGGCCAATGCGGCTCATCAGCCTGGAAACCGGATAGGTGGCCAGCATCAGGCAGAGAAACTGGAAACCATAGGGCACGGTAGACCACGTGGCGGCAGGCGCCAGCGCCGCCCCGACAATGGCCGCCATGGTCACGGACATGACAGCAGTCGTCAGGTTGATCGATTGCGCGGTGAAATACAGGTACGTGCGCCGCGGAAGTGTGCTCGACATAGCGTGTGCTCAGGGTAAGTGGACGGGGCAATTTTCGGCATGGGAAAGCGTCGACAGGTGCATGGTGGCATCTGTCGAACCCGCAGATGCGAACAGTCGACGCACTTTCCGGTTAACTGTTAGGCTGTTTTTTCTAACAGCTGCTGGACCTGCCATGCGCCCGCACAGCCTTCATGACCAGTTGAAACAACGCCTCGAAGCCGGCGAATGGCTGCCCGGCCAGCGCATGCCGTCCATACGCAAGCTCACGGCGGCAGTCGGCTGCAGTTACCACGATGTCGTCTCCAGCTACGCCCGGCTGGTCAGCGAAGGGGTGTTGACCGCACTGCCTGGCCGCGGTTACTTCGTCGCCAGCCACCCACGGCAAACCAGTGCGGTGGTCGCGCCTGCAGGCATGTCCGGCGACCCACTGTTCAAACTGCTGCAAGGGGGCAGGCACTACACCAAACTGGGCAGCGGCTGGCTGCCACCCGCCTGGCGTGACACCGAGCTGCTGGCCAGGGCGATTCGGCGCACGGCACGGCTGGAGCAGAGTTCGCTGGCGGAATATGGTGACATCCAGGGCTACCTGCCAATGCGCAAACAGTTGTGCGTGCACCTGAAACGCCTGACCCGTGTCGATGCCCAGCCAGCCCAGTTGCTGACTACGCTGGGCGCCACGCAAGCACTGGATCTGGTGGCGCGGCTGTTGATCAAGCCAGGCGATCACGTGTTCGTCGACGAGCCCGGCAATGGCAACCTGATCAAGCTGATACAACTGGCCGGTGGCCACGTGGTCGGGGTGCGGCGAACCCAGGACGGACCGAGTGTGGAAGACATGAAGGACCACCTGGCCAGGCACAAGGTCAAGGCATTCTTCTGCAACAGTACCTTCCACAACCCGACTGGCGGCAACATCAACCCGCACAATGCCTTCAGCGTCCTGCGCCTGGCGGTGGAGCACGACTTCTTCGTGGTCGAGGACGATGTCTACGGCGACTTAAGCCCGGGTGTTCGCCAGACCTTTGCCGAACTGGACAACCTTGAGCGGGTCATCTATATCGGCAGCTTCTCGAAATGCCTGTCCGCCTCATTGCGCGTGGGCTACATCGCCTGCTCGGCACAGCTTATAGAGCCGCTGACACGCCTGAAACTGCTGACCTGCGTCGCAGTGCCGGCGTTTTGCGAACGCTTCGTCAACACCATCTTGTCCGACGGCACCTATGCCCGACACATGCAAGACCTGCAGCAGCGCCTGATCCGCCAGCAGGCGCAGACCCAACAGTTGTTGCGGGCGCGTGGCTGGCAGTTCGATATAACACCGCAAGGCGGCATGTTCGTGTGGGTCTATCACCCCGAACTGGCCGACCTGCAGCCCTTCATGCATCGCCTGGAACAACGCAAGGTGCTATTGATGCCAGGCTCGGCCTTCGCTGTCAGCCGTGACTACCAACGCCATGCGCGCATCAATTGCACGCACTTTTCCGATGCCGTGGCCGAGCATTTCAAGGTTTGAGTGCCTGTCTGGAATTTTGAGGCGGCGCTCGATTGCACAGGCGCCACACAACCCACGGCAAGCACAAAAAATAAACCGCCCAGGGACCTTGCACGGCGCCTGCGCGCTCACTACCTTAGCGCCTTTCCATACCCGCCACGCCTTGCAGGAGCCCTTGTCATGGCCGCCCCCGCCTTTCCTCCATTCCGCCCGCGGTTCGCAACCGCTGCCACGCTGCTCGGCATGCTCGGGCTGGCCGGCTGCCAGACGGGCGGCTATCAGGACAGCGTGCCACCGACCAGCGGCGTGCAGCCGCTCAAGGGCCTCGCGCAGAACGTTTCGGTTCGGCGCAACGCGATGGGCGCACCACTGATCGAAAGCAGCAGCTTCCATGACGCCCTGTTCAGCCTGGGCTATGTGCACGCCGGCGACCGCATCGAGCAAATGGTCGCCATGCGCCTGCTGGCCCAGGGCCGCCTGGCAGAACTGGCCGGCAGCGACGCGCTGGACATCGACCGCCTGATGCGCGCGGCCAACCTCAAGCAGAGCGCCGCCCAGCAATACGCCGACGCCTCGCCACGGCTCAAGCGCTTCTTCGAAGTGTATGCACGCGGGGTCAACGCCTACCTCTTCCGCTACCGCGACAAGCTGCCAGCCAGCCTGGCCGGCAGTGGCTACCGTCCCGAATACTGGAAGCCCGAAGACTCGGCGCTGATCTTCAGCCTGTATGCCTTCAGCCAGTCGGTGAACCTGCAGGAAGAACTGACTGCCCTGACCCTGGCGCAGAAAGCCGGCAGCGACAAGCTGGCCTGGCTGCTGCCCGGAGCCCCGGACGAGCCGTTGGCCGAAGCCGAAGTGGACAAGCTCAAGGGCTTGAACCTGGCCAGCCAGTTGCCGGGGCTACCGGCGCTGGCAGCTGCCAGCCAGAAGCTGGCCGACCTCGACCTGCTGGGCAGCCCGGGCTCGGCCAACCTGGCCCTGGCGCCGCAGCGCAGCCGCAGCGGCAAGAGCCTGCTGGCCAGCGACAGCCGGGCCGCCTGGGCCCTGAGCCCGGTGCAGATCCACACCGGCAAGTACCAGGTCGCCGGCCTGTCGTTGCCCGGCCTGCCAATCGTACTGGCCGGCTATAACGGCAAGCTGGCCTGGAGCAGCAGCGCGGTCATGGCCGACAACCAGGACCTGTACCTGGAGCAACTGCGCCAGCAGGGCAGCCAGCTGAGCTACTTGGCCGACGGCAAATGGCTGCCCGCCCGTGCCCGTAGCGAAACCTTCTTCGTCCGCGGCCAGCGCCCGCTGCGCGAGGTGATGTACGACACCCGCCATGGCACCCTGCTGGCCCAGCCAGGCAATGCCAGCCTGGGCCTGGCGCTGAACCTGCCGCAGTTCAAGGGCGACCGCAGCCTGGATGCGCTGTTCGACCTGACCCGTGCCAAGAGCGTGGAGCGTGCCTTCGACAGCACCCGTGAAGTGACCGCTGCCGCCCTCAACTTCGTCTTCGCCGAGCCCGAACACATCGGCTGGCAAGTCAGTGGCCGCTACCCCAACCGCCGCGAAGGCCAGGGCCTGCTGCCCTCGCCGGGCTGGGACGGGCGCTACGACTGGGACGGCTATGCCGACCCGATGCTGCACCCTTACGACCAGGACCCGCCCGCCGGCTGGATCGGCCACGCCAACCAGCGCAGCCTGCCGCGCGGTTATGGCATGCAGCTGTCCAGCACCTGGTACTACCCCGAGCGCGCCGAACGCCTGGCCCAGCTGGCCGGCAATGGCCGCCACGACAGCCGCAGCCTGATGGCCCTGCAGAACGACCAGACCACCCTGCTGGCCGACAAGCTCAAGCAGATGTTCGACGCCCCGGGCATGGCCCAGCCGCTCAAGCAGGCGATCGATGCCCTGCCCGCCACACAGCGCGACAAGGCCCGCGACGCACTGGCCCGGCTCAAGGCCTTCGATGGCCGCCTGAGCCCGGTGTCGAGCGATGCCGCGCTGTACGAACTGTTCCTCCAGGAAGTGGCCCGGCAAACCTTCCTCGATGACCTGGGCCCGGAATCCGGCGCGGCCTGGCAGGCTTTCGTGAGCAATGCACGGTTGTCGTTCTCGGCGCAGGCCGACCACCTGCTGGGCCGCGACGACAGCCCGTTCTGGGATGACCGCAGCACCCCGCAGAAAGAAGACAAGCCGGCCATTCTGGCCCGCAGTCTGGCTGGGGCGGTGGATGCTGGCACCGCGCAACTGGGTGCCGACCGCCGCGCCTGGCAGTGGGGCAAGCTGCACCAGTACCGCTGGCCGGCACCGGCCTACCATGGCCTGGGCGATGCCCTCAACCGCTCGCCGCTGGCTGCCGGTGGTGACTTCACCACCCTGGCCCTGACGCCATACGCCTGGGGCAGCGACTTCGACACCCGCCTGCCGGCCTCGGCACGGATGATCGTCGACTTCAGCCAGGCCGAACCGTTGCAGGTGCTGACCAGCAGCGGCCAGTCCGGCAACCCGGCCAGCACGCATTACAGCGACGGGATGGATGCCTGGTTCAAAGGGCGCTTCATGAGCCTGCCACTGCAGCAGCAGAACTTCGGGCGGGCGTATGGCAACCAGCGTTTGACGTTGGTGCCTGGGCGATAGGAGATGTATCGGGGAGGCTGAGAGGTGCTTGATCGGACCTTTTCAGCGCCTGTGAGATCGAGCGCCGCGCGGGCGGCGCTCGATCTCACAGGCGCTGCCAGTTGCCAGCCCGGCACCTGCCAGCTCCAACCCGTCCGAACTTCTCTCCTCCGCCACGGCTCCTAACTGGTAACCCAATCAGTGCACAAAGCTCCATGGACCTCGTCATCGCCCGCCCCGAAGGCCTGTACTGCCCGCCCGGTGATTTCTACATCGACCCTTGGCGGCCAGTGGAGCGTGCCGTCATCACCCATGGTCACGGCGACCATGCCCGCATCGGCAACCGCCATTACCTCACCGCCGCCCCAGGAGCCGGCATCCTGCGCAGCCGCCTGGGTCAGGACATCGCCCTGCAAACCCTGCCGTATGGCGAACGCCTGCTGCACCATGGCGTAACCCTGAGCCTGCACCCGGCCGGGCATGTACTGGGCTCGGCGCAAGTGCGCCTGGAGTACCAGGGCGAGGTCTGGGTCGCCTCCGGCGATTACAAAGTGGAGCCCGACGGTACCTGCACGCCGTTCGAACCGGTGCGCTGCCACACCTTCATCAGCGAATCGACCTTCGGCCTGCCCATCTACCGTTGGCCCAGCCAGGGCGAGATCTTTACCGGCATCAATGCCTGGTGGCGCGCCAATTGCGAACAGGGCAAAGCCAGCGTGCTGTTCTGCTATGCCTTCGGCAAGGCCCAGCGAATCCTCCACGGGGTGGACGCCAACATTGGTCCTGTACTCGTGCATGGCGCTGTCGAACCACTCAACCGGGTGTACCGGGACGCTGGCATCTACCTTCCGCAAACCCGCTATGTCGGCGATATCCCACGCAACGACCCGCTGCTGCGCCAGGCGCTGGTGCTGGCACCGCCTTCGGCGGGTGGCAGCAGCTGGATGCGCCGTTTCGGCGACTACAGCGATGCCTTTGCCAGTGGCTGGATGCTGTTGCGCGGCACCCGCCGCCGGCGTGGGGTGGACCGCGGTTTCGTGCTTTCGGACCATGCCGATTGGCCGGGGTTGCTCTGGGCAATCGGCCAGACTGGCGCAGAGCGCGTGATGGTCACCCATGGCTCGGTCAATGTGCTGGTGCGCTACCTCATCGAACAAGGCCTCGATGCCCGCGCCTTCGTGACCGAGTACGGCGACGAAGATGACGTTGTAGCAGCGGAGCCAGACGCATGAAAGCATTCGCCGAGCTGTACCTGAGGCTGGATGCGACCACTTCCAGCACTGCAAAGCTCAAGGCGCTGCGCGACTACTTCAGCACCGCCCCGGCTGTGGATGCTGCCTGGGCGGTGTACTTCCTGGCCGGTGGCCGCCCTCGCCAACTGGTGCCTACCCGTGTGCTGCGGGAGCTGGCCGGTAGCCTGGCGGGGCTGCCTGACTGGCTGTTCGAGGAATGCTACCAGGCCGTTGGCGACCTGGCCGAAACCATTTCCCTGCTGGTACCGGAAAGCCACACCCCTGGCGACGAAGGCCTCGCCCGCTGGGTTGAAGCCCATCTACTGCCATTGCGGAGCCTGCCGGCCGAAGAGATCCAGCAACGCCTGCCGCCCCTTTGGGCACAGCTGGACCGCCCCAGCCTGATGCTCTGCCTGAAACTCATCACTGGCAGCTTTCGCGTGGGCGTATCGAAGCTGCTGGTCACTCGCGCCCTCGCGCAACTGGCCGGGCTGGATGCCAAACGCGTGGCCCAGCGCCTGGTTGGCTACACCGACATCAGCCACCGCCCGACGGCAGCCAGCTATCAGCGGCTGATAGCCCCGGAAACAGACGATGAACATAGCCAGCGTGGCGGCCAGCCCTACCCGTTTTTTCTGGCCCACCCCCTACAGGTGCCAACCGAGCAGCTAGATGCACTGCTCGGGCCGCCGAGCGAATGGCAAATCGAGTGGAAGTGGGACGGCATTCGCGCCCAGGTGGTCAAGCGCGAAGGCCAGCTGTGGGTCTGGTCGCGCGGTGAGGAACTGGTCACCGAGCGCTTTCCCGAACTGCACAGCCTGGCGCAGCTACTTCCCGACGGGGTCGTGCTCGATGGCGAGATCCTGGTGTGGAAACCGGGCAGTTCGGCGGATGAACTGGCGGTCCAGCCCTTTGCCCTGTTGCAGCAACGCCTGGGTCGCAAAACCCTGGGCAAGAAGCTGCTGAGCGATGCGCCAGTGGTCCTGCAAGCCTACGACCTGCTGGAATGGCAAGGCGAGGACTGGCGCAGCCGGCCGCAGCACGCGCGCCGTCGGCAGCTGGAACGTGTGCTTGAAGAACACCCATTGGCCCCGGTGCTGCTCTCGCCCCTGCTCGCAGGCCCGGACTGGTCCGACCTTGCCCGCCAGCGCGAACAGTCACGCGCCCTGGGGGTGGAAGGCTTGATGCTGAAGCAGCGCGAGGCCTTGTATGGCGTAGGCCGGACCAAAGACATGGGCACCTGGTGGAAGTGGAAGATCGACCCGTTCAGCGTCGATGCCGTACTGATCTATGCCCAGCGCGGCCACGGCCGCCGGGCCAGCCTGTACAGTGACTACACCTTTGCCGTATGGGACGCGCCAGCCGGTACCCCGGGGCGGGCACTGGTCCCCTTTGCCAAGGCCTATTCAGGGCTCAGTGACGAAGAGATGCGCAAGGTCGACGCCATCATCCGCAAGACCACGGTTGAAACCTTCGGGCCGGTACGCAGCGTGACGCCGACGCTGGTGTTCGAGCTTGGCTTCGAGGGCATCGCCCTGTCCAGGAGGCACAAGAGCGGGATTGCCGTGCGCTTTCCGCGGATGCTGCGCTGGCGGCTGGACAAGCCGGTGGAAGAAGCGGATGACCTGGCGACATTGCAGGCGCTGCTGGCCTGAAACCATTTCGATACCGCGTTGGCTTTTTCGCGGGCTCGCCCGCTCCCACAGGTTCGTCACAGGCCCCAAGGATTGTGAGGTTCCTTGTGGGAGCGGGCGCGCCCGCGAAGAAGCCGACGGGGTAATCGGAGCACAATGAAGGAGGCGCAAGCCCGAAAACTGTGCTTCCATCTTTGTGCCGACTGTGTCGCAGACCGTTTTCGCCACGCACCCAGGACCATCATGCACCACTCGACCCACGACCTGCTCTCCCCCGTTCCGGGCATCACCCGCCAGCTGCACAGCTTCCACTTCGGACCCCGCGGTGGCGGCAAAGTCTATATCCAGGCTTCGCTACATGCCGACGAACTGCCTGGGATGCTGGTGGCCTGGCACCTCAAGCGCCGCCTGGGTGAACTGGAACAGCAAGGCCGCCTGCAGCGCGAGGTCATCCTGGTGCCGGTGGCCAACCCCGTCGGCCTGGAACAGGTACTGCTGGACGCGCCGCTGGGGCGTTTCGAACTGCAAAGCGGCGAGAACTTCAACCGCAACTTCGTCGATCTTTCCGACAGTATCGGCGACCAGATCGAAGAACACCTGACCGAAGACCCGGCACACAACCTCGCGCTGATCCGCGAATACCTGCGTCGGGGGCTGGATGCCCACCCTGCGCGCACACCGCTGCAGGCCCAACGCCTGATCCTGCAGCGCCTGGCCTGCGATGCCGACATGGTGCTGGACCTGCACTGCGACTTCGAGGCGGTCGAGCACCTGTACACCACACCAGACGCCTGGCCGCAGATCGAACCGCTGGCCCGCTACCTGGGTGCCCAGGCCAGCCTGCTGGCCACCGATTCGGGCGGGCAGTCGTTCGATGAATGTTTCAGCCTGGTCTGGTGGCAGTTGCAGCAACGCTTCGGCAAACGGTTCCCGATTCCGCTGGGCTGCTGCTCGGTCACCGTCGAGCTGCGTGGCCAGGCAGATGTCAGCCACGACCTGGCCAGCAAGGACTGCCAGGCGATTCTCGACTTCCTGACCCATGCGGGGGTCATCGAAGGGGCCGCGACCACCTTGCCCGCCTTGCGCTGCCCCGCCACGCCGCTGGCCGCTGTCGAACCGGTGATAACACCACTGGGCGGGCTGCTGGTGTACCACGCCCGGCCAGGCCAGCACCTGGAGGCGGGCCAGTTGATCGCCGAAGTCATCGATCCGCTCAGCGACCGGGTGACGGCCATTCACAACAGCCAGCCAGGCCTGCTGTATGCACGCAACGTACGGCGCATGGCTACCGCAGGCATGGTCATCGCCCACGTTGCAGGCGAGCAGGTGTGCCGCAGCGGCTACCTGCTGGCCAACTGATCCGGTAAAACCATTGCAACTGGCGGGTTGTCTGTAGAAACACAGCCACCGAAGGACCCTATGCCCCATGCCCGCCGCCACCGACCTCGCCAAGGCCTGGTTCGCCAAGCGTGGCTGGAAGCCTTTCGCTTTCCAGCGCCGTGTCTGGGCCGCCGTGAAACGCGGCGAATCCGGCTTGCTGCATGCCAGTACCGGTGCCGGCAAGACCTACGCGGTGTGGCTCGCCGCGCTGCAGGCTTTCAAGGCCCAAGCCCAGGGTCGGCAGGCTGCACCTTTGCAGGTGGTGTGGGTCACCCCCATGCGTGCCTTGGCCGCCGACACTGCCCGCGCGCTGCAGATGCCGCTGGACGACCTGGGCCTGCCGTGGAGCGTGGGCGTTCGCAGCGGCGACACCGGCAGTGCCGAACGCGCCCGGCAAGCACGACGCCTGCCCAGCGTACTGGTCACTACCCCTGAAAGCCTGACGCTGCTGTTGACCCGTGCACAAGCCCGCGAAGACTTCGCCACGCTGCGCCTGGTAGTGGTGGACGAATGGCACGAACTGCTGGGCAACAAGCGCGGGGTACAACTGCAACTCGCCCTGGCCCGCCTGCGCCACTGGCACCCGGGCCTGCCGACCTGGGGCCTGTCCGCCACCCTCGGCAATCTTCAACATGCGCTGGACGTATTGCTGCCGCAAGGCGGCTTGCTGGTACAAGGCCGACAGGACAAGCCGCTGCTGGTCGATACCTTGCTGCCAACCGCCATCGAGCGCTTCCCCTGGGCCGGGCACATGGGCTTGAAGATGCTCGACCAGGTCAGCCGGGAGATCGATGCCAGCACCAGTTGCCTGGTATTCACCAACACTCGGGCGCAGGCTGAACTGTGGTATCAGGCCCTGCTCGAAGCACGCCCCGACTGGGCCGGGCTGATCGCCTTGCACCATGCCTCACTGGCCCGCGATACCCGCGACTGGGTCGAGCGCAGCCTCAAGCAAGGCAGCCTCAAGGCAGTGGTCTGCACCTCCAGCCTGGACCTGGGGGTGGACTTCCTGCCCGTGGAGCGCGTACTGCAAATCGGCTCCGCCAAGGGCATTGCCCGCCTCGTGCAACGGGCCGGGCGCTCCGGTCACGCGCCGGGACGGCGTTCCCGGGTGACCCTGGTGCCCACACACAGCCTGGAACTGGTGGAAGCCGCAGCCGCCAGGCAGGCCTTGGCAGCCGGGCGCATCGAGGCCCGTCATTCGCCGCGCTTGTGCATGGATGTGCTGGTGCAACACCTGGTCAGCATGGCCTTGGGCAGTGGCTTTTACCCTGAGCAGTTGCTGGCCGAAGTGCGCAGCACCTGGGCCTTTCGCGAATTGCGCGACAGCCAGTGGCAGTGGGCACTGGGCTTCGTCTGCCATGGCGGCAGCTCACTTAGCGCCTATCCGGATTACCAGCGCGTCGAGCGCCAGGCCGATGGCACTTACCGGGTTGCCAGCGAACGTCTGGCACGTCGCCACCGCATGAGTATCGGGACCATCGTCAGCGACGCCAGCCTGCAGCTCAAGTACTGGAGCAAGGGTGGTGGGGGCAAGGCGCTGGGCAGCATCGAAGAGGCGTTCATTGCCCGCTTGCGCCCCGGCGATACCCTGGTGTTCGCCGGGCGAGTGCTGGAACTGGTGCGCGTGGAAAACATGACCGCGTACGTACGCCGCAGCACCGCGCGCAAGGCCGCGGTTGCACGCTGGAATGGTGGCCGCATGCCGCTCTCCAGCGAACTGGCCGACGCACTGGTCGAACAGCTCGGCGCAGCATCCCAAGGGCAATTTCAAAGCCCGGAGATGCGTGCCGTACGCCCCCTGCTGACCTTGCAGGCGCAGTGGTCAGCGCTACCCACACCCGGCACGCTGCTGGCCGAAACCTTCAAGTCGCGTCAGGGTTGGCACCTGTTCCTGTATCCGTTCGCCGGGCGCATGGCGAACCTTGGCCTGGCCAACCTGATTGCCTGGCGAGTAAGCCGCGTACAGCCGCTCTCGGTTTCGATTGCCGTCAATGACTACGGGTTCGAACTGCTCAGCCCGGGCAATGTGGACTGGGCGACGCACCTGCCGCAAGCGCTGGGCACCGAGCATCTGCTGGACGATGTACTGGCCAGCCTCAATGCAGGAGAAATGGCATTGCGCCGTTTTCGCGAAATCGCGCAGATTGCCGGGCTGGTATTTGGCGGGTATCCGGCAGCGCAGAAAAGCCTGAGGCAGATCCAGGCCTCCAGCGGGCTGTTCTATGAGGTATTTCGCAAGCACGATACCGGCAACTTGCTGTTGGCCCAGGCGCGGGACGAAGTGCTGAATGAGGAACTGGAGATCGAGCGGCTGCACCGGCAGTTGCTGAAAATGCGCCAGTTACAGCTACAGCTGCGACAGCTTGAGCGGCCCGGGCCGTTGGCATTTGCCTTGCTGGTGGAAGGCATGCGCGAAACGTTGAGCACCGAGAAACTGGCGGACCGCATTGCCAGGATGGTCACGGAGCTGAACAGTGCGGCGGACGCAACGCAATGACCAACCTGCTATCCATCGAACACCATGGCCAGGTGCTCTGGCTGCTTTCGGACAAGGCCATCTACTGGCCAGCCCGCCGTGCCCTGCTGGTGGCCGACGTGCACATCGGCAAGGCCGCAAGCTATCGCGCCCTGCATCAACCGGTACCACGCGGGACCACCGAAGCGACACTCGCCCGCCTGGATGCCTTGCTGGCCAGGCATGATTGCGAGCAACTGATCATTCTTGGCGATTTCCTGCATGCGCGCGCAGCGCACGCACCGGCAACCCTGGCCAGGCTGCAGGCATGGCGGGCGCGTCACAGAGCACTGAACATCGTGCTGATCCGCGGTAATCACGACCGGAACGCCGGCGATCCACCCGTGTCGCTCGATATTGAAGTCATGAACGAACCTTGGCTGCTAGAGCCCTTCGCGCTCCAGCACGAACCCGAACCGCACCCCAGCCACCCAGTCCTGGCGGGCCATGTACACCCGGTCTTCGTGCTGCGCGGGAAAGCGCGGCAACGCCTGCGACTGCCCTGCTTCCTGATCGATGGCCAGGTCAGCCTGCTGCCGGCATTCGGTGAGTTTACCGGGGGTTGGGAAGTCGCGCCCACGGGCACCAGCCGGGTGTACCTGGCCGGGGCAGACCGCGTCTGGCCCGTGTAGCGACGCTCAGGCGACAGGCGCAGGAGGCGGCTCGTCAGGCAGGGTTGGCTCGCCTGGTTCCATGGGGGGCGTTTCGCCCGGTTCCGGCGGTTGCGGGGTGTCCGGGTCAGGCTGGTGGGGCACGCCCCCCGCCTGCATCGGCAGCGGGTGCGCCAGCAATGACCATGGTAGCAACCCGACGTGGTTAGGCTGCAGAACTGCCAGCTTGGCACTGATTGTGGGGTGGAGTTTCATTGGCTGCTCCTGGCAAGGCCGCCACGCATCATGCGTACCGGCGTTATCCAGTTGGAGTGCCAAAGGCGCGGGGAATTCCCCGCGCCTGTCGGCTCAGGTACGCGGCAGGGTGACGCCGCGCTGGCCCTGATACTTGCCGCCACGGTCCTTGTACGACACTTCGCATTCTTCGTCGGACTGCAGGAACAGCATCTGGGCCACGCCTTCGTTGGCGTAGATCTTTGCTGGCAGCGTGGTGGTGTTGGAGAACTCCAGCGTCACGTGGCCTTCCCACTCGGGCTCGAGCGGGGTGACGTTGACGATGATACCGCAACGGGCATAGGTGCTCTTGCCCAGGCAGATGGTCAGCACGTCACGCGGAATGCGGAAGTACTCTACGGTGCGCGCCAAGGCGAAGGAGTTCGGCGGGATGATGCACACGTCGCTCTTGATGTCGACAAAACTGCCGGCATCGAAGTTCTTCGGGTCGACGGTGGCCGAGTTGATGTTGGTGAACACCTTGAATTCGTCGGCGCAGCGCACGTCGTAACCGTAGCTGGAAACGCCGAAGGAGATCACCCGGCTGTCCTGTTCGCCGCGCACCTGGCGCTCGACGAACGGTTCGATCATGCCGTGTTCCTGCGCCATGCGGCGAATCCACTTGTCCGATTTGATGCTCATGGCGGGTTGTCCTGAAGAGTTGCGAGGTGAAAATTCGAGACGCGCATCTTACCGGTCCCGGCGCCCAGGTTAAAGTTCCATGCCTCATCCCGCGCCGGGCGGGGGCTGCAGCCGCCGTCGATCCGAATTTGCATAAAGCGGCTTCTGACCATTGGCAGGTTGCGGAAAGTGGGGTAAGGTGGCGCCACTGTGCTGCACGTGACACCGAGAATATCTAGTTTGATGCACGATCCTGATCGGCCCATCGCTGAATTTTCTGCTCTCTTTGCGCTCAGTCCCGGCCAGGGTTTTTCCTGACCGTTATCAAATTGTCCAAGGAGACAGAAAAATGTCCAACCGTCAATCCGGTGTTGTTAAGTGGTTCAACGATGAGAAAGGCTACGGCTTCATCACCCCTCAGTCGGGCGACGACCTGTTCGTGCACTTCAAAGCCATCCAAGCTGACGGCTTCAAAACCCTGAAAGAAGGCCAGGCTGTTACTTTCGTCGCTACCCGCGGCCAGAAAGGCATGCAGGCTGAAGAAGTTCAGATCGCCTAAGTCGATCGAAGCTTCCTAGCTTTCAAAAAAACCCGCCTTCCGGCGGGTTTTTTTATGCCTGACAGAAAGACCGAGTCGCCTGCTTCGCGGGCTTGCCCGCTCCCACAGGGACTGCACAGCGTTTGAAGCTTGTGTTGTACCTGTGGGAGCGGGCAAGCCCGCGAAGAGAGCGACGCGGTCTGACAGATCAGTCTTCGCTGATGGTAATGCTCGGCATCGCCGGCGCCGCCGCTTCCTGCAGCACGATGCGCGCGCCCACCTGACGGGCCAGCTCCTGATAGACCATGGCGATCTGGCTTTCCGGTTCGGCGATGGCGGTCGGCTTGCCATTGTCGGCCTGCTCGCGAATCAGCATCGACAGCGGCAGCGACGCCAGCAGGTCGACGCCATACTGGCTCGCCAGCTTCTCGCCACCGCCTTCGCCGAACAGGTGCTCGGCATGGCCGCAGTTCGAGCAGATGTGCACGGCCATGTTTTCCACCACGCCCAGCACCGGGATGTTGACCTTGCGGAACATCTCCACACCCTTCCTGGCGTCGAGCAGAGCCAGGTCCTGCGGGGTGGTGACGATCACCGAACCGGCCACCGGCACCTTCTGCGCCAGGGTCAGCTGGATGTCACCGGTGCCCGGCGGCATGTCGATCACCAGGTAATCCAGGTCGTCCCAGGCGGTCTGGGTCACCAGTTGCAACAGCGCGCCGGAAACCATCGGACCACGCCAGACCATCGGTGTGTTGTCGTCGGTGAGGAACGCCATGGACATGACTTCCACGCCATGGGCCTTGATCGGCACGAACCACTTCTGCTCGCGAATCTGCGGGCGCGTCCCCTCGGCGATACCGAACATCACGCCTTGGCTGGGGCCATAGATATCGGCATCGAGAATACCCACCCGCGCTCCCTCGCGGGCCAGCGCCAGGGCCAGGTTGGCCGCGGTGGTCGACTTGCCCACACCGCCCTTGCCCGAGGCCACGGCGATGATGTTCTTGACGTTGGCCATGGCCGGCACCTGAGCCTGAGCCTTGTGCGCGGCCACCACGCAGTCGATGGTCACCTGGGCACTGCTGACGCCCTCGAGGTTGCCGATGGCAGTCTGCAGCACCTGGGCCCAGCCGTTCCTGAACAACCCTGCGGCATAACCCAACTGCAACTGCACGTTGACCTGCCCACCCTGGATATCG
Source organism: Pseudomonas sp. B19(2017) (assembly GCF_002113165.1). Taxonomy (NCBI): domain Bacteria; kingdom Pseudomonadati; phylum Pseudomonadota; class Gammaproteobacteria; order Pseudomonadales; family Pseudomonadaceae; genus Pseudomonas; species Pseudomonas sp. B19(2017). The sequence goes on from NZ_NEJR01000011.1 coordinate 32,823, forward strand.
ATGGCGCGCACGCAGCCGGCGCTGACCGGATCCTGGTTCAGGTAGGGGTCGGTGTACTGGCGAAGCACGCCTTCGACGGCGGCACGGGTGACGACACTCATGGAGACTCCCATTGGCAAACTGGATGTAAAACAGACGCCTATCCTAACCCGTCAATCGTCAGCAGATGCGCATGCGGGATGAAATATCTTCGCCAGCCCTTTATAGTTACCGATCAACCTCATTTTTACCCCGTCGCCAGATAAGTAGCCGAGCCACCATGTCCGAGCCACGCCAGATTCTCGTCACCAGCGCCTTGCCCTATGCCAATGGTTCGATCCACCTTGGCCATATGCTCGAGTACATCCAGACAGACATGTGGGTCCGCTTCCAGAAGCTGCGCGGTAACCAGTGCATCTACGTCTGCGCCGACGACGCCCACGGCTCGGCCATCATGCTGCGCGCCGAGAAGGAAGGCATCACCCCGGAACAGCTGATCGCCAATGTCCAGGCCGAGCACAGCAGCGACTTCGCCGACTTCCTGGTGGATTTCGACAACTTCCACTCCACCCACAGCGAAGAAAACCGCGAGCTGTCGGGCCTGATCTACGCGCGCCTGCGTGATGCCGGGCACATCGCCACCCGTTCGGTCACCCAGTACTTCGACCCGGAAAAGGGCATGTTCCTTGCCGACCGCTTCATCAAGGGCACCTGCCCCAAGTGCGCGGCCGAAGACCAGTACGGCGACAACTGCGAAAAATGCGGCGCCACCTACGCGCCCACCGAGCTGAAGAACCCCAAGTCGGCCATCTCCGGTGCCACCCCGGTGCTGCGTGATTCCCAGCACTTCTTCTTCAAGCTGCCGGACTTCCAGGCCATGCTGCAGCAGTGGACCCGTAGCGGTACCCTGCAGGACGCAGTCGCCAACAAGCTGGCCGAATGGCTGGATTCGGGCCTGCAGGAATGGGACATCTCCCGCGACGCGCCGTACTTCGGCTTCGAGATTCCGGGCGAGCCAGGCAAGTACTTCTACGTGTGGCTGGATGCGCCGATCGGCTACATGGCCAGCTTCAAGAACCTCTGCGCACGCCGCCCGGAGCTGGACTTCGACGCGTTCTGGAGCGAAGGCTCCAAGGCCGAGCTGTACCACTTCATCGGCAAGGACATCGTCAACTTCCACGCCCTGTTCTGGCCGGCCATGCTCGAAGGCGCCGGCTTCCGCAAGCCGAGCGCGGTCAACGTGCACGGCTACCTGACCGTGAACGGTGCCAAGATGTCCAAGTCGCGCGGCACCTTCATCAAGGCCCGCACCTACCTGGACCACCTGCAACCGGAGTACCTGCGTTACTACTACGCGGCCAAGCTGGGCCGTGGCGTCGATGACCTGGACCTGAACCTGGAAGACTTCGTGCAGAAGGTGAACTCCGACCTGGTCGGCAAGGTGGTCAACATCGCCAGCCGCTGCGCCGGTTTCATCCACAAGGGCAACGAAGGCGTGATGGTAGCCGGCGATGCCGCACCGGAGCTGACCGAAGCCTTCCTGGCGGCCGCCCCGTCGATCGCCGACGCCTATGAAGGCCGCGACTTCGGCCGTGCCATGCGCGAAATCATGGCCCTGGCCGACCGCGCCAACGCCTGGATCGCCGACAAGGCCCCGTGGTCGCTGGCCAAGCAGGAAGGCAAGCAGGATGAAGTGCAGGCCATCTGCGCCCAGGGCATCAACCTGTTCCGCCAGCTGGTGATCTTCCTCAAGCCGGTGCTGCCGGTGCTGGCTGCCGACGCCGAGGCGTTCCTCAACGTGGCACCGCTGACCTGGAACGACCACCTGTCGCGCCTGGAAAACCACCAGCTGAACCCGTTCAAGGCGCTGATGAGCCGCATCGAACCGGCCAAGGTCGAAGCCATGGTCGCCGCCAGCAAGGAAGACCTGCTGGCAGCCGAAGCCAAGGCCCCTGCCGGCAACGGCGAGCTGGCCAAAGACCCGCTGTCGGCGGAAATCGAGTTCGACACCTTCGCTGCCGTCGACCTGCGCGTAGCGCTGATCGTCAAGGCCGAAGCCGTACCGGGTGCCGACAAGCTGCTGCAACTGACCCTGGACATCGGTGACGAGCGCCGCAACGTGTTCTCCGGCATCAAGTCGGCCTACCCCGACCCGTCCCTACTGGAAGGCCGCCTGACCATGATGGTCGCCAACCTCAAGCCACGGAAGATGCGCTTTGGCGTGTCCGAAGGCATGGTCATGGCGGCCGGCCCTGGCGGTGAAGAGATCTACCTGCTGAGCCCGGACAGCGGTGCCAAGCCAGGCCAGCGCATCAAGTAACACAACCTGCCGGACCTTGTGGGAGCGGGCGTGCCCGCTCCCACAATGACTGCAGCACCTTGATGCCAAACCCGGACAATCGCCCCGATTCCCGGCTATCGTCATCTCATGAACGATTACCTTCTGGTCCTGATCAGCGCCGCGCTGGTCAATCACTTGTGCCTGCAACAACAGCCACTCTCGAGGCTGCAACTACACGTGCACGGCCTGGCCTGCGCACTGTGCATTGCCTTGGGCATGATCGGCGCACAGGTGCTGATACGCGGAATACTTGCCCCGCTACAGCTCCAAGACCTTGCCCTGTTCCTGTTGCTGCCCTGGCTGGCACTGCTCAGCCGGGGCGTGCCCTGGCTGCTGGCCAAGTGGCGCCCGGCCTGGCCCCTGGTGGGGCTGCCGACACTACTATTGAGCAACGCGACAGTACTGGGGCTGGCCCTGCAACAGGCAAGCGACGACAGCACATGGCTCGCTACGCTGCTGCAAGCCCTGCTGGCCGGCGGTGGTTTCTGCCTGGCGCTGATCCTGCTCGCCGACCTGCGCCAACGCAGCGCCCATGCCGAGGTCCCCGAGGCACTGCGCGGCCTGCCTGTCGAACTGCTCGGCGTCGGGGTCATGGCCCTGGCATTTTCCGGCTTCAACGGGCTGTTCGCCCAATGACCGCCAAACCCGACCCGCGGCTACGCGCCAGCATGGGCCTGGTGTTGCTGGCCTGCGTGCCTGGCTTGCTGGCGCTGTTCTGGCTGCATGGCTGGAGCCTGCTACTGAACCTGTTGCTGTGCGCCTGTGCCGCGCTGTTGTGCGAGGCATTGCTACTCACCTTGCGAGCACAACCGCCGACCACGGCGCTGAACGACGGCAGTGCACTGGTGACAGCCGTGCTGCTGGCTGCCGCCCTGCCCACCCTGACGCCGTGGTGGTTGCCGGTGATCGCTACCAGCGTTGCCATCGGCATCGGCAAACAGGCCTTTGGCGGGGTCGGGCGCAACCTGTTCAACCCGGCCATGGTCGGCTACGCCTTCGTGCTGCTGAGCTTCCCGTTGCAGATGAACCATTGGCCAGGGCCGGCACCTGGCCTGCTCGACAGCCTTCAGCAGGTATTCGCCGATAGCGGGCAGATCGATGCCTGGGCCCGGCCGACACTGCTCGACGGCCTGCGTCACAACCGCAGCCTGACCCTCGATGAACTGTTCGCCAGCCACCCGGGTTTCGGCAGCATCGGTGGGCAAGGCAGCGAATGGGTCAACCTGGCATTCCTGCTGGGCGGCCTGTTCCTGTTGCAGCGCAAGGTCATCAGCTGGCATGCGCCGGTTGGTTTGCTGGCAGGGCTGTTCCTGTTCAGCCTGCTGGGCTGGAATGGCTCGGGTTCGGACTCCAACGGTTCCCCTCTGCTACACCTGTTCTCCGGCTCGACCATGATGGCGGCGTTCTTCATTGCCACCGAACCGGTGTCCGGCCCCCGGCAGGCGTGGGCGAAGCTGGGGTTCGGCCTGGGAACGGGCCTGCTGATCTACCTGATCCGCACCTGGGGCAGCTACCCGGACGGTTCGGCGTTCGCCATCCTGCTGATGAACCTCATGGCGCCGAGCCTTGAGCGCCTGGCCTTGCGGCGCCAACAGGTCGCCCGATGAAGCGCCTGGTACGTGATGTGGGCCTGCTGCTGCTGACCGGAGCACTGGCGCTTTCGGCTACCCTGGCCTGGCGGCACTGGACCAGCACGGCCATTGCCGACGCCGAGAAACAACTGAATGGCCGCCAGCGGCTGGCGGTGCTGCCAAAAGGCAGTTACGACAACCAGCCACTGGACAGCCCGCTGCCCGTGCCCGCCGCACAGCGGCCAAACAGCCTTATCCTGGCAGCTTACCGGGCGACGCTGGCGGGCAAGCCGGCCGCCATCATCCTGGTCACCCAGACCCAGGGCTATGCCGGGCCGATCGTGCTGAGCGTGGCCATCGCCACGGACGGCCGGCTGATCGGCAGCCAGCTGGTCGAGCAACAGGAAAGCCCCGGACTGGGCGCACGCCTGGGTGATGCTCAGTTGAACTGGCTGGGGCAATTTGCCAACCGCCAGCTGGGCGATCATTGGGCGCTGAAGCGCGACCAGGGCGACTTTGACCAGTTGGCCGGCGCGACCGTAACCTCACGGGCCGTGATCGGCGCCTTGCAGGAGGCGCTGAGCTACTTCGATGAGCAGCGCAGCGTGCTGCTGGGGGGCGCCACGCATGAATAGGTTCTACCTGCTAGGCGCAAGCCTTGTGCCCCTGCTGGGTGCCACCCGGACACTGGCCGAAGGCGCCACCATCGGTGTGTGCGCTGTGCTGATGAGCAGCCTTCACCAACTGTTGCTGGCCCCCCTGCGCCAGCGGCTCGCCACAGGCACCTGCCTGCTGGCCAGCCTGCTGCTGCTGGCGGCCCTGGCCAGTTGCCTGCAACTGGCCCTGCGTGCCTGGCTGCTGCCACTGGCTCTCGCCCTCGGCCACTATCCCGCACTGCTGTGCCTGCAATGCCTGGCCACCGACCACCTGCTGCCCGTTCAAGGGCGCTGGCGCCTGCTCGCCAGATACCTTTGCACACTGTTTGCCACCTGCCTGCTGCTCGGTGCCAGCCGCCAATGGCTGGCCGACGGTGCCGGCCTGCACCTGGCCAGCCAGGCCCCCGGCGCCTTGCTACTGCTCGGACTGCTGCTGGCCTTGTACAATTGCCTGCGTCCGGGCCCCGCCCAACCACGTCGTCAAGGAAAGCGCTGATTTCATGAATGCCGCCAAACGCCTGGAGATCTTTCGCAGGCTGCACGAAGACAATCCCGACCCGAAGACCGAACTGGCCTATACCACTCCGTTCGAACTGCTGGTCGCCGTGACATTGTCCGCGCAGTCCACCGATGTCGGCGTCAACAAGGCCACCGCCCGCCTGTTCCCGGTCGCCAATACCCCCGAGGCCATCTATGCCTTGGGCGTCGAAGGCCTGAGCGAATACATAAAGACCATTGGCTTGTATAACAGCAAGGCCAAGAATGTCATCGAGGCCTGTCGACTGCTGATCGAGCGCCATGGCAGCCAGGTACCGCAAACCCGCGAAGCCTTGGAAGCGCTGCCCGGCGTGGGCCGCAAGACCGCCAACGTGGTGCTCAACACGGCGTTCCGCCAACCGACGATGGCAGTGGATACCCATATCTACCGGGTCAGCAATCGCACCGGCATCGCGCCAGGCAAGACAGTGCTGGAAGTGGAGAAAAAGCTGATCAAGTTCGTACCGAAGGACTACCTGCTCGACGCACACCACTGGCTCATCCTGCATGGGCGCTATGTGTGCCAGGCACGCAAGCCGCGCTGCGGCAGTTGCCGGATAGAAGACTTGTGCGAGTACAAGCACAAGACCTGCGACGATTGAGTCGATAGCGGAAAACCACCTGCAACGATTGAAAAAATCTTTTTTACCAGCGTCTGCTTTCTGGTTATAAGGACGGCCAATGGCCCCTTGGCTTGGAGCGACTCATGAGTAGCGATAAAGACGACCTCTCGATCGAAGATGATTTTGTTGCCGCAGAGGATGAAGCGGAACCGCCGGTGGAAACCGCAAAAACCAACCTGAGCAAACGCCGCACCATCGACAACATGCTGGAAGAAAGGCGCCTGCAGAAGCAGTTGGCCGATTTCGACTACGATCTGTAGCCCGATCCTGCAGCCTTGGCAAAGCCTCCTGGCAGGAGGCTTTACGGCGTTGACGGTCAGTTCAACCCTTGCCGTTGCGCCAGCTCGATCAGGTCGACCAGCGACCGCGCGTTGAGCTTGAGCAACAGGCGCGACTTGTAAGTACTGACCGTCTTGTTGCTGAGAAACATGCTATCGGCAATCTCCTTGTTCGAGCGCCCTCGCGCCAATTGTTGCAGCACCGTCATCTCGCGCGCCGAGAGGCGGTTGACCATATCCGTCTCGCTCCCGCCTCCCCTGCCACGGGACGGATGCAGGGCCTGGTTGGGGAAGTAGCTGTAACCCGACAATACCGCCTTGATAGCGCTCAGCAGCTCGGTGAGCTCCTGTTGCTTGCACACATACCCTGCCGCCCCCGCCTGCATGCAGCGCATCGAAAAGTTGCCAGGAGGCTGCGATGTCAGCACCAGCACCTTGCTACCCGGGCTGAAGGCCGTCATGCGGGCGATCACCTCCAGGCCATCCAGTTTGGGGATACCGATATCGAGCACCACGATATCCGGCAGGTGTTGCCGCGTCAGCTGCAGCGCAGCCACCCCGTTGTCGGTCTCCGCCACGACGTCATACCCATGCCGCTCCATCAGCATGCGTACGGCCAAGCGTATGACCGGATGATCATCTACGATAAGCACTTTATTCATGCGATATCCATTCATTGTTTTTGCTTTGGTCCGCCAAGATAACCGACAGAACGCTTGCTGGCGCGGTGATTGACCGGCGAAATTCATGAGCAGATAAAACCTACGGCACTTACAGAAATTTCCTACACACAACTGCTGTAGTTGTAACAGTTAAATTCCCTGTTGCCGGAATAAACGGTATCACCCGTCTGCAAAGGCGCACTAGTTGAAAACCGGCCATTACCTGAGGAATTATCCAACTCGAACACGAGGAACAAACAAGGCTGTCAGGGTTACCGGCGATTATTCCCCACCCGGGAAACTGTCCAGTCTTTAGTTGAACATCGCCGTAAGGTAATGATGGGCAAATTCGCTGGAGACGGCCCATATGCCCCAAGCACAACCTGTCGCCCCGCTGACGATCATTGCCATCTTCGCGGGGATTATCGAAGCCTCTGCCCTGGCCACACTGCCGTTTCTCAGCGAGTCCAGCCAACATCTCTACACCTGGTTCCTGGTGGGCTTCCCGTTCTTTCTGACAGCGCTGTTCTTCCTCACGCTCAACTTCAATTACAAGTCCTTCTACAGCCCGTCGCCAAACAGATCGGCGAACGGCAACACACCGGCATTGAACGCTCAGGTCAAACCTGCAACGCCCGGTGATGGCGGCGAAGCGCTGCAGGGCGAGCCTGTCACGTTCATGTTTTCCGGCCCCGATGCCAATCGCATGATGGAGCAACAACTGCTGCTCGCCCTTGCCCAGCCACCTCTGCCAGCGCGCACCTGGCGCTTTTGCAACCTGGATAGACGCCAATGCGCGCAACTATCGATCAGCGCGCTTGAGGGGCAGATGGAAAACGACAGCCATTGATGCCCCGGGCTTTCCACAGGCAAAAAAAACCCCGGCCTGGGCCGGGGTTTTTATTGCACCTGCCAACGATCAGAGCAGCGAGCGCCCCTTGTTGGCAGCAATGCGCATACGCAGGGCGTTGAGCTTGATGAAGCCGGCAGCGTCCGCCTGGTTGTAGGCGCCGCCATCTTCCTCGAAGGTGGCGATGTTGGCATCGAACAGCGAATCGTCCGACTTGCGGCCAACCACGGTGACGTTGCCCTTGTACAGTTTCAGGCGTACCACGCCGTTCACGTTGACCTGCGAAGCATCGATCATCTGCTGCAGCATCAGACGCTCCGGGCTCCACCAGTAGCCGGTGTAGATCAGGCTGGCGTACTTCGGCATCAGCTCATCCTTCAGGTGAGCGACTTCGCGGTCCAGGGTGATCGACTCGATGGCACGGTGGGCCTTGAGCATGATGGTGCCACCAGGGGTCTCGTAGCAGCCACGCGACTTCATGCCGACGTAACGGTTCTCGACGATGTCCAGGCGGCCGATGCCGTTGGCACCACCGATACGGTTCAGGTCCGCCAGAACGGTGGCCGGGGTCTTCTCGACGCCGTCGATGGCAACGATGTCACCGTTGCGGTAGGTCAGCTCGATGTAGGTGGCCTGGTCCGGGGCGTTCTCGGGCGAGACGCTCCAGCGCCACATGTCTTCTTCGTGCTCGGTCCAGGTATCTTCCAGGACACCGCCTTCGTAGGAGATGTGCAGCAGGTTGGCGTCCATCGAGTACGGCGACTTCTTCTTGCCGTGGCGCTCAATCGGAATGCCGTGCTTCTCGGCGTAATCCATCAGCTTCTCGCGGGACAGCAGATCCCACTCGCGCCATGGAGCGATGACCTTGACGCCTGGCTTCAGGGCGTAGGCACCCAGTTCGAAACGCACCTGGTCGTTGCCTTTGCCGGTGGCACCGTGGGAAATGGCGTCGGCGCCTGTTTCGTTGGCGATTTCGATCAGGCGCTTGGCGATCAGCGGACGGGCGATGGAAGTACCCAGCAGGTACTCGCCCTCGTAGACGGTGTTGGCGCGGAACATCGGGAACACGAAATCACGCACGAATTCTTCGCGCAGGTCGTCGATGTAGATCTCTTTAACGCCCATTGCCTGGGCCTTGGCACGAGCAGGCTCGACCTCTTCGCCCTGACCCAGGTCAGCGGTGAAGGTCACCACTTCGCAGTTGTAGGTATCCTGCAGCCACTTGAGAATCACCGAAGTATCAAGGCCGCCGGAATACGCCAGTACGACCTTTTTTACGTCCGCCATGCCATCACTCCACGGGGTTGTACGGAAAGGGATCGATTCTAACGACGTTGCGGATAAATTTACAGTGGGGCGACAGCTTCTGACGACAAAGCGACAGGAACTTTCGGAAGGGCGACGGGAGAATTGTATCAGGGCCCCAAGGTGCATGCCTTGACCTGATCAGCGCCTATGAGATCGAGCGCCGCCCGCGCGGCGCATCGCCGGCAAGCCGGCTCCCACATCTGTTTCGGGCCAGTTACTCCTGCCTCCTGCGCACTCGCACCCTGGGTGCATGACTGAAGATTGCAGAAGAGCAGCAGCGCTACCTTCGATATCTTGTCGTACAAACAAGGGGGGCGCGCGCACCAGGCACAGAAGAGACTGGCCCGAAACAGATGTGGGAGCCGGCTTGCCGGCGATGCGCCGCGCGGGCGGCGCTCGGTCTCACAGGCGCAAAAAATGTTGTGGCGGACACCTGGCGGTCAACCCGACTCAGGGCGCCTTCACCCCCGGCGCGGCAGCAGGCGGACTGGCTGACGCTGCCGCCGGAGCAGCAGGCGCCGCTTGCTCAACCGGCTTCTCCACTGGCTTCTCGATCACCGCCACCCGATCCAGTTCGATGTTCACCCGCCGGTTACGCGCCCGGTTGGCTGCACTGTTGTTCTTCGCCAACGGATAACGCTCACCATGGAAGCGCACGGTAATCTGCTCTTCCGGCACGCCATGAGCCTTGAAGTAGTCGGCCACCGCCAGCGCCCGGCGGCGCGACATGTCGCGATTGGTCAAACGGTTGCCACTGTTGTCGGAGTGGCCGTTGAGCTCGACATGGTTCACCGTCGGGTCGGCCTTCATGTAATCGAGGATCACATCCAGCCGCGCCTTGGCCGCACCATCCAGCTCGAATCCCCCACCGGGAAAGCCAACCTGGGTCTGGCGCACCTGGTCGTAGTTCATCGGCAGCAGCTTGCCGGCACAGGCCTGGTAGTCGCTATAGGCCTTGGCGAAACTGACCGGCAGCACACGCACCTCCATCGGCCTGCCAGCTTCGCCGGCGTAATTGCGCACCACCGTGCTGCGCCCGTCGAGCAGGCCGTTGATCAACCGGCTGGCCTGGCCCTGGGACGAACTGAACAATACCCCGGTGCGGGCCATGCGCACGCTGCCCAGGTTGATGTCGCTGCGCCCGGGTTGCCACGGTGCAGCGGCTGCCAGCAACGTGGCCGTGCCCGCGCCCAGGACGTTGCTGGCCGAACGCAGCTGGAACACCGGCTGCTCGCCCGCGCGGCGCACGAACTCGCCACTGCCGAAACCGTCGATCGGCTGGATCAGCCGGCATTCGAACTGATCACCCTCGACCTTCCAGGCAATGTTCTCCATGCGCGTCTGGAAGGTCAGTGCACCGGCCGGCAGGCTGGCGAACAGGGTCAACAGGGCTAGGTAACGCTGGCGCACGGGTGGCTCCACAAATTCCGACGGCTTACCTGCAGGCTATCGGACGCCAGCCGGAAAACTTGATAGCCGTGCTCCACCCAGGGTTTTCCGGTAGCATTGGCGCTTGAGTTCGACCCGCCTGGAATCCCCAATGTCCGATCGCCTGACCCTCCTGCGTCCCGACGACTGGCACATCCATCTGCGCGATGGTGCCGTCCTGCCCCACACCGTTGGCGACGTGGCGCGTACTTTCGCCCGTGCCATCATCATGCCCAACCTGGTTCCGCCGGTGCGCAATGCCGCCGAGGCCGGCGCCTACCGTGAGCGCATCCTGGCCGCCCGCCCGGCTGGCAGCCGCTTCGAGCCGCTGATGGTGCTGTACCTCACCGACCGCACCAGCCCTGAGGACATCCGCGCGGCCAAGGCCAGCGGTTTCGTGTACGCCGCCAAGCTGTACCCGGCCGGCGCCACCACCAATTCCGACTCGGGCGTGACCAGCATCGACAACATCTTCCCGGCCATCGAGGCGCTCGCGGAAGTCGGCATGCCGCTACTGGTGCATGGCGAAGTGACCCGCAGCGAGATCGATGTGTTCGACCGCGAGAAGCGCTTCATCGACGAGCACATGCGCCGTGTGGTCGAGCGCTTCCCGACGCTGAAGGTGGTGTTCGAGCACATCACCACCAGCGATGCCGCGCAGTTCGTCACCGAGGCTCCGGCCAATGTCGGCGCGACCATCACCGCGCAGCACCTGCTGTACAACCGCAACCACATGCTGGTTGGCGGCATTCGCCCGCACTTCTACTGCCTGCCGATCCTCAAGCGCAACACCCATCAGGTGGCGCTGCTGGATGCGGCCACCAGCGGCAACCCGAAGTTCTTCCTGGGTACCGACTCGGCCCCGCACGCCCGTCACGCCAAGGAAGCCGCCTGCGGTTGCGCCGGTTGCTACACCGCCTACGCCGCCATCGAGATGTACGCCGAAGCGTTCGAGCAGCGTAACGCGCTGGACAAGCTGGAAGGCTTTGCCAGCCTGCACGGCCCGGCGTTCTACGGCCTGCCGGCAAATACCGACACCATTACCCTGGTCCGTGAAGAATGGACAGCCCCGGACAGCCTGCCGTTTGGCGAGCAGACCGTGGTCCCGCTGCGCGCCGGCGAAAAACTGCGCTGGCGCCTGCTGGAGGAAAACGCGTGAGCGAAGACCTCTACGAAGACGACCTCGACACCCAGGGCAGCAGCGGCTCGCGCCACCCGATGGCCGAGCGTTTCCGCGGCTACCTGCCAGTGGTGGTGGATGTGGAGACCGGTGGCTTCAACAGCGCCACCGATGCCCTGCTGGAAATTGCCGCGGTCACCATCGGCATGGACGAAAAGGGCTTCCTGTTTCCCGAGCACACTTACTTCCACCGGGTGGAGCCGTTCGAAGGCGCCAACATCGAGCCGGCTGCACTGGAGTTCACCGGGATCAAGCTGGACCATCCACTGCGCATGGCGGTAAGCGAGGAAAGCGCGCTGACCGACATCTTCCGTGGCGTACGCAAGGCACTCAAGGCCAATGGCTGCAAGCGGGCGATCCTGGTCGGCCACAACAGCAGCTTCGACCTGGGCTTCCTCAATGCCGCGGTGACGCGCAATGACCTGAAGCGCAACCCGTTCCACCCGTTCTCCAGCTTCGACACCGCTACCCTGGCGGGCCTGGCCTATGGCCAGACCGTGCTGGCGCGAGCCTGCCAGAGCGCCGACATCGACTTTGACGGGCGTGAAGCGCACTCGGCACGTTATGACACCGAGAAGACGGCCGAACTGTTCTGCGGCATCGTCAACCGCTGGAAAGAGATGGGCGGCTGGCGCGATTTCAACGACTGATCTGCAAAAGCCTTCGCGGGCATGCCCGCTCCCACAGGGATCGCACAATGGGCTGAGGCCAGCGGAGTACTTGTGGGAGCGGGCGCGCCCGCGAAGAGGCTGGCACAGGAACGCACAAAAAAAACCGGCCACATGGGCCGGTTTTTTCATGCACGCGGCAATTACAGCTTGCCAGCGTTCTCGCTCAGGTAGGCAGCAACGCCTTCCGGCGAAGCGTTCATGCCTTTGTCGCCTTTTTTCCAGTTGGCAGGGCAGACTTCACCGTGCTCTTCGTGGAACTGCAGGGCGTCGACCAGGCGCAGCAGCTCGTCCATGTTGCGGCCCAGTGGCAGGTCGTTGACGATCTGCGAACGGACAACACCGTTGGTGTCGATCAGGAAGGCGCCACGGAAGGCCACGCCGCCTTCGGACTCGACGTCGTAGGCCTTGCAGATTTCGTGGGTCATGTCGGCCGCCAGGGTGTACTTGACCTGGCCGATACCGCCGTTGTTTACCGGGGTGTTACGCCAGGCGTTGTGGGTGAAGTGCGAGTCGATAGACACGCCGATCACTTCCACGTTGCGCGCCTGGAAGTCAGGGATGCGGTTGTCCAGGGCGATCAGCTCGGACGGGCAGACGAAGGTGAAGTCCAGCGGGTAGAAGAACACCAGGCCGTACTTGCCCTTGATGGCCGAAGCCAGGTTGAAGCTGTCGACGATCTCGCCATTGCCCAGCACGGCCGGAACGGTGAAATCGGGGGCTTTCTTACCAACGAGTACGCTCATTGTAATCTCCTGATGAGGGTGAAAAACCGTTTGCCGGGCCAGACGGGCTTGCCCGACATCCAACAAAGGCTGACCATCATACACGGCTTCTGATGACAGGCCGACTCCAACGACGAAGCAACCGCCGGTCGCTCAAGCACGCCCCTTGCAGAAACCACTTTGACAAGCATTCTCATTAACATTAAGCTCCACCCCATCGAGCCCACCAACGATGGTCAGCCTTTATGTATGTGTGTCTTTGTGTCGGCGTTACCGACGGACAGATCCGCGATGCGATCTATGAAGGATGCTGCAGCTACAAGGAAGTGCGAGCCGCTACCAACGTCGCCAGCCAGTGTGGCAAATGTGCCTGCGTGGCGAAGCAGGTGGTCCGTGAGACCCTGACCGAGCTTCAGGTCAGCCAGGCAGCCCTGCCCTACCCTGTGGAATTTACCGCAGCCTGAAATCCGAAATTCAAAGAACCGGACCTTGCGTCCGGTTTTTTTATGCCCGAAATTCAATAAGTTAGCGCTTCAACGCGGTTCACAAACATTCTTATTTCCATTAATTTTCACTTATTATTCAAGAACTTAGGTTTGACACACCTAAGTATCGGGCTCAAACTTCGCTGTATTGGCACATTTCTACAGGGCAGGAACCCGACATGAAAGGCGACGTAAGCGTCATCCAGCATCTCAACAAGATCCTCGGAAACGAGCTGGTCGCGATCAACCAGTACTTCCTGCACGCACGCATGTACGAAGATTGGGGCCTGAACAAACTCGGCAAGCACGAGTACAAGGAATCGATCGACGAGATGAAGCACGCTGACAAACTGATCAAGCGTATTCTCTTCCTCGAAGGCATCCCCAACGTCCAGGACCTGGGCAAGCTGCTGATTGGCGAGCACACCAAGGAAATGCTCGAATGCGACCTGAAGATCGAACAGAAAGGCCTGGTCGACCTGAAAGCAGCCATCGCTCATTGCGAAACCGCGGGTGACTTCGGCTCGCGTGACATGCTGGAAGACATCCTCGAGTCCGAGGAAGAACATATCGACTGGCTGGAAACCCAGCTGGGGCTGATCGACAAGATCGGTATCGAAAACTACCTGCAGTCGCAGATGGGCGAAGAATAAATATTTCGCCCCATGAAAAAACCCGCGATCAGCGGGTTTTTTCATGCTTGCCGAAAATTCAGGCTTGGGAAGCCTTGGCCTTGGCCGCCGCGTCCTTGATCAGGGTCTGCAGCTCACCCTTCTCGAACATTTCCAGCATGATATCGCTGCCGCCGACCAGCTCACCGGCTACCCACAGCTGCGGGAAGGTCGGCCAGTTGGCGTATTTTGGCAGGTTCGCGCGGATTTCCGGGTTCTGCAGGATGTCGACGTAGGCGAACTTCTCGCCACAACCCATCACGGCCTGCGATGCACGCGCAGAGAAGCCACACTGCGGGGCATTCGGCGAGCCTTTCATGTAAAGCAGAATGGTGTTGTTGGCAATCTGCTCTTTGATCGTTTCGATGATATCCATGTAGCACCTCGGCTGAACTTTCCGACGCGGTCGTCGGCACGGTGACGCATTGTAACGGAAAGCCGAGCAGCATGCTCGGCCTTACCGTTCCTTACGCGGCCTCTACCTGCACAGGTACGCCATTGAGGGCGGCATTGCCGGAAACCTGGTCACGCAGGCGCTCATCGGTGAGGTCATTGGCGCTCACGCCAGGTTGCGCCTTGGCAATTTGCATGTGCACGCCCTGACGAGCGTGACCGAAGCCATGGGGCAGGCTGACCACACCCGGCATCATGTCTTCGCAGGCCTGTACCTCGACTTCAAGCTCCCCGGTACGCGAGCGGATACGAACCTGCTGGCCGTCCTGCAGCTGCCGCTGCTGAAGGTCCTGCGGGTGCATCAACAACTGATGTCGTGGTTTGCCTTTCACCAGCCGATGATAATTGTGCATCCACGAATTGTTGCTGCGTACATGGCGACGGCCGATCAGCAGCAGTTCGCCTGGCACCGGAGGGGCTTGTTGCGCCAGCCGCTCCAAGTCGTCCAGCAGCACCTGGGGCGCCGTTTCTACAGCCTTGCTGGCAGTTGTCAGGCGCGCAGCAAGGTTGGTGCGCAATGGCCCCAGGTCGAGGCCATGCGGGTGCTTGTCCAGGGCTGCCAGCGACAACTGCCAGGGAGTCGCCTCGCCATAGCGCCCCTTGCGCAGGGCCAGGTCGATCATCTGCGCCGGTGCCCAGGTCGGCTTCAGTTCCAGTTCGGCGCGCTTGGCGAACGCTTGTGCCAGCCCGACGAAAATCTCCCAGTCGTGCAATGCCCCTTCGGGCTTGGCCAGGATCGCCCGATTGAAGCGTGTCACGTTGCGCACGGCCAGCAGGTTGAACGTGCTGTCGTAATGATCGTTTTCCAGCGCCGAGGTGGAGGGCAGAATCAGATCGGCATGACGAGTGGTTTCGTTGATGTACAGGTCGATGCTGAGCATGAATTCCAACCCACCCAGCGCCACATCCAACTGGCGGCCGTTCGGGGTGGACAGTACCGGGTTGCCGGCCACCGTCACCAGCGCGCGCACCTGCCCTTCGCCGGGTGTCAGCATTTCCTCGGCCAAGGCCGCCACGGGCAGTTCGCCGCCGTACTCGGGCAAGCCCGACACCCGGCTCTGCCAGGCGTTGAAATGGCCACCCGAGGTGGTCGCCACCAGGTCGACGGCAGGCTCGGTGCACAGCGCGCCTCCCTCACGGTCAAGGTTGCCGGTCACCAGGTTGATCAGTTGCACCAGCCAGTGACAAAGGGTGCCGAAGGCCTGGGTAGAAACCCCCATGCGGCCGTAGCACACCGCCTTGTCGGCCGCAGCGAAGTCCCGCGCCAGCTGGCGAATGTCTGTTGCGGCAATGCCACAATGGGCACTCATGGCCTCTGCGCTGAACGGCGCAATTGCTTCGCGCACCTGCTGCAGGCCGGTGACCGGCAAGTGCGAGCCGCGCGCCAGGCCTTCAGCGAACAGGGTGTTGAGCACGCCACACAACAAGGCCGCATCCCCTCCAGGGCGAATGAACAGGTGACTGTCGGCCATCGCCGCCGTTTCGCTGCGCCGCGGGTCCACCACGACCAGGCGCCCACCCCGGGCCCGCAGGGCTTTCAGGCGCTTTTCCACATCCGGCACGGTCATGATGCTGCCATTGGAAGCCAGCGGGTTGCCGCCAAGAATCAGCATGAAACCGGTCTGGTCGATATCCGGGATCGGCAGCAGCAGGCCATGGCCGTACATCAGGTGGCTGACCAGGTGCTGCGGCAACTGGTCCACCGAGGTGGCAGAGAAGCGGTTGCGGGTTTTCAACAGGCCCAGGAAGTAGTTGCTGTGGGTCATCAGGCCGTAGTTGTGCACGCTCGGGTTGCCTTGGTACACCGCAACGGCATTGCGCCCATGGGCCTGCTGGATCGCCCACAACCTGTCGGCGGCCAGGGCAAAGGCTTCGTCCCAGCCGATAGCCTGCCAGTGCTCGCCCACCCGCTTGTGCGGTTGGCGCAGGCGGTCGGGGTCATTCTGGATGTCCTGCAAGGCCACGGCCTTTGGGCAGACATGGCCGCGGCTGAACGGGTCCTGCGGGTCGCCCTTGATCGAGCTGATCAGCGCCCGCCCGTGGTCGTCATGGCTGACTTCGATGTTCAGTCCGCAGATTGCTTCACACAGGTGACAGGCACGGTGGTGCAGGGTCTTGGTCATGGCCGCCTCTGCCTTGTTATCGTGGAGGATGTTGTAGAGGGTTGTCGAACATCGACTATGCGCTCACGCTCAACCACCGGCCAGCGCGCTTCGCGGCGTGAATCCACCGACATCAGGCACACGATTTGCGACAGCCATTTGCCAAATTGCCGACAAGCCGTGTACAACCCTCTGTAGCAAATAAAAAACAGCACTGCCTGTCGGGTGAAGACACCCTTTGCAACACCCTTTGATTCCGGGCAGCTGTTTCCCCTCTTGGCTTCAGGCGACATTTACTTATAGTATTGCGCCTTTCCCTATTTCGTCCGCCCCCGTGCGGCTTACGCCGCAGGTCACTCCCGTTGTCAAAAAAACCATACGGTCGACCTGCATACCGTTGCAGATAAGGTAGTCAATCATGAGCGCTAGGCACTTTCTCTCCCTGCTGGACTTCACCACCGACGAATTGCTCGGTGTGATCCGCCGCGGCATCGAGCTGAAGGACCTGCGCAAGCGAGGCGTGCTGTTCGAGCCTCTGAAGAACCGCGTGCTGGGCATGATCTTCGAAAAGTCCTCGACCCGTACCCGCGTGTCGTTCGAGGCGGGCATGATCCAGCTCGGCGGCCAGGCCATCTTCCTGTCCCCGCGCGACACCCAGCTGGGCCGTGGCGAGCCGATCAGCGACAGCGCCATCGTGCTGTCGAGCATGCTCGACGTGGTGATGATCCGTACCCACGCCCACACCACCCTGACCGAATTCGCCGCCAACTCGCGTGTGCCGGTGATCAACGCGCTGTCCGACGAGTCGCACCCATGCCAGTTGCTGGCCGACATGCAGACCTTCCTCGAACACCGCGGCTCGATCCAGGGCAAGACCGTCGCCTGGATCGGCGATGGCTTCAACATGTGCAACTCGTACATCGAGGCTGCCAGGCAGTTCGACTTCCAGCTGCGCATCGCCTGCCCGGAAGGCTACGAGCCGGACCCACGCTTCATGGCCATTGGTGGCGACCACGTGCAGATCGTGCGTGACCCGAAGGAAGCCGTGCGCGGCGCCCACCTGGTGACTACGGATGTCTGGACTTCCATGGGCCAGGAGGAGGAAACTGCTCGGCGCCTGGCGCATTTCGCGCCGTACCAGGTCACCCGCGAACTGCTCGACCTGGCGGCACCCGACGCCCTGTTCATGCACTGCCTGCCCGCCCACCGTGGTGAGGAAATCAGCCATGACCTGCTCGACGACCCACGTTCGGTCGCCTGGGACCAGGCTGAAAACCGCCTGCATGCACAGAAGGCCCTTCTCGAATTCCTTGTAGAACCGGCTTACCACCACGCATGAGTCAACCCCTACTGCTCAACCTGCGTAACCTCGCCTGCGGCTATGGCGACCAGCGCATCGTCCAGAACCTCAATCTGCACCTGAACGCAGGCGACATCGGTTGCCTGCTGGGTTCATCCGGTTGCGGCAAAACCACAACCCTGCGCGCCATCGCCGGTTTCGAGCCGGTGCACGACGGCGAGATCCAGCTGGCTGGCGAGGTCATTTCCCGGGCAGGCTTCACCCTGGCTCCGGAAAAACGCCGCATCGGCATGGTGTTCCAGGATTACGCGCTATTTCCGCACCTGACCGTGGCACAGAACGTTGCCTTCGGCATCGCCAAGCACCCGCGCCAGGCCGAGGTCATCGAAGAGATGCTCGAGCTGGTCAAGCTGGGTGGCCTGGGCGGGCGCTACCCGCATGAACTGTCCGGTGGCCAGCAGCAACGGGTCGCCCTGGCCCGTGCACTGGCACCGGAGCCGCAACTGCTGCTGCTCGACGAGCCCTTCTCCAACCTCGACGTGGAACTGCGCCGGCGCCTGAGCCATGAGGTTCGCGACATTCTCAAGAGCCGTGGCACCAGCGCCATCCTGGTGACCCATGACCAGGAAGAGGCCTTTGCCGTCAGCGACCAGGTCGGTGTGTTCAAGGAGGGCCGCCTGGAACAGTGGGACACGCCCTACAATCTTTACCACGAGCCGCAGACGCCGTTCGTGGCCAGCTTCATTGGCCAGGGGTATTTCATCCGTGGGCAGATGATCAGCCACGAGGCGGTCAATACCGAGCTGGGTGAGTTGCGCGGCAATCGTGCCTACATCATGGCGCCGGGCAGCTCGGTGGATGTGCTGTTGCGCCCTGACGATATCGTCCACGCACCGGGCAGTGCGCTGCAGGCGAACATCGTTGGCAAGAGCTTCCTTGGCGCATCGACTCTATACCGCCTGCAGTTGCCGACGGGTAGCCAGCTGGAGGCAATTTTCCCTAGCCATGACGATCATCAGGTCGGTGAGGATGTGGGGATTGCCGTGAAGGCCGACCATCTGGTGCTGTTCCCGGTCCCGGGCAGTGTGGCGGCGCAGTTGCCGCGACAGGAGAACGGGGTGCGCCGGTACAGTTCGGCGACCTGATTCGATATTCTGGGGCCGCTCTGCGGCCCATCGCGACACAAGGCCGCTTCTACAAGGGTACGTATTCCCCTGTAGGAGCGGCCTTGTGTCGCGATGGGCTGCAAAGCAGCCCCAAAATTCTCAGCCTCTACCGATCCCGGCAAACTTGCCCTGGGTATGCTCGGCCAATACCGCTGCCGCCAACTCCACCTCCAGCCCACGCCGCCCGGCACTGACATGGATAGTCGCAAAATTCTGCGCCGAGTCATCGATGAAGGTACGCAGGCGCTTCTTCTGTCCCAGCGGGCTGATCCCTCCCACCAGGTACCCCGTGGCCCGTTGCGCCACCGCCGGGTCGGCCATCTCGCACTTCTTCACCCCCGCAGCATGGGCCAGGGCCTTGAGGTCCAGCGTGCCCACCACAGGCACTACCGCTACCAGCAACTCCCCCTTCTCGCTGCTCGCCAGCAAGGTCTTGAACACCTGCTGCGGGTCGAGACCGAGCTTTTCCGAAGCCTCCAGGCCATACGACGCCGACTTCGGGTCATGTTCGTAACTGTGCACACGATGTTCGGCGCGGTGCTTCTTCAACAGGTCTAGGGCGGGGGTCATGCAGTTGCTCCGGTCAGGGACGGCTCGGCGGCTACTTTAGGACAATTCCCACAGCGCAGCCAGCGCACCGCAATCGCGCCCCTCTAGCACGCGGATACGCACCGGAAATCAGCAACCAGATCGTGACCGATCGTTCACTTTCGACCTTTGACATCAGCGTTTCTTGTCTATATTTTTTCGTTTGTGAATAAATGGTGCACTTTTAAGGTGCATTTCCTACATCTGCCTGGGGTCAATGGGGATAGACACCAGGCTTTGCTGTCGAGCGCCCAGTGCCTCACAACAAAAAAAACGAGGTCATACATGACGACTGCTCTACGCCAACCCACGCTGTCCAGCCAATGCCTGGCCGAGTTTCTCGGTACTGCACTGCTCATCTTCTTCGGTACCGGCTGCGTCGCCGCGCTCAAGGTCGCGGGCGCCAGCTTTGGCCTGTGGGAAATCAGTATCATCTGGGGCGTGGGCGTCAGCATGGCGATCTACCTCACCGCCGGTATTTCCGGCGCGCACCTGAACCCGGCAGTGAGCATCGCCCTTACCCTGTTCGCCGGTTTCGACAAGCGCAAGCTGCCCTTCTACATGCTGGCCCAGGTATGCGGTGCGTTCTGTGGTGCCGCATTGGTCTACACCCTGTACAGCAACCTGTTCTTCGATTTCGAACAGGCCCACGCCATGCTGCGCGGTAGCGAAGCCAGCCTGGAGCTGGCCTCGGTGTTCTCCACCTATCCACACCCGTCGCTGTCCACCGGCCAGGCGTTCCTGGTCGAGGTGATCATCACCGCGATCCTGATGGCGGTGATCATGGCCCTGACCGACGACAACAACGGCCTGCCGCGCGGTGCCATGGCCCCGCTGCTGATCGGCCTGCTGATCGCCGTGATCGGCAGCGCCATGGGCCCGTTGACCGGCTTTGCCATGAACCCGGCCCGCGATTTCGGGCCAAAACTCATGACCTTCCTGGCCGGTTGGGGCGAAATCGCCTTCACTGGCGGTCGGGACATGCCCTATTTCCTGGTTCCGGTGTTCGCACCGATCCTTGGCGCCTGCCTCGGTGCCGCGACCTATCGCGGCCTGATCGCCCGTAACCTGCCAATGGCAGCCGCCGGGAACCCTGAGACAAATGACAACCGCCAGGGCGATACTCAAGTCAATTGACGCCGGCGTCACACCCAGCCCTGAACCCCAATTTTCGCAAGGCCTACGACCATGACAGACACCCAGGATAAGAACTACATCATCGCCCTGGACCAGGGCACCACCAGTTCGCGGGCCATCATTTTCGACCGCGACGCCAATGTGGTGGGTACCTCCCAGCGCGAGTTCGCCCAGCACTACCCACAGGCGGGCTGGGTCGAGCACGACCCGATGGAAATCTTCGCCACGCAGAGCGCGACCATGGTCGAGGCCCTGGCCCAGGCCGGCATCAGCCACGCCCAGGTCGCCGCGCTGGGTATTACCAACCAGCGCGAAACCACCGTGGTATGGGACAAGGAAACCGGTCGCCCGGTATACAACGCCATCGTCTGGCAGTGCCGCCGCAGCACCGAGATCTGCGCGCAGCTCAAGCGCGACGGCCATGAAGACTACATTCGCGAAGCCACTGGCCTGGTCACCGACCCATACTTCTCCGGCACCAAGCTGAAGTGGATCCTCGACAATGTCGAGGGTGCCCGCGAACGCGCCGAGCGCGGCGAGCTGCTGTTCGGCACCATCGATACCTGGCTGATCTGGAAGTTCTCCGGCGGCAAGGTACATGTCACCGATTACACCAATGCCTCGCGCACGCTGATGTTCAACATCCACAGCCTGCAGTGGGACGAAAAGCTTCTGGAAATCCTCGGCATCCCACGGCAGATGCTGCCCGAAGTACGCCCATCTTCCGAGGTCTACGGCCACACCAAGAGCGGCATCGCCATTGCCGGTATCGCCGGCGACCAGCAGTCGGCGCTGTTCGGCCAGATGTGCGTGGAGCCGGGCCAGGCCAAGAATACCTACGGTACCGGCTGCTTCCTGCTGATGAACACCGGCGACCAGGCGGTGAAGTCTTCCCATGGCCTGCTCACCACCATTGCATGCGGCCCGCGAGGCGAAGTGGCCTACGCGCTGGAAGGCGCGGTGTTCAACGGTGGTTCCACCGTGCAGTGGCTGCGTGATGAACTGAAGATCGTCAACGACGCGCTGGATACCGAATACTTCGCCAGCAAGGTCAAGGACAGCAACGGCGTATACCTGGTGCCCGCCTTCACTGGCCTGGGTGCACCGTACTGGGATCCGTATGCCCGTGGCGCACTGTTCGGCCTGACCCGTGGCGTGAAGGTGGACCACATCATCCGCGCCGCGCTGGAGTCGATCGCCTACCAGACCCGCGACGTGCTTGACGCCATGCAGCAGGATTGCGGCCAGCGCCTTTCCGAGCTGCGCGTGGATGGCGGCGCAGTGGCCAACAACTTCCTCATGCAATTCCAGGCCGACATCCTGGGCACTTGCGTGGAACGCCCGAAAATGCGCGAAACCACTGCGTTGGGGGCGGCCTACCTGGCGGGCCTGGCCTGTGGCTTCTGGAGCGGCCTGGACGAGTTGCGCGACAAGGCCATCATCGAGCGCGAATTCAGCCCGCAACTGGATGAAGCGCAGAAAGAGAAGCTGTATGCCGGCTGGAAGAAGGCGGTCGAGCGTACTCGTGACTGGGAAGATCACGAGGCCTGATGCCCGGCGCGAAAGCTTGCCCAAATCCTGTGGGAGCGGGTTTACCCGCGAAGATGGCACCGGCTGCGCCGGTGTTCGCGGCTGAAGCCGCTCCCACAGGGACCAGTACAGCTTTCGGGTTTTGTGCATGACGAGCGCCGCAGCAGGGACCGCGTGAAGCAACGGGCCCGTTAGTCTACTGGTCGTAGTCCCCGTCCTACGGCATCATTGCAGCATTTGTCCGGCAGCCCCAAAGGACCGCCCATGAATCTGCCCCCTCGCCAACAACAAATTCTCGAACTGGTACGCGAACGCGGTTACGTCAGTATCGAGGAAATGGCGCAGCTGTTCGTCGTCACTCCGCAGACTATCCGCCGTGATATCAACCAGCTTGCAGAACTCAACCTGCTACGCCGTTACCACGGCGGCGCAGCCTATGATTCGAGCATCGAGAACACCGCCTACGCCATGCGCGCCGACCAGATGCGTGACGAAAAGCAACGCATCGCCGAAGCCGTGGCTCGGCAGATTCCCGACCATGCCTCGCTGTTCATCAACATCGGCACCACCACCGAATCCATCGCCCGCGCACTGCTCAACCACAACCACCTGAAAGTCATCACCAACAATCTGCATGTCGCCGCGATCCTTGCCGCCAAGGATGATTTCGAAGTACTGGTGGCCGGGGGCACGGTGCGTCGCGATGGCGGGGTTGTCGGCCAGGCCAGTGTCGACTTCATCAACCAGTTCAAGGTCGACTTCGCCCTGGTGGGCATCAGCGGCATCGACGAAGACGGCAGCCTGCTCGATTTCGATTACCAGGAAGTGCGGGTGTCCCAGGCAATCATCGCCAATGCCCGACAAGTGATTCTTGCCGCCGACTCCAGCAAGTTCGGGCGCAACGCCATGGTGCGCATGGGCTCGATCAGCCTGGTCGACTGCCTGGTGACCGACCAGGCGCCAACGCCCGCCCTTACCCAGTTGCTCAACCAGTACAAGATACGCCTCGAAGTAGTCTGAGCCGCCAGTGGGCTGCGAAGCGGCCCGCCGTTTTCGTAAATGTTCACTTTGTTGTCATCTGATCAGTTTTTTCTATAACTACTGACTGGCGACCGGCTTTCTGTTGCGCTAGTATTTTCGAAAACGAACATCAATGTTCATATTCGATGTGAACAGCCTCAGGAGGCCTTGCCGTGTCCCAGCCCGTTTCGTCCCAGCCCCCACTCGCCGACTGCTATGACCTCGCCGTGATCGGCGGCGGCATCAATGGCGTGGGCATCGCTGCCGACGCCGCCGGGCGCGGCCTGAAGGTGTTCCTCTGCGAAAAGGACGATCTGGCCCGGCACACCTCGTCGGCCAGCAGCAAACTGATCCATGGCGGCCTGCGCTACCTGGAGCACTACGAGTTTCGCCTGGTGCGTGAAGCGCTGGCCGAGCGTGAAGTACTGCTGGCCAAGGCCCCGCATATCGTCAAGCCCATGCGTTTCGTGCTGCCGCACCGCCCGCACCTGCGCCCGGCCTGGATGATCCGCGCCGGCCTGTTCCTGTATGACCATCTGGGCAAGCGCAAGCGCCTGGGTGCCTCGCGCAGCCTGCGCTTCGGCCCGGGCTACCCGCTCAAGCCAGCGATCACCCGTGGCTTCGAATACGCCGACTGCGCGGTGGACGACGCCCGCCTGGTGGTACTCAACGCCATGGCCGCCCGCGAGCACGGCGCGCACATCCACACCCGCACCCGCTGCCTGCGCGCCGAGCGTGTCGATGGCCTGTGGCAGGTGGAACTGCAGCACGCCGACGGCAGCCTGCAGAGCATTCGCGCCCGCGCCCTGGTCAATGCAGCAGGCCCGTGGGTTGCAAGCTTCATCAAGGACGACCTCAAGCTCGATGCGCCGTACGGCATCCGCCTGATCCAGGGTAGCCACCTCATCGTGCCGCGCCTGTACGAAGGTGAACACGCCTATATCCTGCAGAACGAAGACCAGCGTATCGTCTTCTGCATTCCATATCTGGACCGCTTTACCCTGATCGGCACTACCGACCGCGAATACAGCGGCGACCCGGCCAAGGTGGCAATCACCGAACAGGAAACCGAATACCTGCTGAAAGTGGTCAACGAGCACTTCAACCACCAGCTTGGTCGCAACGATATCGTGCACACCTACTCCGGGGTTCGCCCGCTGTGCAATGACGAATCGGACAACCCTTCGGCGGTGACCCGCGACTACACCCTGGCATTGTCCGCCAGCGAAGGTCAGGCACCGCTGCTGTCGGTGTTCGGCGGCAAGCTGACCACCTACCGCAAGCTGGCCGAATCGGCCATGGCCGAGCTTAAGCCGCATTTCCCGCAGATGCGTGGTAGCTGGACGGCCAGTGCGCCGCTGCCAGGTGGCGAGAACATGACGAGCGTACAAGACCTGGTGGATGCCGTACTGGCGCGCTGCGGCTGGCTGCCGGTCGACATCGCCAAACGCTGGGCGCTCACCTATGGCTACCGCGTGTGGCAGTTGCTCGACGGCGTGCACGGGCCGGAAGACCTGGGCCAGCCACTGGGCGGGGGGCTGTTCGGCCGCGAGGTGGAATACCTGTGCGATCAGGAATGGGCGTGCGACGCCGACGATATCCTCTGGCGCCGCACCAAGCTGGGGCTGTTCACCAGCGCCAGTGAACAGCGATTGCTGAAGGATTACCTGCAACAGCGCGCGCAGAAACAGGCCCGCGTCCAGGCAGCCTGACCCTGCATGCCTCGCCTGGTGTCGCTCAGGTTCGCGGTGATCGGTCGTCGCTAACAGAACGCGCCCAGGCCTCGGTGGTCAAGGTGCGCATCAGTACCCGCTCGTCAACCTCGTGCTCGCGCATCAATGCCCGGGCACGCCCGCCGTAGTCGCTTTCCTGGCCATTTCTGGCCTGCTGTTCAAGCGATTCAAGGCGTTCATGGAAGGGCGCAGCCAACGCATCGAAACGCTCTGGGTAGGTTTCACGCAGGTAATTCTGCCAAAAAGGGCGCTCAGCCAACGTATCGAGGATGGCCACCGACGTATTGGCCGCCAGTACTTCCAGTTGCGCATGGCTCAGGTCGGCATTGCTTACGTGGGCAAACGAAGCGTAATGCATCTGGTCTGGTGTTACCGGCAGATCCAGGGCACTTGCCAGACGTGAGCGGTAGTACAGCCGCGTTTCAATTTCGTCGACCTCGACCACTGCCTCTGCGCGCATTCTTTGCACATGCCGTGCAGCAATGGCATCCAGCAGGTCCAGACGGTGCAATTGCCGGCCCAGACGCAGAAAACGGGCCTCCCGTACCGCCACTGGGACGTCTTCGATACCTTGGTAGGCGAGGATGGCCACTTCCATCTGGTTGAGTATCAACAGCAAGCGGTCTTCGCAACTACGGGGAGCGTCAGCCTCGCGGAACAATCGCTCGCGCAATGCTTCGTCGTGTTCGCAGGCATCGAGGATATGCCAGATACGGCGACGATAATGACGGGGGTGTGTTTCAAAATCTTCGCTTTCGGCGAAGTCTGCGAGGAAACGAAACAAGCCTGCCGAGCCGGGCTCCTCCTGCAAGCGGTCCCAGCTGGCTTCGCGGCTGGTACGCAGCGCTTCGTTTCGGCTGGCCACCCATTCTGCGCGGGTCTGGTCGTTCACTGCCGCATGGGCGTGGGATGCGCCGCCCCTGGCCCGGGAGTCGCTGACGCCGCGGGCCTCGTCAAGCAACTGGACGCTGGCTTCGTTCAGCGGATTCTCATGCAGATTGAGCCTTCGCAGCCGCAGGCGCAGGCCGCGCATATCCCTTTGCAGCTCGCTGATCCGGTTGTCGCGCAGGTCGACGTGCGCGCGCAACGCAACCCGCTCATGAAGCAGATTCACATCAACCTGCCCGGTTGCACGCAGGCGCACGTCACGCACGTGCGGCAAGGCAGAGAGATCAGGCACGCCGTTGAGCGGGTTGTAGCTCAGAGTCAAGGTATTGAGCCGCTGCAAACCCGCCAGACGGCGGCTCCCGGTTTCATCCAGGACAATCTGGTTATTACCCAGATTGACCTGTCTTAGCTGGGTAAGGCCCTCGATACCCTCTGGCACACGGCTTAGCCGGTTGCCGCTGAGATCAAGATCGACAACATTCGGGAATAGCCTGAGAAACGAGGCATCGATATCTTGTAGTTGCATGTTACGCAACGTTAGCCTGCGTACATGCACATAGTCGACCCCGCGCGGCAGGACAGGCAGCGCACTGACCGGCTCACCGTCGATGGTCAGCTCATACTGGTCATTACTGTCTACCAGTTTGCGCCGCCAGCTCCGGCGTAACGTATCGGCGACGCGGCGGCGGCGGATGGCGTCGATGGGGTTCTGCCAGTCGGCCTGCCACTGGCGCAGCACGGCGCGTAGCCCGGCAAGCTGGCGCTGCAGCATCTGGTAATGGTCCCACAGGTTTTCGCCTCGCTGGCGGACCGCATCCATATAAGCTTCAAGCTGCATTTCACTGAGCGTCGGGAATATCTGGTGGATGCCGCGCCGGATCGCCTGCCGGCTACTCTCCCCACCGCCGCTCAGGCGGTAAGCCAGGCGGCCGTCGCCAAAGCGTCTGGGTGGCCGTACGCCAGTACCCTTAGGGGCCAGGCCGATCAGCCTGGCGGCCTGTTCGCGCTCCTGTGCAGCGATTTCGAGCACCTTGTCCCGTAGTTGTGTCACTTGCTGCCCGACATTACCCAAGACCAGCTTCTGCTTGTCGTCCAGGCACTGCAGCACGGCATGTAGTAAAGAAGCATCGCGGCCAGCAGCCTCGCCGTCCAACGCATACCCCTGCGCCCCTTTGATGATGACCCGGACTTCGCGGGCCTCGTGGTTTTGGCTGGCAAACAGCACTCGGCCCTCACGATTGCCAGCACGTAATTCAACCCGCACCGAAGCAGGCCATGGGGCCTTGCGCTCGACCAGCCCCAATAGCAGCTTTTCACCGTCGGCATTGAGCAGCTGCGGTAGGCGAATACCCAGGCAGGCAACATCTACGCGGCTGTCGCGCAGGTACCAACGGGCACGCTCTGCCATACCCAGCGGCACTCGCCCGCCGGCCAATGGCGACGGCAACTGTGAGGAACTGCTCTGATCGATGATTTCCTGTGCGCCTCGGGACGATAATCCATTGAAAGCATTCATCAGCCAGGTTTGCTCGGGGGTCGCAGGCGGATGCAAGTCCCGCAGCGCACGCTCCAATGCCAAGCCACGCAGCCCTGGGCGTCTTGCGCACAGATCCAGGCGCTCATGCAGGTCGATCAGCCGCGCTGGCGGCGCCGCGTGCTCCACGTGCAAGCGCCGTAACTGGTCCACTTGCAGGCCCGCCGCATCAAGCAGCACCTTGGCCCTGGGCTCCAGAAGGTCGGCAAAATGTTCGCCGGGCAAGCCTTGCAGCAATACCAGCGGGTTGTTCTCCGCGGCGGGGTAATGGGAATTTCGCAGCAACCTGACCTTGCCACCCGTCATTACCTGGGGTTCCAGCGCGTCCACCCAAGGTACCCGCTTGAGCAGATGAAGCGCTGCGGCGCTCGCCCCCGTCAACACCACCCCCTGGGCAACGGAAAACAAATGCTCCAGCGCGCCCTGGCGATCGCCCAACCGCCAGTCCTGATAACCTTCATATACTTCGTCCAGCAGCTGCGCGGCGCTCACTACCAACAACAATTCACCCAGGACAGGCACGACAAAGGCGGCCAAGCCAAGCAGGTCCAGCCCGGCATACAGCAGCCCTTGCAAACGCTTGTGCCTGCTCAACCGATCCTCTTCATCGGTCGGAACGGCAATGAAGCGGGCATCATCATAGATCTTCGCCACGACCTGAGTACGCACATGGCTGAAAACCGAAGCCTCGACCGGCAGGTTGCGCCCGTCCAGTTCCAGCGGTCGGCGGGAACCCGCGGACGCCAGGGCGCGTGCAAGGGCCATTTCGAAACCTTTACGGTCCTCGGCCTTGAGAAAGCGCCGCATGAACGCGAGGAAAGGCTCGTGCCTGAGCCGTAGCGCCAGATCGCCATACACGTCATCCCACGCATCGTAATGCCGCAGGCTTTTTTCGGGGTCGCCAGGTATCCAGACGATGATTTCATCCACTGCGGCCCCCGGCGCTGGCCGCCATTCCAGGGTGACAATGCCCACCATGCACTTGCCCAACAGGTATAACTGCCGCGGCGTCAGCGTACCGCCTGCGTACGCTGGTAGCGCTGGCCGCTCAAGTATCGGCAACAAACGGCGCAGATCGCGCTCGTCCAGCGCTCCCTTGATTCTGCCTTCATACAGCTCTGCCTTCATCCGGGTACGCAAACTGTCCTGAAACAGCTGTTCGATGGTATGGCGCGCCTGGTCGACAGGCTGGCCCCGGCCTGCCTTGGGCTGTAGTACCGTCGTCAACAGCGCCTGGTAACGGCCACCGACATCCAGCGTGCGGCACAGGCTGACAAAATGCTCAAACCTCATGCCCAGCCGCCCCCCTTCGCCGTCGACCAGGTACGCCTTGCGCAACAGCCAGGGCACGCTCTCTTCTACATCGAAATTGTGCAGGGCCGCCGCGAGCAGGGATTGCCGGGTGGTATAGGTGATCATCGGCTTGTGGATCTTCTCTGCAGCCGAAGGCAGTGGAAACTCCTCGCTGACCACTACGAAAGCGCGGCGAGGGTCGACATGCCCAAGCCCTGCTTCCGCCAAGGCCCTTTCCAGCAACGGCGCTGCGAATTCGTCAACCGCCGGGATGCGACTCAGCAGATGCTGCAGCTGATCGGCAACCTGCTGCTGCGCGATCAAAGCCTGTCGATAGGGCTCGACATGTCGCGCCTCGGCAGCGGCCAACCAAGGGGGGAGCTGGCGGGCGATCAACTGATCAACCGACCCGGACGGAAGACTATCGGCAGATGGCATGGTGGTTTCTCCTGGTCTGAAAAGACGCAGGACACCACACGCAATATTGATAAACGCGGTACTTATAGCAGGACTACAGCGCTCGCCCATCTATTCGGATTTCCGAACATGATAAATGCATTCGTTCGGAAATCCGGAAACTTCCAGTTACGCAGAAATCGTCAAGAAAGGTTCATACCCTGAGATTTCGCGGGTTTATGATCGATATCAGAGCTTGGCACGACTCATGCTCTACACTTGGTAGCCGAATGCACCCCGCTTCATGCTGTATTCGTTGAACGAAAGAGTCCGCCAACGGCTCCATAAAAAAAACAAACACGTCGAGGAAAATTTGATGCGCATCGTTCGTCAATTGCTGGGCGCCGCCATCGCGGCCGCTGTGATCGCTTCGCCGGCCATGGCCGAAGAACTGACCGGCACCCTGAAGAAGATCAAGGATTCGGGCACCATCACCCTGGGCCACCGCGACTCCTCCATCCCGTTTTCCTACCTGGCCGGCAAGCCCGAGCCCGTGGGCTACTCGCACGACATCCAGCTGGCTGTCGTCGAGGCCCTGAAGAAGCAACTGGGCACGGACATCAAAGTCCGCTACAACCTGGTCACCTCCCAGACCCGCATCCCGCTGGTGCAAAACGGCACCGTAGACCTCGAGTGCGGCTCCACCACCAACAACGTCGAGCGCCAGCAGCAAGTCGGCTTCTCGGTCGGTATCTTCGAAGTCGGTACCCGCCTGCTGACCAAGGTCAAGGATGGTCAGCCGGCATACAAGGACTTCCCGGACCTGGCCGGCAAGAACGTGGTAACCACCGCCGGTACCACCTCCGAGCGCATCCTCAAGGCGATGAACGCCGACAAGCAGATGAAGATGAACGTGATTTCCGCCAAGGACCACGGTGAAGCCTTCAACATGCTCGAAAGCGGCCGCGCCGTGGCCTTCATGATGGACGACGCCTTGCTCGCCGGCGAAATGGCCAAGGCGCGCAAACCGTCGGACTGGGTCATTACCGGTACCCCACAGTCGTACGAAATCTATGGCTGCATGGTGCGCAAGGATGACGCGGCCTTCAAGAAAGCCGTCGATGATGCCATCGTCGGTTACTTCAAGTCGGGCGAGGTCAACAAGAGCTACGACAAGTGGTTCCAGCAGCCGATTCCGCCAAAGGGCCTGAACCTGCAGTTCCCGATGAGCGAAGAGCTGAAGAAACTGATCGCCGAGCCGACCGACAAGGCCGCGGACGAGAAGAAGTCCTGACTCTCAGATAGTGGCCCGGTGCTCAACAGCACCAATCAACTCTGCAGGCCACCCATTAGTGTCTAACCTTTCATCCGAGGGCGCTCGCCGCCCTCGGATGGTCGAAGGTGCCCGTGAAACAATCGTCTGAGGGGAAATCCCGATGAATTACAACTGGGACTGGGGCGTGTTCTTCAAGTCCACCGGCGTGGGCAGCGAAACCTATCTGGACTGGTACGTCACCGGCCTGGGCTGGACCATCGCCATCGCCATCTCCGCCTGGATCATCGCCTTGTTGCTGGGTTCGATCCTCGGTGTCATGCGTACCGTGCCGAACCGGCTGGTTTCAGGCATCGCCACCGCCTACGTGGAACTGTTCCGCAACGTACCGCTGCTGGTGCAATTGTTCATCTGGTACTTCCTGGTACCGGATCTGCTGCCCGAAGGCCTGCAGGAATGGTTCAAGCAGGACCTCAACCCGACCACTTCGGCGCTGATCAGCGTGGTCATCTGCCTGGGCCTGTTCACCGCCGCCCGCGTTTGTGAGCAAGTGCGCACCGGTATCCAGGCATTGCCGCGTGGCCAGGAAGCCGCTGCCCGCGCCATGGGTTTCAGCCTGTCGCAGATCTACACCAACGTGCTGCTGCCGCAAGCCTACCGGATCATCATTCCGCCGCTCACTTCGGAATTCCTGAACGTGTTCAAGAACTCCTCGGTGGCTTCGCTGATCGGCCTGATGGAACTGCTGGCGCAGACCAAGCAGACCGCCGAATTCTCGGCCAACCTGTTCGAGGCCTTCACCCTGGCCACGCTGATCTACTTCACCCTGAACATGGGCCTGATGCTGCTCATGCGCATGGTCGAGAAGAAGGTCTCGGTGCCCGGCCTGATTTCCGTAGGGGGCAAATAAATGGAAATGGATTTCAGCGAAATCATCCCGGCCCTGCCAGCCCTGTGGGAAGGCATGGTCATGACCCTGCAACTGATGGTCATGGGCGTGGTCGGCGGCATCGTGCTGGGGACCATCCTGGCCCTGATGCGCCTGTCGTCGAGCAAGCTGATGTCGAACCTGGCCGGCGCCTACGTCAACTACTTCCGCTCGATCCCGCTGCTGCTGGTCATCACCTGGTTCTACCTGGCGGTACCGTTCGTGCTGCGCTGGATCACCGGCGAAGACACCCCGGTGGGTGCCTTCACCTCGTGCGTGGTGGCGTTCATGATGTTCGAGGCCGCGTACTTCTGCGAAATCGTTCGCGCTGGTGTGCAGTCGATCTCCAAGGGCCAGATGGGCGCCGCCCAGGCCCTGGGCATGACCTACGGCCAGACCATGCGCCTGATCATCCTGCCCCAGGCCTTCCGCAAGATGACCCCGCTGCTGTTGCAGCAGAGCATCATCCTGTTCCAGGACACCTCGCTGGTATACACCGTGGGCCTGGTGGACTTCCTCAACTCGGCACGCTCCAACGGCGATATCATCGGGCGCTCCCATGAGTTCCTGATCTTCGCCGGTGTCGTGTACTTCCTCATCAGCTTCTCCGCTTCGTGGCTGGTCAAGCGCCTGCAAAAAAGGATCACCGTATGATTTCCATCAAGAACGTCAACAAGTGGTACGGGGACTTCCAGGTACTGACCGACTGCAGCACCGAGGTCAAAAAAGGTGAAGTGGTGGTGGTGTGCGGCCCGTCGGGCTCGGGCAAGTCCACCCTGATCAAGTGTGTCAACGCCCTGGAGCCGTTCCAGAAAGGTGACATCGTGGTCGACGGCACCTCGATCGCCGACCCCAAGACCAACCTGCCCAAACTGCGTTCGCGCGTTGGCATGGTGTTCCAGCATTTCGAGCTGTTCCCGCACCTGTCCATCACCGAGAACCTGACCATTGCCCAACGCAAGGTGCTTGGCCGTAGCGAAGCGGAAGCGACCAAGAAGGGCCTGGCCCTGCTCGATCGCGTCGGCCTCGGTGCCCACGCCAAGAAGCACCCCGGTCAGCTGTCCGGCGGACAGCAGCAGCGCGTGGCCATCGCCCGCGCCCTGTCGATGGACCCGATCGTGATGCTGTTCGACGAACCGACCTCGGCGCTGGACCCGGAAATGGTCAACGAAGTACTGGACGTGATGGTTGAACTGGCCCACGAAGGCATGACCATGATGTGCGTGACCCACGAAATGGGCTTCGCCCGCAAAGTGGCCAACCGCGTGATCTTCATGGACAAGGGCAACATCATCGAGGATTGCCAGAAGGAAGACTTCTTCGGTAACCCGAGCGCCCGCCACGAGCGTACCCAGCACTTCCTCAGCAAGATCCTGCAACACTGATTTTGCTTCACTGAAGCGCTCGGTGCCGCCGCCCTTTCGGGCGGCGGCGCTGGTCGTGACAAGGCCACTGTGATGAAATGCGATCCTTCGCTTCTTCTCCCTGCCAAGCCTGCCGTGAAATCCCGCCTGCTCCGCCAATTGCTGTTGCCGCCACTGATCATCCTGCTGATGGTCGGCCTGGGCATGGCTGGCTACCTGATCAGCGAGAGCAACGGCATCCGCACCCTCAGCGAAAACGGCGAGCGCCAGCTTGAGCTGCACGCACGCACGGTCGAGAGCGAAATCAGCAAGTACACCTACCTGCCGAGCCTGCTGGAGCTGGAAGACAGTGTCTCGCACCTGCTCACCGACCCTGACGGTGGCTCGCGGCAGGCCGTCAACGAATACCTCGAAGGCCTGAACCGACGCAGCCGCAGCCGGGCCATCTTCGTCCTCGACACCAATGGCCGGGTCCAGGCCACCAGCAACTGGCGCGATGCCGACTCGTTCCTCGGCGAGGACCTGTCGTTCCGGGCCTACTTCCAGACCGCCGTGCGCGGCGAGCCCGGGCGTTTCTACGGCATCGGCAGCACCACCGGCGAGGCCGGCTATTACCTGGCCCATGGCCTGGAAGAGCACGGCAAGATCATTGGCGTGGCGGTGATCAAGGTGCGCCTGGACACCCTTGAGGAGCGCTGGCAACGTGCCCGCCTGGAAGCGTTCGTCAGCGACGAGAACGGCATCATCATCCTCTCCAGCGACCCGGCCCGGCGCCTGAAGTCGGTACGCCCGCTGACGCCGCAGATCAAGGAGCGTCTGGCCCGCAGCCTGCAGTACTACTGGTGGCCGCTGAACGAGCTGCAGCCCCTCGCCCGGGAAACCCTGGCCGATGGTGTGGAAAAGCTGACCTTCCCGGCCAACAGCGAAACCGCACAGGGCAAGGCCCGCGAAATGGCCTACCTGGCCCAGACCCGGCGCCTGGCCGACACGCCCTGGCATTTCACCCTGCTGACCCCACTGCAGGACCTGCGTCGCGAATCCATGGTGCAAGGCATCCTGGTGGGCGTGGCCTTCGCCTTGCTGGCGATTCTCGGCATCGCCTGGAACGAACGGCGCAAGGTCATCGCCACTCGACTGGCAGCCCGAGAGGCCCTGCAGGAAGCCAACAGCCAGCTGGAGCGACGGATTGCCGAACGCACAGCCGACCTGCGCGCCAGCAACGAACGCCTGAAGGGCCAGATTCGCGAGCGCCGGCATGCCGAACAGACCCTGCGCCACGCCCAGGATGAACTGGTACAGGCCGGCAAGCTGGCCGCCATCGGGCAGATGTCCACCAGCATTGCCCACGAACTGAACCAGCCGCTGGCCGCGCTGCGCACGTTGTCCGGCAACACCGTGCGCTTCCTCGAACGCGGGGCGCTGGAAACCGCCAGTACCAACCTGCGCACCATGAACGACCTGATCGACCGCATGGGCCGCATCACCGCCAGCCTGCGCTCCTTCGCCCGGCGCGGTGACGACAGCGGCCAGGCCTCGCTGGCCAAGGCGGTGGACGCTACCCTGCAGGTGCTGGCCAACCGCATCAGCGCCTGCCACCTGCAGTTGCACAATCAGTTCGAAGACCAGCAACTGGCCATCGACCAGACGCGACTGGAGCAGATCCTGGTCAACCTGATCGGCAACGCTCTGGATGCCATGGCTGCCCAGCCACGGCCGCAACTGTGGCTGGAAGGCGAGCTGCAGGGCGACAAGTACCGTTTGCAGGTGCGCGACAATGGCCATGGCATCGACGCCGAGGCGCGCAAGCACCTGTTCGAACCTTTCTTCACCACCAAACCGGGCGAACATGGCCTGGGCCTGGGCCTGACCCTGTCGGCGAGCCTTGCCGCCGCCGCCAAGGGCAGCCTCAACGTCGAGCACCCCGCCAATGGCGGTACGGCCTTCGTCCTCGCCCTGCCCCTGGCCTCAACCCCTAGCGAATCGGCAGAGCACCCATGAACCAAGCGCCTCTTACCGTCCTGATCGTCGAAGACGACCCGCATGTGCTGCTCGGCTGCCAACAGGCGCTGGCCCTGGAAGACATCGCCTGTGAAGGCGTGGGCAGCGCCGAGCAGGCGCTGGAACGCATCGGCGACGACTTCGCCGGTATCGTCGTCAGCGATATACGCCTGCCGGGTATCGATGGCCTGGAGCTGCTCAACCGTCTCAAGGCCCGTGACCGCAGCCTGCCGGTGGTGCTGATCACCGGCCACGGCGATATCGACATGGCGGTGGGCGCCATGCGCAATGGCGCCTACGACTTCATGGAAAAGCCCTTCTCCCCGGAGCGCCTGGTCGATGTGGTGCGCCGAGCCCTTGAACAACGTGGGCTGTCGCGCGAAGTGGTGGCCCTGCGCCGCCAGTTGGCCGAGCAGAGCAGCCTTGAGGGCCGCATCATTGGCCGTTCACCGGCCATGGAGCACCTGCGCGAACTGATCGCCAACGTCGCCGATACCTCAGCCAACGTGTTGATCGAAGGCGAAACCGGTACCGGCAAGGAACTGGTCGCCCGCTGCCTGCACGACTTCAGCCGCCGCCAGGGCCAGCCCTTCGTGGCCCTGAACTGCGGCGGCCTGCCGGAAAACCTGTTCGAAAGCGAGATTTTCGGCCACGAGGCCAACGCCTTCACCGGTGCCGGCAAACGCCGCATCGGCAAGATCGAACACGCCAACGGCGGCACGCTGTTCCTCGACGAAGTGGAAAGCATGCCGATCAACCTGCAGATCAAGCTGCTGCGCGTGCTGCAGGAGCGCACCCTGGAGCGGCTGGGCTCGAACCAGAGCATTGCGGTGGACTGCCGAGTGATCGCCGCGACCAAATCCGACCTGGATGCCATGGGCCAGAGCGGCCAGTTCCGCAGCGACCTGTATTACCGGCTGAACGTGGTAACCCTGGAGTTGCCACCGCTGCGCGAGCGCCGCGAAGACATCCTGCAGCTGTTCGAACACTTCCTGCAGCAGTCGGCCCTGCGCTTCGACCGTGAAACACCCGTGCTGGACAGCCAGACCCTGTCGCGCCTGATGGCTCACGACTGGCCAGGCAACGTGCGTGAGCTACGCAACGTCGCCGAACGCTATGCCCTTGGCCTGCCGGCGTTCAAGAAAGGCCCCAGCGGCGGTGCCAGCCAGGGGCTGGGCTTTGCCGAGGCGGTGGAAGCGTTCGAGCGCAACCTGCTCAGCGACGCTCTGCAACGCACTGGCGGCAACCTGAGCCAGGCCAGCCAGGAGCTGGGCATGGCCAAGACCACGCTGTTCGACAAAGTGAAAAAATACGGCCTCGGCTGACCTCAACCCCAACCTGGAAAGATAACGTGGACCTGGTTTTCAAAGCGGCCCTTGGCGCTGGGGTGGTGCTGCTGGTGCCGCTGTCGAGGCGTCGCTGACGTTGGCCTCTTCGCGGGCACGCCCGCTCCCACAGGGAATGCACCACCTTTCAATCATGTGCAAAACCTGTGGGAGCGGGCGTGCCCGCGAAGAGGCCAACGCCGATTCAGAGCCCTGCGATATGCGTGACATCCTGCCGATGCGCCTGCAGGTAGGGCAACACCGCCCCCAGCAACGGCGCCTTGAATTCTTCCTGAAAGCGGTGCGCCAACCCAGGGATCAGCCGTAGCTGGCTACCCTGGATATGCGCCGCCAGGTGCACGCCGTGCATCACCGGCAGCAACGGATCGGCCGTGCCATGCACCACCAGGGTCGGCACTCGCAACTGGTTCAGCAATTCGACCCGGCTCGGCTCGGCCAGTATCGCCATGATCTGGCGCTTGGCCCCATCCGGGTTGAACGCGCGGTCGTAGGCCACGGCCGCCTGCTGCAGCAACACCGCACGATCGTCACGCACCTCGGGGCTGCCCAGCGCCGCCAGCAGGTCGGCCTGCTGTTCGATGGCCACTTCGCGGTTCGGCGCGCTGCGCCGGGCCAGCAGTTGCACCAGCGCCGGATCCGGCGCTGGCAACCCCGCGGCCCCTGAACTGGACATGACCAACGTGAGGCTGCGCACGCGCTCGGGCGCCATGGCCGCCAAATGCTGGGCAATCATGCCGCCCATGCTCACCCCCAGCACGTGGAATTGGCGCACGCCCAGCGCATCCATCAAGCGCAAGCCATCATCTGCCATGTCGGTCAGCGTATAAGGCGCAGCCACCGGCAAGCCCAGCTTGTAGCGCAGCAGTTCGACCGTCAGGTTGGCCGACGGCGGCACCTGGTTCCAGCGCGACAGGCCGACATCGCGGTTGTCATAGCGGATCACCCGAAAGCCCTGGCGGCACAACGCCTCTACCACGTCGTCCGGCCAATGGATCAACTGCCCGCCCAGCCCCATCACCAGCAACAAGGCCGGGTCGCGTGGCGCACCGACGCTCTGGTACACCAGGCTGACCGCACCCAGTTCGGCCCGCTGCACCGGCACGTGGGCGTCACAACGCTGTTCAGCGAAAGCCGCAGGTACGCCGAATACAAAGAAAAGAAAAAGCCAAAAAGCCCGCATGAAAGAAACACCAGAATGCAGATCCCCAGTAGAGCGCGAGTCTGATGAATTCTGTTCGGGCGCGCTGCCACAGTTCAGTGACAGTTTGATGACTCCCGCCAGGCGGTGCGGCCGTCTGCCCAGTCGACAGGCGTGGCAACATGAGGGAAACTCAACTCAGTCCGTGTTTCCTCAAATCCACACCCCGGAGTCAGCTGTGCTGGAGATCCGTCACCTGAAAACCCTTCATGCCCTGCGCGAGGCCGACAGCCTGGTGGAGGCCGCCGAGCGCCTGCACCTGACCCAGTCGGCACTGTCGCACCAGTTCAAGGAGCTGGAAGAGCGCCTGGGCCTGCCGCTGTTCGTACGCAAGACCAAGCCGATTCGCTTCACCAGCGCCGGGCTGCGCCTGCTGCAACTGGCCGATGCCACCCTGCCGCTGCTGCGCGGCGCCGAACGTGATATCGCGCGCCTGGCCGGTGGCACCGCCGGGCGGCTGCACATGGCCATCGAATGCCACAGCTGTTTCCAGTGGCTGATGCCGACCATCGACCAGTTCCGTGACGCCTGGCCGGAGGTGGAGCTGGACCTGGCCTCCGGCTTTGCCTTCGCCCCGCTGCCGGCCCTGGCCCGCGGCGACCTCGACCTGGTGGTAACCTCCGACCCTCTGGACCTGGCAGGCATCACCTATGTGCCGCTGTTCACCTACGAGGCAATGCTGGCGGTGGCCAACCAGCATCCGTTGGCCAGCAAGCCGTACATCGTGCCGCAGGACCTGCTCGACCAGACCCTCATCACCTACCCGGTGGAACGCGATCGCCTGGACATCTTCACCCGCTTTCTGGAGCCGGCCGACATCGAGCCCGCCGCCGTGCGCACATCAGAGCTGACGGTGATGATGATGCAACTGGTGGCCAGCGGCCGTGGCGTGTGCGGTATGCCGCACTGGGCATTGCACGAGTACAGCTCGCGCGGGTATGTGAAGGGCAAGCGCCTGGGTGAAAAAGGCCTGTTCGCCACGCTTTATGCCGCCGTGCGCACCGACATGCTCGATGCACCCTACATGCGCGACTTCCTGCTGACCGCCAAGGACACCTCGTTCGCCACCCTCGATGGCGTCAGCGCGGTGCGCTGACGGCCTGGCGGTACAGCGGGAGGATCAGGTCACGGGTCAGGGGGGCCAGGTGCAAGGTGGGGGCCTGGTCAGCGGCCAGCCAGGCCACCTCTTCGATTTCCGCGGCCGGCAGCACGGCGGCGGCACTGTCGACACGGAACAGTTCGGCCTGTACCTCAAAGCCCGGCTCGTTGGCGGCCGGGGCGCTGAACTGGCCCAGGTGCACGGCCTGGGCCGGGTCGATGTGCAGGCCCAGTTCCTCACGCAACTCGCGCACCAGCGCCTGCAATGGGGTTTCGTCAGCATCAATCTTGCCGCCGGGCTGCATGAAGGCCTGGGTGCCGCGCTTGCGTACCAGCAGGGTGCGGCCCTGGGGATCGATCAGCAGGGCGGCGGCGATGCGGATGGTCTTGGGCATGGGCTGCGCTCACTTGCAACAATGGCCCGGGAGGATCCCATGGGGGTCATTGGCCTGACAAGGCCCGTGTTTCCTGTGCTGGCCTCTTCGCGGGCGCGCCCGCTCCCACAGGTCCTCCACAGGTCTTGAGAGCGGCGCAGTACCTGTGGGAGCGGGCATGCCCGCGAAAGGGCCGGCACAGGGTGTAGCCGACCGGCCAGACGAACGGCCCCTTGCCAACCCGCCCCACGCCCTCCATAACCAACACATGAATCTGCCCGCCAAACAGCACCCGGTGCTCGAGCTGTTCCACCCTGCCGTGCGCACCTGGTTCCGCCGCCAGTTCGCCACGGTCACCGGCGCCCAAGCCCAGGCCTGGCCGTTGATCCACGCGGGCCAGTCAATGCTGCTGGCCGCGCCGACCGGCTCGGGCAAGACCCTCAGCGCGTTCCTGGCCGTGATCGACGAACTGTTCCGCCAGGGCCTGGAGCACCAGGGCGAGCTGCCCGCGCAAACCCTGGTGGTCTACGTTTCACCGCTCAAGGCTTTGTCCAACGACATCCGCCTGAACCTGCAGGCACCGCTCGAAGGCATCACCCAGGCCCTCGCGGACCAGGGCCTGAATGCCCCGCGCATCACCACAGCCGTGCGCACCGGCGACACCCCGCAGAAAGAGCGTGCCGCCATGCGCAAACTGGCACCGCACATCCTGGTGACCACACCCGAATCGCTCTACGTGCTGATGGGCTCGGCTTCGGGCCGCGAAGGCCTGGCCAGCGTGCATACGGTCATCGTCGACGAAATCCATGCCTTGGCCGGCAACAAGCGCGGCGCCCACCTGGCACTTACCCTGGAGCGCCTGCAGGCCTTGTGCAACCGACCATTGCGGCGTATCGGCCTGTCGGCCACGCAACGCCCGGTAGAGCGGGTGGCGCAGTTTCTGGTCGGCAACGGCCGCAGCTGCGCCATCGTCGATGTCGGCCATGCCCGGCAGCGCGACCTGGCCATCGAAGTACCGCCAGTGCCATTGGGGGCAGTGATGGCCACTGATGTGTGGGGGCTGGTCTATGACCGCCTGGCCAGCCTGGCGCGCGAACATCGCACCACCCTGGTGTTCGTCAATACCCGGCGCCTGGCCGAGCGCATCACCCGCCACCTCGGCGACCGCCTGGGCAAGGAGGCGGTTGCCGCGCACCACGGCAGCCTGGCCAAGGAACTACGCCTGGATGCCGAACAACGCCTGAAAAACGGCCAGCTGCAGGTGCTGGTGGCCACTGCTTCGCTGGAGCTGGGCATCGATATCGGCGACATCGAACTGGTCTGCCAGATCGCTTCGCCAGGTTCGATCGCGGCCTTGCTGCAACGGGTCGGCCGCGCTGGCCACCAGGTCGATGGCGTGCCCAAGGGGCGCCTGTTCCCTACTTCGCGCGATGACCTGATCGAATGCGTCGCCCTGCTCGACTGCGTACGCCGGGGCGAGCTGGACGAACTGCACATTCCCCGGGCGCCGCTGGACGTGCTGGCCCAGCAGATCGTCGCCGAAGCCAGCAACCAGCCCTGGCACGAACAGGCCCTGTTCGACTGCCTGCGCCAGGCCACGCCCTACGCCGAACTCGACCAGCACCATTACCAGGCGCTGCTGCGCATGCTCGCCGAGGGCCACAACGGCCGCCAGGGCGTGCGCAGTGCCTACCTGCACCGCGATGCGGTGAGCGGCACCCTGCGGGGCCGTCGTGGCAGCCAGCTGACCGCCCTGACCAGCGGCGGCACCATCCCCGACAACGCCGACTACGCCGTGCTGCTCGAACCGCAGGCCCTGAACATTGGCAGCGTCAACGAAGACTTTGCCGTGGAGAGCATCGCCGGGGATATCTTCCAGCTGGGCAATGCCTCCTATCGCATCCTGCGGGTCGAGCCGGGCCGTGTGCGGGTGGAAGATGCCCATGGCCTGCCACCGACCATTCCGTTCTGGCTGGGCGAGGCGCCGGGGCGCAGCGACGAGCTGTCTGCCGCGGTGGCCCGGCTGCAGGCGCAGATCGACCAACAGCTGGCTGGCAACGACCAGGCCGAGGTACTGGCATGGTTGAAGTGTGCCTTCGAACTCGGCGAAGACGCCGCCGGCCAGTTGCTCGATTACCTGGCCCGCACCCGCGAAGTGCTCGGCGCCCTGCCCTCCCAGGACACGCTGGTGATGGAGCGCTTCTTCGATGAGTCCGGCGGTACCCAGCTGATCATCCATTCGCCCTACGGCAGCCGCATCAACCGCGCCTGGGGGCTGGCCCTGCGCAAGCGCTTCTGCCGCACCTTCAACTTCGAGTTGCAGGCGGCGGCCAGCGAGGACGCCATCGTGCTATCGCTGTCCTCCAGCCACAGTTTCGAACTGGACGACGTGTGGCGTTACCTCAATAGCCGCAGCGCCGAACCGATCCTTGTCCAGGCGCTGCTCGATGCGCCGCTGTTCGGCGTGCGCTGGCGCTGGAACGCCAGTGTGACCATGGCACTGCCGCGCTTCGTCGGCGGACGCAAGGTGGCGCCACAGATCCAGCGGATGAAGAGCGAAGACCTGATCGCCGCTGTGTTCCCCGACCAGATCGCCTGCCTGGAGAACATCGTCGGCGAACGGCAGATTCCCGATCATCCGCTGGTCGAGCAAACCCTCGACGACTGCCTGCATGAGGCAATGGACAGCGAAGGCTGGCTGGCGCTGTTGCGGCGTATGGAAAGCGGCACGGTGCGCCTGCTGTGCCGCGACCTGCCCGCCCCTTCGCCACTGGCTTCGGCCATCC
Source organism: Pseudomonas sp. B19(2017) (assembly GCF_002113165.1). Taxonomy (NCBI): domain Bacteria; kingdom Pseudomonadati; phylum Pseudomonadota; class Gammaproteobacteria; order Pseudomonadales; family Pseudomonadaceae; genus Pseudomonas; species Pseudomonas sp. B19(2017). The sequence goes on from NZ_NEJR01000011.1 coordinate 74,290, forward strand.
TCAACGCTCGGCCCTATGCCTTCCTGGATGACGCACCACTGGAAGAACGGCGCACGCAGGCAGTGCTCAATCGGCGCTGGAGCGAGGTGCAGCACGGCGACGACCTGGGCGCGCTGGACGCCGATGCCATTGCCGTCGTCGCGGCCGAGGCCTGGCCGCAACCGGGCAATGCCGACGAAATGCATGAAGCGTTGATGGGCCTGGGTGCCATCAGCCAGGACGAAGTGCAGGGCAATGCCGGCTGGGAGCTGCTGCTCAGGCAGTTGGCCAAGGCTGGCCGGGCATTGCGCCTGGTGGATGAAAAACTGTGGCTGGCGCGCGAGCGGTTGAGCCTGCTGCAGGTGCTGTACCCCGGCTCCCGGCTGGAACCTGCGTTGCAGGTACTGCCAGGCTTCGATCAGGCCATCGAACCGGACGTTGCGCTGGTCGAACTGTTGCGAGCCCGCCTGAGCGGCCATGGCCCGCTGACCCGCGCGCAGATTGCAGCGGCGCTTGGCAAACCGCCACAGGCCATCGAACAGGCCCTGGCCCGCCTGGAAGCCGAAGGCTATGTGCTGCGTGGGCATTTCAGCCCTGGCGCAAGCGAACTGCAGTGGTGCGAGCGCCATTTGCTGGCGCGCATCCACCGCTACACGGTCAAACGCCTGCGCCGGGAGATCGAGCCGGTCAGCCTGCAGGACTTCATGCGTTTTCTGTTCGACTGGCAGCACCTGGCCAACGACACGCACCTGCGTGGCCCGCAAGCCGTGGCCGAGGTACTTGGCCAGTTGCAAGGGTTCCCGAGTGCCGCCGGCGCCTGGGAAGCCGAACTGCTGCCGGCCCGTATCAAGGACTACAGCCCGCACTGGCTCGACGATGCCTGCCGTAGCGGGCAGTTCGCCTGGAGCCGGCTGGCGGCGACCGTGTCGAGCAATACCCTGTCGAGCACACCGCTGGTGCTGCTGCCGCGGGAGCACCTTGGCCTGTGGCGCAGCCTTGCCCCTGTGCCTGCCGTGGATAGCCTCGGCGCACGGGCGCAACGCGTCCACGCGGTGCTGAACGCGCATGGTGCGCTGTTCTTCGATGAGTTGGCACACGATGCCCACCTGCTGCCCAGCGAACTGGAGACGGCCTTGCAGGAGCTGGTCGGTGCAGGCCTGGTGGGGGCCGACAGCTTCATCGGCCTGCGCAGCCTGATCACCCCGGCGGCGAAACGCACAGCGCGCAGTAGCCGACGCGGGCACCCGCCGCTGTCCAGCAGCATGTCCCATGCCGGGCGCTGGGCCTTGCTGCGCAGGGGCACTGTAGACGATAGCCAGCGCCTGGAGCACATCGCCAGGGCCCTGCTACGGCGCTATGGCGTGGTGTGCTGGCGCCTGCTGGAGCGCGAAAGCGATGTCTTGCCGCCCTGGCGCGAATTGCTGCGCTGCTATCACCGGCTGGAGGCGCGTGGCGAAATTCGTGGCGGACGCTTCATTGCCGGACTGGCCGGCGAGCAGTTCGCCTTGCCGGAGGCAGTGGGGCTGCTGCGGCAGGTTAGACGGCGTGAACTGGACGGGGCACTGGTGGTGGTGAGTGCCAGTGACCCGCTGAACCTGGTCGGGTCGTTGCTGCCGGGGGCGAAAGTGCCGGCGGTGAGTGGCAACCGCCTGTTGTATCGCGATGGAGTGCCGGTGGCGGTGCGGGTGGGCGGGCGCTATTCGTTCCTGGTCGAGGCGCCAGCCCAGGAGCAGGAAAGCTGGCGGCAGAAGCTGCTGCGCGACACTACCTGAATCCCTTGTTGTTGACTTCAGGGCAAAGACAGGCCCTACAGGAGCAGCCTTGTGCTGCGAAGAGGCCATAATTGCCGAAGACAATCTGTTTCCCTACTGGCCTCTTCGCAGCACAAGGCTGCTCCTACAACAGTCAGTGTTGGCCTGAAGACTGTTGCCAGGCTCTGCGAGAATGATTTTCGCTACCCCGATTTTCATTTTCAGCACCGCCCAAACCGGGCTATGGTCGGCGTTTGCCCAGGCCCTGAGCCTGACCGCGCCATTCGCAAGGACCCTGTATGAGCCTGTCACTTCTCAGTCGCTATGCCTTCTTTGCCGCCTGTGTGCTGTTTACCTTGGCGAGCCTGCCCTTCACCCACCACGAATGGTTGTGGCCTTTCACCCTGAGCACCGCCATCCTCAGCCTGATCGGCCTTTTCGACCTGCTGCAGCAACGCCACGCAGTACGTCGCAACTACCCGATCCTGGGCAACATCCGCTATCTGGTCGAGGCCATTCGCCCGGAAATCCGCCAGTACCTGCTGGAAGCCGACAGCGACGCCCTGCCGTTCTCCCGCGCGCAGCGCTCGCTGGTGTATGCACGGGCGAAGAACGAAGCTTCGGACAAACCTTTCGGCACCCTGATCGACGTGTACGAGTCCGGCTTCGAGTTCATCGGCCACTCCATGCGCCCAGCACCATTGGCCGACCCGGCAAGCTTCCGGGTCATCATCGGCGGGCCGCAGTGCAGCCAGCCCTACTCGGCATCGATCTTCAACATATCGGCAATGAGCTTTGGCTCGCTCAGCGCCAATGCCATCCGTGCCCTCAACCAGGGCGCCAAGCTGGGCAATTTCCACCATGACACCGGCGAGGGCAGCATCAGCCCCTATCATCGCGAGCATGGCGGCGACCTGGTCTGGGAACTGGGCAGTGGCTACTTTGGCTGCCGCACGCCGGACGGGCGCTTCGACCCCGAACGCTTCGCCGCCCAGGCGCGCAGCCCGCAGGTGCGGATGATCGAAATCAAGATGAGCCAGGGCGCCAAACCCGGCCATGGCGGCATCCTGCCCAAGCACAAGGTGACCCGGGAAATTGCCGAAACCCGTGGCGTGCTGATGGGCGAAGACTGCATCTCGCCGTCGCGCCACAGCGCCTTCTCCACCCCCATCGAGATGATGCAGTTCATTGCCCGGTTGCGTGAACTGTCTGGCGGCAAACCGGTAGGCTTCAAGTTCTGCCTGGGCCACCCGTGGGAGTTCATGGGCATCGCCAAGGCCATGCTGGAAACCGGCATCCTGCCCGACTTCATCGTCGTCGACGGCAAGGAAGGCGGCACGGGTGCGGCGCCGGTGGAGTTCACCGACCACATTGGCGTACCGCTACGCGAAGGGCTGCTGTTCGTGCACAACACCTTGGTCGGCCTGAACCTGCGCGACAAGATCAAGCTGGGCGCCAGCGGCAAGATCGTCAGCGCCTTCGACATTGCCAGCGTGCTGGCCATTGGCGCTGATTGGGCCAACTCGGCGCGCGGCTTCATGTTCGCCATTGGCTGCATCCAGTCGCAGAGCTGTCACACCAACAAGTGCCCGACCGGTGTGGCCACGCAGGACCCGCTGCGCCAGCGTGCGCTGGTGGTGCCAGACAAAGCCCAGCGGGTGATGAACTTCCACCACAACACCTTGCGTGCCCTGGCCGAAATGCTTGCGGCAGCAGGCCTGGAGCACCCGGCGCAGCTGGAAGCCAAGCACTTGGTACGGCGCATCTCGGCCACCGAGATCAAGCTGTTCTCGCAGATGCATGTGTTCTTGAAGCCGGGTGAGCTGCTGACTGGCGAGGTGAACGGGCAGTTTTATTCGCGCATGTGGCAATTGGCACGGGCCGACAGCTTCGAGCCGCACAACGAGGTGGCAGCCTGATAGAACCCCTGGGGCTGCTACGCAGCCCATCGCGACACAAGGCCGCTCCTACAGGAGATCGCGGCCCATGCAGCTGGCGCGGTCGCCTGTAGGAGCGGCCTTGTGTCGCGAAAGGGCCGCGCAGCGGCCCCGGCCATTTCAGATCAGGAAGCAGTACTGGCCACACCCTGCGCGTCTTTCGGCGCCAGGCGGAGCGCGTAATACAGCACCGTCAGCAACACCAGGAAGGCCGGGCCGATGTACAGCGCCACACGGGTATCCTCGAAGTACGCCATCAGCCCGACCACCAGCACCAGGAAGGCCAACGCCAAGTACGAGCTCAGCGGCCACAGCCACATGCGGTACTTAAGTGCCTTGCGCTCGGCAGTGGTGAGGCCGGCGCGGAACTTCAACTGCGCCATCAGAATCATCACCCAGGTCCAGATGGCGCCGAAGGTGGCGATCGAAGTAACCCAGACGAAGACCTTCTCCGGCACCAGGTAGTTGGCCAGCACGCCCAGCAGCAGCGCGCCGATCGACAGCAGCAGCGCATTGCGCGGCACGCCGTTTTTCGAGGTGCGGGCGAAGGCTGCCGGGGCCTGGCCGTTCTGCGCCAGGCTGTAGAGCATGCGCCCGGTGCTGAAGATGCCGCCGTTGCACGACGACAGCGCTGCAGTGATGACCACGAAGTTGATGATGCCGGCGGCAGTCTTGATGCCCAGGCGCTCGAAGGTCATGACGAACGGGCTGCCCTGGCTGCCGATTTCGTTCCATGGATAGATCGACAGGATTACGAACAGTGCACCGACATAGAACAGCAGGATGCGCCAGAACACCGAGCCGATGGCTTGCGGAATGGTCTTTTGCGGGTTACGTGCTTCACCAGCGGTCAGGCCGATCATTTCCACGCCCAGGTAGGCGAACATCACCATCTGCAGTGACATCAGCACGCCGGTCACGCCATTGGGCATGAAGCCGCCGTTGCTCCAGAGGTTGGAGATGCCCACTGCCACGCCGTCATTGCCGAAGCCAAAGGCAATGATGCCGATGCCGCCAAGGACCATGGCGATGATGGTGACAATCTTGATCAGGGCGAACCAGAACTCGAACTCACCAAAGGCCTTGACGGCCACCAGGTTGACCGCACCCATGCTGCCCAGCGCCGCCAGGGCCCAGATCCAGCGCGGTACGTCGGGGAACCAGATGCCCATGTAGATGGCCACTGCGGTGATTTCGGCAACACAGGTCACCAGCCACAGGAACCAGTAGTTCCAGCCGGTGAGGAAGCCCGCCAGCGGGCCGAGATAGTCCTGGGCATAACGGCTGAACGAGCCGGCGACAGGGTTGTGCACGGCCATTTCACCAAGGGCGCGCATGATCACCAGAATGGCCAGGCCACCGATGATATAGGACAACATGATGGCGGGGCCGGCCATTTCGATGGCCTTGGCCGAACCGAGGAAAAGACCGACACCGATACAGGCGCCCAGCGCCATCAGGCGGATGTGCCGTTCGCCCAGTTCACGCTTGAGCGGGCCGCCTTCAGTGGCCTGGCCGTGGGCAGAGTGGTTGCCGACTGGCATAGCAATACAACCTCATTTTGTTATTGGAGTTGACCTTCGTGCAGCACCGGCCAGGCCGATAGGCGTGGCGTTGGCTTACCGGGCTGGCCTCGTGGGCCGGCCCGAGTGCCGGAATAGAGCGCCCGGCAAGGCGAAGGGGGCGAGCAGTATAGGAAGACCGTTGTAGGGTTTTTCGCTGTATAAACAGGAAAATTCAGCTAGATTTCTGGGCCGCTTCGCGACCCATTCGCAGCACAAGGCTGCTCCTACAGTGGATACGCATTCCCTTTTAGGAGCAGCCTTGTGCTGCGAATGGGGCGCGAAGCACCCAAAATCGCCCGGCCACCATAGCAATATCGTCTTACGAGCCAACCCACACCAAAGCCGCATAGCCCTACGCCACTTTTCTCCGCCTCTTACAATTTTTTCACCTGACCCGCGCAACGTCTAAGCTTCAGACAAGCAAGACGAAAATACCTGGCCGGATAGAAGACTATGGGCGCACTGTGGCAATCGGAACCAAGCAGAACGGAAGCACCCGAGAGACCTCCGGTCGAGACGCCACACCCTAACTCCCCCCGCCAGCGTCGGCTATGGTGGCGGCTGATCATCCTCATCCTGCTGGTGGCGCTGGTGGCTATCGGCTTCGCTGCGTATGACGAATTCCGCACCTCCAACCTGCAGTCGCGGGAATTCAGCAAACTGGCCAGCACCCTCACTTATTCGCTGCAACCAGGCCCCAGCGATGCCATCGTCTACCCCGGTGAAGGGCCGTTCGACAAACGGCTGGGCTACAGCGCCCTGGGCGAATTCCTGCCGCGCCTGCTCAAGCGCGACTACCTGATCAGCGAACAGGTGAGGTTCTCGCCGGCGTTGATGAACTACGTCGATCATGGGCTGTTCGCCCCCTATATCGAGAAAATCCAGGCCGGCCTGTCGATCACCGACTGCCGCGGTGACGTGCTGTACCAGTACAACTACCCGCAACACCTGTACCCGGACTTTGCGGCGATCCCGCCGGTAATCGTCAACAGCTTGCTGTTCATCGAGAACCGCGACCTGCTCGACCCCAAGGACCCGCGCAACAACCCGGCCGTGGACTGGCCGCGCTTTGCCAAGGCCGCCTACAGCCAGGTGGCCAAGTACCTGGCCCTGCCCGGCCAGTCCGCCGGCGGCAGCACCCTGGCCACGCAGCTGGAAAAGTACCGCCACTCACCGGACGGCCTGACAGTGTCTGGCGCCGAGAAGATCCGTCAGATGATTTCCGCCAGTGTGCGCGCCTACCAGGGCGGCCCGGATACCACCGAGGCGCGCCAGCGCATCGTGCGTGACTACCTCAACAGCGTGCCGCTGTCGGCAGTGCCTGGGCATGGCGAAGTGCATGGCATGGCCGAAGGCCTGCGGGTGTGGTACGGCGCCGATTTCGACCAGGTCAACCAGGCCCTGAACGCCACCACCAGCGACCCCGAAAGCATGGCCGCACGCGGCCTGGCCCTGCGCCAGGTGCTGTCGTTGATGATTGCCCAGCGCCGGCCGTCGCACTACCTGTCCAAGGGGCGGGTCGAACTGGCCGAACTGACCGACGCGCATATCCGTGTACTGGCCGCCAACAAGGTCATCGAGCAGCCACTGGCCGACGCTGCACTGGCCAGCAAGGCGGTATACCGCGATTGGGTAGCGCAACCGACCATCGTGCCAATCGTTACCAACAAGGGCATCAGCCTGGCACGCAACCGCCTGGCGGCCATGCTCAACCGCCCACTGTACGACCTCGACCGGCTCGACGTGTCGGCAACCAGTACGTTGCAGTCCGACCTGCAGCTGCAGGTCAGCCAGTACCTGAAAAACCTTGCCGACCCTGAATTCGCGGCGCAGATCGGCCTGATCGGCGAACGCCTGCTCACCGCCAAGACCACCGACCAGGTGAGCTACAGCTTCACCTTGTTCGAGCGCACCGCGGACGGCTCGCGGGTACGGGTGCAGACCGACAGCACCGACCAGCCGTTCGACATCAACGAAGGCAGCAAGCTGGAGCTGGGTTCCACCGCCAAGCTGCGGGTGCTCACCACTTACCTGGAGATCATCGCCGAGCTGCACGACAAGTACGCCGGCAAGCCTGCCGCCGAGTTGAAGAAAGTCGAAGTCGCCGAACTCGACCGGATTACCCAATGGTCACTGGAATGGCTGGCCCAGAACAGCAAGAACCAGAGCCTGGACGCCATGCTCGATGCGGCGCTGGAGCGCAAGTATTCGGCCAACACCGGCGAGGCCTTCTTCACCGGCGGCGGCATGCACGTGTTCAACAACTTCCGCAAGGAAGACAACAGCCGCAACCCGACACTGAAGGATGCCTTGCGCGAGTCGATCAACCTGCCGTTCATCCGCCTGATGCGTGACCTGGTGCGCTATGTGACCTACCAACAGCCGTACAACCGCGTGCCGTTGCTCAAGGACGATTCCGACCCGCGCCGCCAGGAATACCTGGCCCGTTTTGCCGACAAGGAAGGCACCAACTACCTGATGCGCTTCTGGAAGAAATACCAGCGCAAGACCTCGCAGCAGCGCCTGGACACCTTCCTCGACAGCATGCGCGTGACACCGCAACGGTTGGCGGCCGTGCACCGCTACCTGTTCCCCGAGGCCGGTCAGGAAACCTTCAATGCCTTCGTGCGCGCCCACCTCAAGGGGGACAAGATCGCCCTCGGCAAACTGACCGACGGCCGCCTGTCGGAGATGTATGAAGCTTACGGCCCAGGCAAGTACGACCTGCCCGACCAGGGCTACATCGCCAAGGTTCACCCGCTGGACCTGTGGCTGCTCGGTTATCTGCTGAAGAACCCTGGTTCGACCTTGACCGAGATGGTCAACGCCAGCCGCTTCGAGCGCCAGGAGGTGTACGGCTGGCTGTTCAAGAGCCGCCATCAGGGCGCCCGTGACAGCCGCATTCGCACCATGGTCGAGATCGAAGCGTTCCTCGACATCCACCAGCGCTGGAAGCGCGTGGGCTATCCGTTCGACCACCTGGTGCCGTCGCTGGCCACCGCCATCGGCAGCTCGGGCGACCGCCCCGCCGCCCTCTCCGAACTGGTTGGCATCATCCAGAACGACGGCGTGCGCCTGCCGACCTTGCGCATCGACACCCTGCACTTCGCGGCCAACACGCCCTACGAGACCAAGCTGGTCACTGACCCGGACCGGGGTGTGCGCATTCTGCCGGTCGAAGTGGCGCGCGCCCTCAAGGGCGCCATGTCGCAGGTGGTAGATGCGGGCACCGCGCGGCGCATTTCCGGCAGCTTCAAGCTGCAGGACGGCACGCCACTGGTAATGGGTGGCAAAACCGGTACCGGTGACAACCGCATCGAAAGCTTTGGGGCTGGCGGCCGGCTGATCGGCTCGCGCTCGCTGAACCGTACCGCCACCTTCGTGTTCTTCCTCGGTGACAACCACTTCGGCACCCTGACCGCATTCGTGCCGGGGCGCTCGGCAGAGGCCTTCAAGTTCACCTCGGCACTGCCGGTGCAGGTACTCAAGGGCATGGCTCCGATCCTCATGCCGTACCTGCAACCGGGCAATCCGAATGAATGCAAACCGCCGCAGGTGGCCGTGCACACAGCCACCTCGCAAGGGGGTACATCGAACAACTAGATGATAATCATCAGCATTACAGGCCTTGTCTTTAGATATATCTTGAGTAATATCTTACGATATATCGCAAACGACGGAGCCCTGCCCCCATGCGCGAACACACCCCTCACGACCCCTTCGAGCGGCGCCCCGGCCGTGGCGAGCGCGGCCCGCGCGTCTTCGCCCCCGGCGACCTCAAGCTGCTGATGCTCGACCTGCTCGCCGAGCAGCCAGGCCACGGCTACGACCTGATCCGCCAGATCGAAAACCTGTTCGACGGCAGCTACAGCCCAAGCCCCGGGGTGATCTACCCCACCCTCAACTTCCTCGAGGAGGCCGAGCTGATCAGCGGCCAGGTAAAAGGCAGCAAACGCCTTTATGCCATCACCGAAGCCGGCCGCACCGCGCTGGCCGAACAGGCTGTCGCCCTGGACGGCGTGCGCATGCGCATCGAAGTCAGCAAGCGCGCCCTGCGCGGCCACGACCGCCCGCCAGAGATTCATGAAGCGGTCGGGAACCTGCGGCACGCACTGCACATGCATAGCGGCCACTGGACACCGGAAGAAATCGAGCGGGTTCGCGACTTGCTCAACCATACCGCCAAGGCCATCGCCTCCGGGCCGGCCGAACCTGTCAGGGAGACACCCCATGAGTGACACCATTCACCGCGTCAACCACGAGATCCGCCAGCGCCGCCTGCAGGTGCTGCGGGTCACCGAACTGACCCCACGCATGCGCCGCATCACCCTTGCTGGCGCCGAGCTGCAAGGCTTCACCAGCGTGGGTAGCGACGACCACATCAAGCTGCTGTTCGCCGAAACGCCAGAGCAACAGCAAGCCATCGAGGCTCGCAACCTGGGCCGCCAAGGTGGTGCACGGCCGACCATGCGCGAGTACACGCCACGGCGCATCGACCTGGTGGCCAATGAGCTGGACATCGACTTCGTGCTGCACGGCGATGGCCCTGCCTCCACCTGGGCCGCCCAGGCGGCACCCGGGCAAACGCTGGACATCGCCGGGCCGCGGGCTTCGACGGTAGTGCCGGACATCTTCGACAGCTACCTGCTGATTGGCGACGAGACCGCCATTCCGGCCATTGGCCGGCGGTTGGAGGAGTTGCCCGCAGGCCGCCAGGTGCTGGCGGTTATCCAGATCGAAGACGAGCAGGAACGCCAGCCCCTGCCGAGCAAGGCGCAGGTGGAGGTGATCTGGGTACGTCGCCATCAGGAAGACTTGCTGGCACTGGTGAACAACCTGGCATTACCGCAAGGCCGGTTGTATGGGTGGGTGGCGCTGGAAAAAGCCCTGAGCCGGCAGGCCAAGGCGGTTTTGCTGGAGAAAGGTGTGCCTGAGGATGCGCTGAAGGCGGTGGCCTACTGGCGTGCCGACGGGACTGCGGACGACGAATGAATGTTATCGCCTGCTCCGGCCTTTTCGCGGGCACGCCCGCTCCCACAGTGAACTGCAAACGCCGTACATTGTGGGAGCGGGCGTGCCCGCGAAGAGGCCGGCACAGGCTAAGCAAGCTTATGTACCCCACGCCACCGATCCAGCCCCAGCAACACCAGCCCGATCCCCCAGAACCCCGCCAACACTCCCAGGGCGTTGAGCATCACCTGCCCATACCCCAGGCTCGCCACATCGATGAACGGGTAGGCATATACGCCAATCTCGCTCCCCCGCCACAACGCATAGGCAAAATACGCCGCCGGGTACGCCGCCCAGACCAGCAGGTGCCATAGCCGTAACCTGCCCTTGGGCGCTTCGCACCACCAATACAAGGCATAGAGCACGGGCATCACATCGTGCAGCAACTCGTCCGCCAGCCATTGCCAGCCCTGCGGTTGCCACAAGTGACGCAACAGTACGCTGTAGGCCAGTGCCACCAGCACGATGCTGGCGGCCACCGCGGAGCTCACCGAAGGCGACAGGAAAAAGCGCTTCGCACGGCCCTCCCGGCCGAACGCCGCATAACTGAGCACGGTTGCCACCAGGGTATTGGTCAAAACGGTGAAATAGCCGAACACATTGATCAGGCCACCAACCAGGCTGGCCTGTTCCTGCCAGCGCGCCAACAGCACCAGGTACACCTGTACGGTCAGGCCGAACCAACCCAGCACGGCCATGCCGGTCAGCCAGCGATGACGCGGCATGTCAGGCCTGGCGCTGCAGCTTCACGTACAGCTGCTCGACCTTTTCCCGTGCCCACGGTGTCTTGCGCAGGAAGGTCAGGCTCGACTTTATGGTCGGGTTGCTCTTGAAGCAGCGCACATCGATGCGTTCGGCCAGGCCCTGCCACTGGTAGTGCGCCACCAGCTCCGTGAGGATCTGTTCGAGGGTCTTGCCGTGCAGCGCGTTGTGTTGGGCCGTGCTCATGCCAGTGCTCCGTAGGAAAGATGCGCACCTTACACGAGTGTAGTGGTGAGTGGGATCAGGCGAGTCGGCAGAAAAACCGCTGGCCAGGCGCAAAACCTCTGTGCTGAAATAGAGATGTTATATTGTAACAATACAAACGCATCTGCCAAGGAACGCCCCATCCCCATGCTGTACACACCGCTTCGCCTCTCTCCCCTCGCCGTCGCGCTTTGGCTGGCCGCAGCACCCAGCCACGCGGTGGAACTCGAACCCCAGGTCATCACCGCCAACCCTTTGGGCAACCGCCAGCTGGCCGCCCCCAGCACCGTGCTCGAAGGCGACAACCTGCTGCAACAGCAGCACGGCAGCCTCGGTGAAACCCTGAACAAGCAGCCCGGGGTCGCCTCCACCTGGTTCGGCCCTGGCGCCAGCCGCCCGGTAATTCGTGGCCTGGATGGCGACCGCATTCGCATCCTGCGCAATGGCGTCGGCGCCCTGGATGCTTCATCGCTGTCCTACGACCACGCCGTGCCGCTGGACCCGGTGACCGTCGACCGAGTCGAGATCGTCCGTGGCCCGGCAGCCCTGCTCTACGGCGGTAACGCAATCGGCGGCGTGGTCAATACCTTCGACAACCGCATCCCGGATGCCCCTATCGAGGGTATCCAGGGTGCGGGTGAACTGCGCTACGGCGGCGCCGACACCACCCGCAGCAGCGCTGGCAAGCTGGAGGCCGGCAACGGTGCCTTCGCCTTGCACCTGGATGCCAACAGCCGCCAGTTCAACGACCTGCGCATCCCCGGTTACGCGCGCAGTTCCAAGGTGCGTGATGCCGACGAGCCCGGCAGCAAGCACCGCCTGGAAAACAGCGACGGCCGCCAGGACGGTGGTGCCGTGGGTGGCGCCTACCACTGGGAACATGGCTATGCCGGCCTGTCATACAGCCGCTACGACAGCAACTATGGTTCGGTGGCCGAACCAGGTGTGCGCCTGGACATGAAGCAGGACCATTACGCCTTCGCTTCCGAGTTGCGTGACCTGGAAGGCCCGTTCACTTCGGTCAAGGTCGATGCCGGCTACACCGACTACGAGCACCGTGAAATCGAAGAAGGCGAGGTTCACACCACCTTCAGGAACAAGGGCTATGAAGCACGCATCGAAGCACGCCACCAACCGCTCGGGCCGGTGGAAGGCGTGATCGGCGCCCAGGTCAGCCGCAACGAATTCTCCGCCTTGGGCGAGGAAGCCTTCGTCCCGCACACCGACACCGACAGCCTGGCGCTGTTCATGCTGGAGCAGTGGCAAGCCAGCGAGCGCTTGAACCTGAGCCTGGGCGCACGCCTGGAGCACACACGGGTCGACCCGGATGCCAAAGGCAACGAAAACTTCGTCGGCGCCGACAGCGCCAGCAGTTTCAACGCCTTCAGCCTGTCCTCCGGGGCGGTGTACCAGCTCGACCCGATCTGGGCGCTGGCCGCCAACCTTGGCTACACCGAGCGCGCCCCGACCTTCTACGAGCTGTATGCCAACGGTGCCCACGTGGCCACTGGGGCCTTTGAGGTCGGCGACGCCAACCTGAACAAGGAAAAAGCCATTTCCGCCGACCTGGCGCTGCGCTTCGACAACGGCACCCACAAGGGCAGTGTCGGGGTGTTCTACAGCCACTTCCGCAACTACATCGGCCTGATCGGCACCGGCAACCTGCGCGAGGGGCACGACCACGACCATGGCGAGGATGACCACGACCACGATCACGACCATGACGGTTTCCCGGAGTACCAGTACCAGGGCGTGCGGGCGCGATTCTATGGCATCGAGGCCCAGGACCGCTGGCAACTGGCCGAGAACCGCTATGGCAGCTTCGCCCTGGAGCTCTCTGGTGACTACACCCGGGCGAAGAACCTCGACAGTGGCGAGCCGCTGCCGCGCATCGCCCCACTGCGCCTGAACAGCGGCCTGGTCTGGGAGCTGGACCGCTGGCAGGCGCGGGTCGATGTGCAGCACGCTGCGTCGCAGCATCGCAAACCGGCCAACGAAACCAGCACTGACGGCTATACCACACTGGGGGCCAGCGTTGGCTACCGCTTCGAAGTTGGCCAGAGCCAGTGGCTGGCGTTTGTGCGCGGTGAGAACCTGACTGACCAGACCGTGCGCTATGCCAGCTCGATCCTGCGCGATATCGCGCCGGCGCCGGGGCGCAGCGTGGAAGTGGGCCTGCGTACCACCTTCTGAGCAATCCGATATCTGTGGGAGCGGGCGTGCCCGCGAAGAAGCCGACGCGGTGGATGGCACCGGCTTCGCCGGTGTTCGCGGGCACGCCCGCTCCCACAAAGAGCACGCAAGCCCTGGACTGTTGCCATATGGGCAACAATCCACTGCGACAATTTGTCTTTTTTTCTTACAACTTCCGCTATATCCTCCCCGCCGAAAGCTGAATCGCTTCATCGAAACCATCTTGTGCCATATCCATTGAAGGGCCCGCCCTTCGATGCGCTTGCCGTTTATTCAATAATCAAAAGATAGCGCTATCTCATGCTCCAACTGCCCAAAACCTGTTACATCGGCCTTGCCCTCAGTGCCTTGGCGACCCACGCCGGCGCCAGCGAGATGTTCGCCAGCGACTCGCCCTGGATGCTCGGCGACTGGGGTGGCACCCGCAGCGAACTGCTGGAAAAAGGTTACGACTTCACTCTCGGCTACACCGGCGAGATGGGCAGCAACCTGCACGGTGGCCACGACCACGACCGCACCGCGCGCTACAGCGACCAGTTCACCTTCGGCAGCCACCTGGACCTGGAGAAGATCCTTGGCTGGCACGACACCGAATTCCAGCTGACCATCACCGAGCGCCATGGCGACAACATCAGCAACGACCGCATCAACGACCCGCGAGTCGGCGGTTTCACCTCGGCCCAGGAAGTCTGGGGCCGTGGCGAAACCTGGCGGCTGACGCAGCTGTGGGTCAAGCAGAAGTACTTCGACGGCGCGCTGGACGTGAAACTCGGCCGTTTCGGCGAGGGCGAAGACTTCAACAGCTTCCCCTGCGACTTCCAGAACCTGGCCTTCTGCGGTTCGCAGGTAGGCAACTGGGTGGGTGGCATCTGGTACAACTGGCCGGTCAGCCAGTGGGCCCTGCGCGTGCGCTACAACCTCAATGATGCGCTCTATGCCCAGGTTGGCGTGTTCGAGCAGAACCCCTCCAACCTGGAATCGGGCAACGGCTTCAAGCTCAGCGGCAGTGGCACCCAAGGGGCGGTAATGCCGATAGAACTGGTATGGAGCCCACGGGTCAATGGTCTGAAAGGGGAATATCGCGCCGGCTACTACTACAGTAATGCCAAGGCACAGGATGTTCTCAAGGACAGCAACGGCCAGCCGGCAGCCCTCAGCGGCGCCGCCTACCGCAGCAGTTCGAGCAAGCACGGCTTGTGGCTCGGCGCCCAGCAGCAGGTGACTTCGCTGGCGTCCGACCAGTCGCGTGGCCTGAGCCTGTTCGCCAACGCCACGGTGCACGACAAGAAGACCAATGCCATCGACAACTATGTTCAGGCAGGACTGGTATACAAAGGGCCATTCGACGCCCGCGCCAAGGACGACATCGGTTTCGCCCTCGCCCGCGTGCACGTCAACCCTGCCTACCGCAAGAACGCGCGCCTGGCCAACCAGGCCAGCGGCATCGACGACTACGACAACCCCGGTTTCCTGCCGGTGCAGGACACCGAGTACAGCGCCGAGCTGTATTACGGCATCCACTTGGCCGACTGGCTCACGGTACGCCCCAACCTGCAGTACATCCGCCACCCGGGCGGGGTGTCGCAGGTCGATGACGCCCTGATCGGCGGCCTGAAGATCCAGAGCAGTTTCTAACCCCTTTTTGACCTGACGGAGAACCTACGATGAGCACTGAAGGTGCCAACAATGGAAGCCGCTGGCTACCGCGTCTGATCGGCGCGCTGCTGTTGCTGATGGGCTTGGCCCTGCTGGCCGGTGGCATCAAGCTGAGCCAGCTGGGCGGATCGCTGTACTACCTGATCGCCGGTATCGGCTTTGCCCTGGCGGGCATCCTGCTGCTGGCCCAGCGCCGCATCGCCTTGGGCCTTTACGGCCTGGTTCTGCTGGGCAGCACCGTATGGGCACTGCTCGAAGTGGGCCTGGACTGGTGGCAACTGGTACCGCGCCTGGCCATCTGGTTTGCCATCGGCGTGGTCCTGCTGTTGCCTTGGGCGCGTCGCCCGCTGATCGGCCCGGCCAGCAAGGCCAACACTGCACTGCTCAGCGTTGCAGTGGTCGCTTCGGGCGCTTGCGCCCTGGGCAGCCAGTTCACCCACCCCGGTGAGGTGTTCGGCGAACTGGGCCGCGACAGCAGCGAAATGGCCAGCGCCGCCCCGGCCATGCCCGACGGCGAGTGGCAGGCCTACGGCCGCACCGAGCACGGCGACCGCTATTCGCCGCTGCGCCAGATTACCCCGCAGAACGCCTACCGTCTTGAAGAGGCCTGGCGCATCCGCACCGGTGACCTGCCGACCGAAAACGACCCGGTGGAGCTGACCAACCAGAACACCCCGCTGAAGGTCAACGGCATGCTCTATGCCTGCACCGCGCACAGCCGCCTGCTGGCCCTGGACCCGGACACCGGCGCGGAAATCTGGCGCTACGACCCGCAGGTCAAGAGCCCGGTCGGCACCTTCAAGGGCTTTGCCCACATGACCTGCCGTGGCGTTTCGTACTATGACGAAAACCGCTACGTCAGCCGCGACGGCCGCCCGGCACCGAAAATTACCGACGCCGGCCAGGCCGTGGCCCAGGCCTGCCCTCGCCGCCTCTACCTGCCGACTGCGGACGCCCGCCTGATCGCCATCAACGCCGACAACGGCAAGGTCTGCGAAGGCTTCGCCAACCAGGGCGTGATCGACCTTACCACCGGTATCGGCCCGTTCACCGCTGGCGGCTACTACTCCACCTCGCCAGCCGCAGTCACCCGTGACCTGGTGATCATCGGTGGCCACGTCACCGACAACGAGTCGACCAACGAGCCGTCCGGCGTGATCCGCGCCTACGACGTGCACGACGGCCACCTGGTGTGGAACTGGGACAGCAACAACCCGGACGACACCCAGCCACTGGCCCCCGGCAAGATGTACAGCCGCAACTCGGCCAACATGTGGTCGATCGCCAGCGTCGACGAAGACCTCGGCATGATCTACCTGCCACTGGGCAACCAGACCCCGGACCAGTGGGGCGCCGACCGTACCCCAGGTGCCGAGAAGTACAGTGCCGGCGTGGTCGCTTTGGACCTTGCCACCGGCAAGGCCCGCTGGAACTACCAGTTCACCCACCACGACCTGTGGGACATGGACGTGGGTAGCCAGCCGACCCTGGTCCACCTGAAGACCGACGACGGCGTGAAGCCGGCAATCATCGTGCCGACCAAGCAAGGCAGCCTGTACGTGCTTGACCGCCGCGACGGTACGCCGATCGTGCCGATCCGCGAAATCCCCACCCCGCAAGGTGCGGTGAAAGGCGATCACACTTCGCCGACCCAGGCCCGCTCCGACCTCAACCTGCTGGGCCCTGAGCTGACCGAACAGGCCATGTGGGGCGCCACGCCGTTCGACCAGATGCTGTGCCGCATCCAGTTCCGCGAGCTGCGTTACGAAGGCCAGTACACCCCGCCGTCCGAGCAAGGCTCGCTGGTCTACCCGGGTAACGTTGGTGTGTTCAACTGGGGCAGCGTGTCGGTCGACCCGGTGCGCCAGCTGCTGTTCACCTCGCCCAACTACATGGCCTTCGTCTCGAAGATGATCCCGCGTGAGCAGGTGGCCGAGGGCAGCAAGCGCGAAAGCGAAACCAGCGGCGTGCAGCCGAACACCGGTGCGCCGTACGCAGTGACCATGCATCCGTTCATGTCGCCACTGGGCGTACCGTGCCAGGCCCCGGCCTGGGGCTATGTCGCCGCCATCGACCTGTTCACCAACAAGGTGGTGTGGAAGCACAAGAACGGCACCACCCGCGACAGCACCCCGGTGCCGATCGGCCTGCCGGTTGGCGTGCCGAGCATGGGTGGCTCGATCGTCACCGCCGGTGGCGTCGGCTTCCTCAGCGGCACCCTGGACCAGTACCTGCGCGCCTATGACGTGAACAACGGCAAGGAGCTGTGGAAAGCCCGCCTGCCAGCGGGTGGCCAGGCCACGCCGATGACCTACAGCGGCAAGGATGGCAAGCAGTACGTGCTGGTGACCGCCGGCGGGCATGGCTCGCTGGGGACCAGGATGGGCGATTACATCATCGCTTACAAACTGGCTGAGTAATGCTGAGGGGCGGCAGTGGACCTGCTGCCGCATTCGCGGGTAAACCCGCTCCCACAGGTACGGCGCTATACCCAGGGTCGGCGCCGTACCTGTGGGAGCGGGTTTACCCGCGAAGAGGCCGGTACAGGCATCACTCCCCTCTGGCCCCTTCATCTACCATTGAAACCCATCCCCCCGCGCCCCATCTAAGCACCATAGTCATTCACGCAGGTGCCCCATGAGCGACCAGCAGGATTTCCCGGAACATCCCGACGAACACAGCGAAGTCGAACACACCACTCCCCAGGCCGAAACCGGCCACGCCCTCGCCCTGCCCGGCCAGCAGCTGCCGGACAAGGTCTACGTGATCCCGATCCACAACCGTCCGTTCTTCCCGGCCCAGGTGCTGCCGGTCATCGTCAATGAAGAGCCTTGGGCAGAAACCCTCGACCTGGTAGCAAAGACGCCAGACCACACGCTGGCCCTGTTCTTCATGGACACCCCGCCTGAAGATCACCGTCACTTCGACACCTCGGCGCTGCCGGAGTACGGAACGCTGGTGAAGGTGCACCACGCCAGCCGCGAAAACGGCAAGCTGCAGTTCGTCGCCCAGGGCCTGACCCGGGTACGCATCCGCACCTGGCTCAAGCACCACCGCCCACCGTACCTGGTAGAGGTCGAATACCCGCGCCAGCCCGCCGAGCCGACCGACGAGGTCAAGGCCTACGGCATGGCGCTGATCAATGCGATCAAGGAGCTGCTGCCACTCAACCCGCTATACAGCGAAGAGCTTAAAAACTACCTCAACCGCTTCAGCCCCAACGACCCGTCGCCGCTCACCGACTTCGCCGCTGCCCTGACCTCGGCCACCGGCAACCAGCTGCAGGAAGTGCTCGACTGCGTACCCATGCTCAAGCGCATGGAAAAGGTCCTGCCGATGCTGCGCAAGGAAGTCGAGGTAGCCCGCCTGCAGAACGAGATCTCGGCCGAGGTCAACCGCCAGATCGGCGAGCACCAGCGCGAGTTCTTCCTCAAGGAGCAGCTCAAGGTCATCCAGCAGGAACTGGGCCTGACCAAAGACGACCGCAGCGCCGACCTCGAGCAGTTCGAGCAGCGTCTCGAAGGCAAGACCCTGCCGGACCAGGCGCGCAAGCGCATCAATGAGGAGATGGGCAAGCTGGCCATTCTCGAAACCGGCTCGCCCGAGTACGCCGTCACCCGCAACTACCTGGACTGGGCCACCGCCTTGCCCTGGGGCGTGTACGGCAAGGACAAGCTCGACCTCAAACACGCGCGCAAAGTCCTCGACCAGCACCATGCCGGTCTCGATGACATCAAGGAACGCATTCTCGAATTCCTCGCCGTAGGCGCCTGGAAAGGCGAGATCAGTGGCTCGATCGTGCTGCTGGTGGGCCCGCCGGGGGTGGGCAAGACCAGCATCGGCAAGTCCATCGCCGAATCGCTCGGCCGGCCGTTCTACCGCTTCAGTGTCGGCGGCATGCGTGACGAGGCAGAGATCAAGGGCCACCGCCGTACCTACATTGGCGCCCAGCCCGGCAAGCTGGTGCAGGCCCTGAAGGACGTCGAAGTGATGAACCCGGTGATCATGCTCGACGAGATCGACAAGATGGGCCAGAGCTACCAGGGCGATCCGGCTTCGGCGCTGCTGGAAACCCTCGACCCGGAGCAGAACGTCGACTTCCTCGACCACTACCTCGACCTGCGTCTGGACCTGTCCAAGGTGCTGTTCGTGTGCACCGCCAACACCCTGGACTCGATCCCCGGGCCATTGCTCGACCGCATGGAAGTGATCCGCCTGTCCGGCTACATCACCGAAGAGAAACTGGCCATCGCCAAGCGCCACCTGTGGCCCAAGCAGCTGGAAAAGGCCGGCGTGACCAAGACCAGCCTGGCCATCAGTGACAGCGCCCTGCGCGCGGTGATCGAAGGCTATGCCCGCGAAGCCGGGGTGCGCCAGCTGGAGAAACAACTGGGCAAGCTGGTGCGCAAGGCAGTGGTCAAGCTGCTGGATGCCCCCCAGGCCAAGCTTAAGATAGGCACCAAGGACCTGGAAGCCGCGCTTGGCATGCCGGTGTTCCGCAGCGAGCAGGTGCTGGCCGGCAAAGGCGTGATCACCGGCCTGGCCTGGACCAGCATGGGTGGCGCCACGCTGCCGATCGAGGCCACCCGTATCCACACCCTCAACCGCGGCTTCAAGCTGACCGGCAAGCTGGGTGACGTGATGAAAGAGTCGGCCGAAATCGCCTACAGCTACGTCAGTTCCAACCTCAAGCAGTTTGGTGGCGACCCTGGTTTCTTCAACGAAGCGTTCATTCATCTGCACGTGCCCGAAGGCGCCACGCCCAAGGACGGCCCGAGTGCCGGCATCACCATGGCCAGCGCCCTGCTGTCGCTGGCCCGTGACCAGGCGCCGAAGAAGGGCGTGGCCATGACTGGCGAGCTGACCCTGACCGGGCAAGTACTGCCGATTGGTGGTGTGCGCGAGAAGGTGATCGCGGCGCGGCGGCAGAAGATCTTCGAGCTGATCTTGCCGGAGCCTAACCGCGGGGACTACGAAGAGCTGCCGGACTACCTGCGCGAAGGCCTGACGGTGCATTTCGCCAAGCGCTTTGCCGACGTGGCCAAAGTCCTGTTCTGAGCTGCTCCGGCCCCTTCGCGGGCTTGCCCGCTCCCACAGGGAAATCACAGTTTTCAAATACTGTGCAATACCTGTGGGAGCGGGCAAGCCCGCGAAGAGGCCGGCAAAGACAACACAAATCTCCTCGATCATCGGTTATCCTCAGGCCATCGCCAGCCTACGGAGCCAACATGACCGCCCCTCGTCTGCTCGTTCCCCTGAGCTTCGCCTTGCTTTCTGCCTGCGCCCAACAGCCCACGCAACCCGTCGCACTGGACGCCGAGAGCGAATGCCCAACGCGCCTGCAGGTTGGCCAGGCACTGACCCTGACCCTGCCGAGCAACCCGTCCACCGGTTACCGCTGGCGGGTCGAAAACCCGGCCGCGAACGTGCTGCAAAGCCTCGGCCCGGAGGTGTATAGCGCCCCGGAAGAAGAAAATGTGGTCGGCAGCGCCGGTGTCTCGACCTGGCGCTACCAGGCCAGCAGCACCGGCGATGGCCAGTTGGTGCTGGTGTACCAGCAGCCCTGGGCGGCAGATGTTGCCCCGGTACAGACTTTCGATTGCCGGATCGTCGTCCGCTGACCGCAGCGGCTGCGGTATGAACGCCCTGAGCCTGAAGCGCTGACATGGCAAGAATCGCGGCCTTTGGCTAAAATGCGCCTCCGTTTCACCCTGTATCGAGCCCGCCGTGAGCAAACAACCCGACCGCCTTTTCGCCCAGCCCCTGGAGCAGGTGCCCGACTTCGTCTTCAACGAGGATGTGGTGCGTGTGTTCCCGGACATGATCAAGCGCTCGGTGCCGGGCTACCCGACTATCGTCGAGAACCTCGGCGTGCTGGCCGCGCGCTTCGCCCAGCCGCACACCGCGCTGTACGACCTGGGTGCGTCGCTGGGCGCCGTCACCCAGTCGCTGCGCCGCCATGTGCGCAGTGACGGCTGCCGGGTAATTGCCGTGGACAACTCCGCGGCGATGGTCGAGCGTTGCCGCCAGTACCTCACTGCCCAGGACTCGATGTTCCAGGAACTGCTACCGGTGCAGGTGCTGGAAGCCGACATCCTGGCCCTGCCCTTCGAGCCCGCCTCGGTGGTGGCGATGAACTTCACCCTGCAGTTCATCGCCCCCGACCAGCGCCTGGAGCTGCTCGGCCGCATCCGCCAGGCGCTGCTGCCCGGCGGCGCACTGATCCTCTCGGAAAAACTGCGCTTCGCCGATGACGAAGAGCAGGACCTGCTCAATGAACTGCACCTGGACTTCAAGCGTGCCAATGGCTACAGCGAGCTGGAAATTGCCCAGAAGCGCAGCGCCATTGAAAACGTGATGAGGCCTGATACCCTCGAAGCCCACAAGGAACGCCTGCGCGCTGCCGGTTTCTCGAAAGTGGTGCCCTGGTTCCAATGCCTTAACTTCGCCTCTTTGATAGCCCTGCCATGATCGATCTGTCCCCTCTCGTCCGCCGCCTGGCGGGCACGCCCCTGGCTTCCTGGTCGCAAGGCCTGCAAGCGCAACTGGAAGCCAAGCTGGAAAAGGGCCACGGTGACCTCGATCGCTGGCGCGGTGCACTGGAGGCCCTGCCCGCCCTGCAGCCAAGCGAAATCGACCTGGTCAACGGGCTGCGCCTGGATTGCGACTGCGACGACGCGACCCGCGCGCAGATGCGCCAGGCACTGATGGGCCTGTCACCCTGGCGCAAAGGGCCGTTCGACCTGTTCGGTGTACATGTGGACACCGAATGGCGTTCAGACTGGAAATGGTCCCGGGTTGGCCCGCACCTGGACCTCAAGGGCAAGCGCGTGCTCGACGTAGGCTGCGGCAACGGCTATTACCAGTGGCGCATGCTCGGTGCCGGCGCCGACATGGTGATAGGCGTCGATCCCAACTGGCTGTTCTTCTGCCAGTTCCAGGCCGTCCAGCAATACCTGCCCGAACTGCCCGCCTGGCACCTGCCGTTCGCTCTCGAAGACCTGCCGGCCAACCTCGAAGGTTTCGACACGGTGTTTTCCATGGGCGTGTTCTACCACCGCCGCTCGCCCATCGAGCACCTGCTGGCGCTCAAGGACTGCCTGGTCAAAGGCGGTGAGCTGGTGCTGGAAACCTTGGTGATCGAGGGTGACGAAAACCAGGTGCTGGTACCTGAGGACCGCTATGCACAGATGCGCAACGTCTGGTATCTGCCGTCTGTGCCGGCTCTGGCGCGGTGGTTGCGCCGTGCCGGTTTCAGCGATGTGCGGTGCGTCGACGTCAGCGTAACCAGCGTCGAGGAACAGCGCAGCACCGAGTGGATGCGCTACCAGTCACTGGGCGACTTCCTTGACCCGAACGACCACAGCAAAACCCTCGAAGGCCTGCCGGCACCACGCCGCGCCACCCTGCTGGCGCGCAAATAAAAAAAGCGCCCGGAGTGGGCGCCTGAATACACCTGCGCCGAGGAGCTGTCGCGGCGCAGGTGCTGTTACCTCAGTCCTTGGCCAACTCGCGGGCCTTTTCCTGCGCCTTGCGCTCACGCTCGGCAATGGCCTGTTGCTTGTCACCGTGCAGGCGCTGCTGGTCTTCGCGGAACGCTTGCCAGAATTGTTTCGAACGTTCAGCACCGCCCTCGGCGTAAACACTGGCGCTGCCAAGGGCAAGCGTGACCAGCAGCAGGTATTTGGTCAGGTTCATCGTGGTTGCCTCGTGATAACCGATCAGACACGGCCATCCTAGCGAGGGCTAGCTAACGGCAAGGTGAGGCGGGGATTACAGTCTTGCAATGTGGCCTTGTTTTGCCTGATCCGGCCTCTTCGCGGGCACGCCCGCTCCCACAGGTACACCACAGTTGTCGAAATCTGTGGTGTACCTGTGGGAGCGGGCGTGCCCGCGAAGAGGCCGGATCAGACAGCTAGATAACAGCAGCATTACAAATCCGTTATCTGCACCGCAGGCCCTTTCTCATGCCGTAACATCCTGCGCCTTGACCCTGATGTCACTACAGGGTCGAGAATCGCCCCCCCGTCATCACACCGAGCCCACCCATGCGCCTACTGATCATCGAGGACGAGTTGCGTACCGCGGACTACCTGCAGCAGGGCCTGCGCGAGAACGGCTACGTGGTCGATTGCGCCCACACCGGCACCGATGGCTTGCACCTGGCCCGCCAGCAGCCCTACGACCTGGTCATTCTCGATGTCAACCTGCCCGAGCTCGATGGCTGGACCGTGCTGCAGCGGCTGCGCGCCGAATCGGCCACGCGCATCATGATGCTCACCGCTCACGGTCGCCTGGCCGACCGGGTCAAGGGCCTGGACCTGGGGGCCGACGATTACCTGCTCAAACCCTTCGAGTTTCCCGAACTGCTGGCGCGCATCCGCAGCCTGCTGCGCCGCAACGACCAGCAACTGCAGCCCAGCACCTTGCGCGTCGCCGATCTGGAACTGGACCCCGGCCGCCACCGCGCTTACCGCGCCGGGCAGCGTATCGACCTGACCGCCAAGGAATTCGCCCTGCTGCACCTGCTGATGCGCCAGACCGGCGAAGTGCTGTCGCGCACCCAGATCATCTCGCTGGTGTGGGACATGAACTTCGACTGCGACACCAATGTGGTCGAGGTTTCGATCCGGCGCCTGCGGGCAAAGATCGACGACCCGTTCGACGACAAGCTGATCCATACCCTGCGTGGCGTCGGCTACGTGCTCGAGGCACGCTTTTGAACAACGCCAGCCTGTCACTGCGGCTGGGGCTGAGCATGACGCTGATGGGCGCCGCCCTGGTGCTGCTACTGGCCTGCCTGGCCGTGTTCGCCCTCGATCACGAACTGGACAGCCGCGCACGCAAGGACCTGGCGCGCAAGATGCTGCAGGTCGAGCACAACCTGCGCGTCGACCTGCGTAGCGAAGACCTGGGCAGTCGCGCCCATCCCTTGCTCGATCTGGTGATGGGGCACGACAACCTAAGCCTCACCGTACTGGCTCTCGAAGGCCGCCACCCGCATCTGCTCAGCCTCGGGCCAGCGCTGGAATCGCAGGTCGGCGAGCTGCGCACCGATGCCAGCCTGACCTTCCATGCCTGGCGCGACAGCGGTGGCACCCAGATACTCACCGTGACCCGGCTGATGCGCCTGCGCGACGACACCCCGGTAAAGGTGATGATGTCGCTCAACCGCGCCGACGATAACGCCCTGCTGCAAGCCTACCTGCATTCCACCCTGCTCGCGCTGCCGCTGCTGTTACTGCTGATTGGCGCCGGCGCCTGGTGGCTGATGCAGCGCGGCCTGAAGCCACTGCGGCACTTCCGGCGCATTGCCGGGCGGGTATCGGCCCAGGACCTGCAACATCGCCTGCCCGCTACCGGCCTGCCGCTGGAACTGGCAGAACTGGCCAGCAGCATCAATGTGATGCTGGACCGCCTCGACCAGGGCGTCAGCCAGCTGTCGCAGTTTTCCGATGACCTGGCCCACGAGTTGCGTACGCCGTTGAGCAACCTGATGGGCAAGGCCCAGGTGACCCTGGCCCGTGAGCGGGATAACGCCAACTACCGGGAAGTGCTGGAAGACAGCATCGAAGAACTGACCCGGCTCAACCGCATCATCAACGACATGCTGTTTCTCGCCCAGGTCAGCCAGCCTCAAGCCCAGGTAGTGCTGAAACCCATGGCAATGGCCGACGAGACTGCTCGGGTTGTCGAACTGTTCGCGTTCAGCGCCGAACTTAAAGACGTTGAGCTGCGTGTTCAGGGCTGGGGGACGGCATTGGGGGATCGGCTGATGTTTCAACGGGCGTTGTCGAACCTGTTGAGCAATGCCATTCGGCACTGTCCCGATGGCAAGCCTGTGGAGTTGCGCATCGAGCGCCTGGGTAGCGAAATTCGGCTTTCGGTAGAGAACCAGGGGCCTGGTATTGCTGAAGAGCACCAGTCGCGCTTGTTCGAGCGGTTTTACCGGGTGGGCTCGGGGCGCTCGCGGCTGGAGGGCGGGACCGGGTTGGGGCTGGCAATCGTGAAATCGATCATGCTGTTGCATGGCGGGCGGGTCGAAGTCAGCAGCAGCCCCTTGGGGCCTACCCGGTTTACCCTGGTGTTTCCTGCCGAGTAATCCACCGCCTGTGCTGGCCTCTTCGCGGGCTTGCCCGCTCCCACAGGTCTTGAAGCTTGTGCAATCCCTGTGGGAGCGGGCAAGCCCGCGAAGAGGCCGGTACAGGCGACCAACGATTAGCGCGAAGCCGCCACGATCAGCGCCTTCATTTCGGCCACGGCCGCCTTGAAGCCGACAAACAACGCATGCGCCACCAGCGCATGGCCGATGTTCAGCTCGTTGATGCCCTTGATCGCCGCCACCGCCTCGACGTTGTGGTAATGCAGCCCATGGCCGGCATTGACGATCAACCCCTGCCCCACGCCAAACGCCACGCCATCGACGATACGCTTGAGCTCTTCAGCGACCTCGGTCGGGGTTTCGGCATCGGCGTAACGCCCGGTGTGCAGCTCGATAGCCGGCGCACCAACCCGACGCGAGGCCTCGATCTGCCGCTCGTCGGCATCGATGAACAGCGACACTTCCGCACCGGTACGGGACAGCCGCTCAACCGCCGCCTTGATCCGCGCCTCCTGGCCTGCGACGTCCAGCCCACCTTCGGTGGTCAGTTCCTGACGGGTTTCCGGTACCAGGCAGATGTGCGCCGGGCGAATCTTCTCGGCAAAGGCCATCATCTCTTCGGTGACGCCCATCTCGAAGTTCATGCGGGTCTGCAGCACATCCTTGAGCAGCACCACGTCACGCTCCTGAATGTGCCGGCGGTCTTCACGCAGGTGCACGGTGATGCCATCGGCGCCTGCTTCCTCGGCATCCAGGGCAGCCTTGACCGGATCAGGGTAACGCGTGCCCCGGGCCTGGCGCAGGGTCGCCACGTGGTCGATGTTTACGCCAAGAAGCATGCGGTTGCTGTGAGTCACGAAAGGCTCTCCTGAAGATTGAGCCCCACAGCATACGTCGTGATCAGCGCTTGCGAAACAGTTCCCGGCTGACCAGCGGCTTTGCCCCCAGGTGAACCGCCAGTGCCTGGCGCATCAGGCGCTTGGCGGCGAGCAAGGCACCAGGGGCATCCCAGTCGGCTTCGGCCAGGGCCAGCAGCTCGGTACCGCGAAACAGCCCGGGTTGCACCAGTTCGATCCGCTCCAGGCCGGCATCCACACGCAAGCGGTACAGGCCGTCGACCGCGATCGGCTGGTCATTGACGTCGTGGCGCAACGAAAACGCGTAACCGAGCTCGTCCAGCAGCCGCCATTCGAAGGAGCGCAGCAGCGGCTCCAGCGGGCGACCAGCGGCCAAGGCCTGCAAGGTCAGGGTGTAGTGCTCGAACAGCGCCGGGAAAGGCGCTTCGGCGGGCAGCAGGCGCATGAGCAGTTCGTTGAGGTACAGCCCGCTGAACAGGGCATCGCCGTGCAGCCAGGCGGCGATGCCGGCGCTGTCCATGCGGCCTACATTCTTCAGCTCGCCACGCCCGCGCAGCTCCAGCTCCAGTGGCACGAACGGCCGCACCAGGCTGCCACCCTTGCCGCGCGCACGGCGCAGCACGGCACGCACACGGCCCTGCGGGGTGAAGAAGTCCACCAGCGCGCTGGTTTCCTTGTAGGCACGGCTGTGCAGGACGTAGGCCGGTTGGCCGACTGGCTGTTCCATCAAAGATCACTCGTTACCTGCGCCCCGGCAATACTGCTAATTGGGGCTGCTCTGCAGCCCATCGAAGCGGTTCGTCGCCACGACAAGCCAGCTCCCACAGGTACTGCACATGACTTGAAGTCGACGCTGTCGGTGTGGGAGCTGGCTTGTCGTGGCGACGAACCGCTTCGATGGGCCGCACAGCGGCCCCAACAGTATTGCTTAGAGGTCGCCGTAGCCCAGCGAACGCAGGGCGCGCTCGTCATCGGACCAGCCGCCTTTAACCTTGACCCACAGGTTGAGCATGACCTTGGAGTCGAACAGCACTTCCATGTCCTTGCGCGCCTCGGAGCCGATGCGCTTGATGCGCTCGCCCTTGTCGCCAATGATGATCTTCTTCTGGCCGTCACGCTCGACCAGGATCAGCGCGTGAATGTGCAGCACATGGCCCTGCTGCTTGAATTCTTCGATCTCCACGGTGATCTGGTACGGCAGCTCGGCACCCAGCTGGCGCATGATCTTCTCGCGCACCAGCTCGGCAGCCAGGAAGCGGCTGCTGCGGTCAGTGATCTGGTCTTCCGGGAAGAAGTGATCGTTTTCGGGCAAGTGCTTGGCGATCTGGGCTTCCAGCGCTTCGAGGTTGTGCCCCTGCTGCGCGGAAATCGGCATGACCTCGGCGTTCGGCAATTGCTCCTGCAGCCACTGCAAGTGCGGGATCAGCTCGGCCTTCTCTTCCATGCGGTCGGTCTTGTTGACCGCAATGATCAGCGGGCCGGTCACATACTGCACACGCTCCAGCACCAGTTGGTCTTCGTCGGTCCACTTGGTGCGGTCGACCACGAAGATCACCACGTCGACGTCTTTCAGGGCCGCCGAGGCGTTGCGGTTCATGTAGCGGTTCAAGGCCTTGTCGTTGGCCTTGTGCATACCGGGGGTATCGACGTAGATCGCCTGCACGTCACCCTCGGTCTTGATGCCGAGCATGTTGTGGCGGGTTGTCTGCGGCTTGCGCGAGGTGATCGCCAGTTTCTGGCCGAGGATGTGGTTGAGCAGGGTCGACTTGCCCACGTTCGGGCGGCCGACAATGGCCACGTAGCCGCAGCGGGTCGGGTTGCTATCAGTCATTGCCATTCTCCACGCCCAGGGCGATCAGTGCAGACGCGGCGGCGACTTGCTCGGCGATACGCCGGCTAACGCCCTGGCCACGGCTCTTGTTGTTCAGCAGCACCACTTCGCATTCGACGAAGAAGGTGCGGCAGTGCGGTTCGCCCTGGATATCCACCACTTCGTAACGCGGCAGCTCACAGCTGCGCGACTGCAGGAACTCCTGCAGGCGGGTCTTCGGGTCCTTGTTGGTATCGACCAGGGTCAGGCCTTCGAACTCATCGGCCAGCCACGCCAGCACGCGCTCCCGGGCCGTTTCCATGTCGGCGTCCAGGTAGATGGCGCCAATCAGCGCCTCCAGTGCATCAGCCAGGATCGACTCGCGGCGGAAGCCACCGCTCTTGAGCTCACCCGACCCCAGCCGCAGGTGGTCGCCCAGGTCGAAACCACGGGCCAGTCGGGCCAGGGTTTCACCCTTGACCAAGCGCGCGCGCAGGCGCGACAGCTGGCCTTCGCGGGCCTGCGGGAAGCGCTCGAACAGCGCTTCGCCGGCGACGAAGTTGAGAATGGCGTCACCGAGAAACTCCAGGCGCTCGTTGTTGCGCCCGGCGTAGCTGCGATGGGTCAGTGCCAGGAGCATCTGGTCCTGGTTCTTGAAGGTATAACCGAGCTTTCGCTCCAGACGGGCAAGGGGAGCACTCATGCAGCCACCCGTTCGTTGTTCAACGCGTTGTTCAAATCAACATCCTGAAAGACTGTTTGGCTGTGGCCCGCCGCAACGTGCGACGAATCTCCCGATCCCTGAGAACACAGCCTATGTCAGAAATGCATTCGGCGCTGCCTGCTGGCCAGCGCCGATGGGTATCAATGGATCAGACCGACCCGCGACAGGTTGGGCAGGTGGCTGAGCTTGGGTTCTGGCCAGCTCATCCACACCGCGAAGGCCTTGCCGACAATGTTCCGGTCCGGAACCATGCCGTGCAGTTCCTTCGGGATGTTCGGGTCATCCCAGTAACGGCTGTCGTTGGAGTTGTCGCGGTTGTCGCCCATCATGAAGTAATGGCCTGCCGGCACGGTCCATTGCTGGTCCGGCGGCATGCGGTAACGGCTCATTTCCTTGCGGATCAGGTGTTCGGCCTCGCCGAGCTTTTCCTTGTACAGCTCGGCGCTGCCCAATGTGCCCGGCTCGGTGCCCACCAGTTGTTCGGCAATCGGCTGGCCGTTGACGAACAGCCGCTTGTCGTTGGTGTAACGCACCACGTCGCCTGGCAGGCCGACCACCCGCTTGATGTAGTTGACGTTCGGGTCGCTCGGGTAGCGGAACACCATCACATCACCGCGTTGCGGGTCACCCACCTCGATGACCTTCTTGTCGATCACCGGCAGGCGAATGCCGTACGAGAACTTGTTCACCAGGATGAAATCGCCCACTTCCAGGGTCGGCTTCATCGACCCCGAAGGGATCTGGAACGGCTCGACCAAGAACGAACGCAGCACCAGCACGATGAACAGCACCGGGAAGAACGACTTGCCGTACTCGACCAGCAACGGCTCCTTGCCCAGGCGTTCGACCACAGCCATTTCGGGCTGGCTGACGCTGCCCTGGTAGTTGGCGATTGCCGCACGCCGGCGCGGGGCCAGGAACAGCAAGTCGATCAAGCCCAGCAGGCCGCAGACGAAGACGGCGATGACTAGCAACAGCGGGAAATTTAGCGACATAGGACCTAGCTATCCAACCTGAGCACGGCGAGGAAGGCTTCCTGTGGAATCTCCACGTTGCCCACCTGTTTCATGCGTTTCTTACCGGCCTTCTGCTTCTCCAGCAGTTTCTTCTTACGGCTGACGTCACCACCGTAGCACTTGGCCAG
Organism: Pseudomonas sp. B19(2017); assembly: GCF_002113165.1. NCBI lineage: Bacteria > Pseudomonadati > Pseudomonadota > Gammaproteobacteria > Pseudomonadales > Pseudomonadaceae > Pseudomonas > Pseudomonas sp. B19(2017). The sequence goes on from NZ_NEJR01000011.1 coordinate 103,984, forward strand.
TACGTTCTTTCTGAGCGCCTTGACGGTTGTCCGCGCGATGATCTGGCCGCCGATAGCTGCCTGGATCGCCACATCGAACATCTGCCGAGGGATCAGCTCCTTCATCTTCTCGGTCAACGCACGGCCTTTGTAGGCCGCGTTGTCGCGGTGCACGATCAATGCCAGGGCATCGACCTTGTCGCCGTTGATCAGTACGTCCAGCTTGACCAGGTTGGCCGACTGGTAGCGATCGAAATGATAGTCCAGCGAAGCATAGCCGCGGCTGGTGGACTTGAGGCGGTCGAAGAAGTCCAGCACCACTTCGTTCATCGGCAGGTCGTAGCGCACCTGCACCTGGCTGCCGAGGAACTGCATGTCGCGCTGCACGCCACGCTTCTCGATACACAGGGTGATGACGTTGCCCAGGTGCTCCTGCGGCACCAGAATGGTTGCAGTGACGATCGGCTCGCGGAAATCGGCGACCGCCGAGACGTCAGGCAGCTTCGACGGGTTGTCTACGGTGATGGTCTCGCCGGTTTTCAGTTCCAGCTCGTAGATCACGCTTGGCGCGGTGGTGATCAGGTCCAGGTCGTATTCGCGCTCCAGGCGCTCCTGGATGATCTCCATGTGCAGCATGCCGAGGAAGCCGCAACGGAAGCCGAAGCCCAGGGCGTCGGAGCTTTCCGGCATGTATTGCAGCGACGAGTCGTTCAGGGTCAGCTTCTGCAGCGCATCGCGGAAGTCCTCGAAATCGTCGGAGCTGACCGGGAACAGGCCGGCGTAAACCTGCGGCTGGATCTTCTTGAAGCCTGGCAGCACCTCCACCTCAGGCGTGGTGGACAGGGTCAGGGTGTCACCGACCGGCGCACCGTGAATGTCCTTGATGCTGGCGATGATGAAGCCTACTTCGCCGGCCTTCAGGTCGGCCGTCTGGGAGTGTTTCGGGGTGAACACACCCACGCTGTCGACCAGGTGCACCTTGCCGGTGGACTTGACCAGGATCTTGTCGCCTTTCTTGACGCGGCCGTGGCGCACACGCACCAGCGAGACCACGCCCAGGTAGTTGTCGAACCAGGAGTCGATGATCAGCGCCTGCAGCGGCGCCTCGATATCGCCTTCCGGAGCAGGGATGGTCTGCACCAGGCGCTCGAGCACCTCGTCCACGCCCATGCCGCTCTTGGCGCTGCAGGCCACGGCGTCGGTGGCGTCGATGCCGATGATCTTCTCGATCTCGTCCTTGACGCGGTCCGGGTCGGCCTGGGGCAGGTCCATCTTGTTCAGTACCGGCATGACCTCCAGGCCCTGCTCAATGGCGGTGTAGCAGTTGGCCACGGACTGGGCCTCGACGCCCTGGCCGGCGTCCACCACCAGCAGCGCGCCTTCACAGGCCGCCAGCGAGCGCGAAACTTCGTAAGTGAAGTCGACGTGGCCGGGGGTATCGATGAAGTTCAGCTGGTAGACCTTGCCGTCCTGCGCCTTGTAGTTGAGCGTGACGCTGTGGGCCTTGATGGTGATACCGCGCTCACGCTCCAGGTCCATGGAATCGAGCACCTGGGCTTCCATCTCGCGTGCCGACAGGCCACCGCACATCTGGATGAAACGGTCGGCCAGCGTCGACTTGCCATGGTCGATGTGGGCGATGATGGAGAAATTGCGGATATGACTCAAATCACTCACGGGTCAACACTCGAAAAGGCTGCGAGCCGGACGCCCGCCGAAAAATAGCCGGGAATTGTACCTTAAGCTGCCGGGATATGGGAGATTCCTCTATCGGGCTGTACACGGCATTGGCCGTGGAATTGTGAACTTTCATGAAAAAAGGGCAGCCGAAGCTGCCCTTTTGCCTTGCAAAGCCGCTTATTCAGCCAGCTTGAAGGTGATGAAGCTGGCGCGCCCCTGACGCAGCACGCGCATCGACACCGAGCGGTTCTTCGGCAGTTCCTTGGCGATCTCGGTGAATTCCTTGGCCGAACCGATGGCCTGGTTGTTCAGGTGGCTGATGACGTCACCCGGACGCAGGCCGATCATCGCGGCCGGGCCATCCTGGACTTCCTTGATCACAACGCCACCCTTGAGCTCCAGGGCCTTCTTCTGTTCGGCAGTCAGGTCGGCCACCGATACACCCAGGCGGTTGCTGCTGCGTTCGGCGCTGCCTTCGGCACCGGTACCGATGTCGGCATCATCGTCCGGCAAGGCACCAACGCTTATGTCGAGATTCTGGCGTTTGCCGTTGCGGATGATCTCCAGTTTGGCCTTTTCGCCATCCTTCAGGCTGCCGACCAGGTGCGGCAAGTCGGCCGACATGATGATCGGTTGGCCGTTCATGCTCAGGATCACGTCACCCACCTGCAGGCCGCCCTTGGCTGCCGGACCGTTTTCCAGCACCTGCGCTACCAGGGCGCCGGCCGGTTTGTCCAGGCCGAACGATTCAGCCAGGTCCTTGTTGACCTCCTGGATCACCACGCCCAGCCAGCCGCGGCTGACCTTGCCGTCTTTCTTCAGCTGGTTGGAAACGTCGATCGCCACATCGATCGGAATGGCGAACGACAGGCCCATGAATCCGCCGGAACGGGTGAAGATCTGCGAGTTGATCCCCACCACTTCGCCATTCATGTTGAACAGCGGGCCACCCGAGTTGCCCGGGTTGATTGCCACGTCGGTCTGGATGAACGGTACGTAGGTGTCGTTGGGCAGGGTACGACCCTTGGCGCTGACGATACCTTTGGTCACCGAATGGTCGAAGCCGAACGGCGAACCGATGGCCAGCACCCACTCGCCCACTTTGAGTTTCTCGGAATCACCCAGCTTGACGGTCGGCAGGTTCTTGCCCTCGACCTTGAGCAGGGCCACGTCGGTACGCGGGTCGGTGCCGACCAGTTTGGCCTGCAGCTCGCTGCGGTCCGACAGGCGGACGATGATCTCGTCGGCATCGGCTACCACGTGGTTGTTGGTCAGCACGTAACCATCGCTGGAGATGATGAAGCCCGAACCCAGCGACTGGGCCTCGCGCTGGCGGTCGCCACGCGGCGAGCGCGGCTGCTGCGGCATGTTGCGCTCGAAGAACTCGCGGAACATTGGCGGCAGACCTTCCAGGTCGGGCATCTGCCCGGCGGCCATGCGGCGGTCCGGCAGCTTTTGCTTGGTACTGATGTTGACCACGGCTGGCGAGGCCTGCTCGACCAGGGTAGTGAAGTCCGGCAGGGCTTCCTCGGCCTGGGCGCTGAGCACCTGGCCGAGCATCAGCACGGCGGCGAACATCGATAGGTAGGATTTCAAGCGTGGTATTGACATACGGCTCCCGTCACAACGAGCGGTAGTTTAGAAAAGCCCCTGCACAAAGCAGGAAAGGCCAGGCTCCAAGAAGCCTGACCTATAGAAAATTTGCCGATGGATTGCAAATGACAATGCTTTAATTTCATTTCAGCGGCATGTCCACGCGCCTTGGCATGGCCCACACGCCAGCCTCGCAAAAGCGCGCCATTACTGGCGTGCCGGACCATCCAGAGGGCGCATCGACAACGCCACGCGCTCTGCGGTACCCAACGGGATTTCGCCGACCACGGTGACCATTACCCTGCCTTTTGGCGTGTTCAGCCGACGCGAAACCGCCGACGTCGGGCCAAGCTGGGTACGCATGTCGGTACCGCCTTCATCCTTGACCGGCTCGAGGAATACCGAGAAGCGCGCCAGACCATCGTCGTACATCAGGCTGCTGACCGTGCTGTCATGTTTCGGATCGCGGCGTACCGAGCTGTTGACCAGTTCGAAGCCTGGCGGCAGCCAGTCTGAACGCCAGCCGACGACCTTGTCATTACTGGCAGCGGCCACCTGCTGCACCGGCTTGCATGCAGCGCTGGCACGCAGGTCTTCATCACTGGGGACTTCAGTATCGAGACGGGTCATCTGGAAGCGCTCCAGCAACTGCCCCTTGTCATTGATCATCAATGAGCGCAGTGGCAAGCCGGTGGCACGGTCCAGGTGCAATTCGAAGGCATAGCGGTGCTGGTCGCGCGGCGTGAGCGTCACGATCACGGCATCGCGCCCGGCGACCCGTGACTTGCCCGCCACGCTCAAGTCATACCAGCCCATCAGTTTCAGCGGATCAAGAACACGTTGCGCGGCGTCCGGGGGAGCCGTAACACCACTGACCAAGGCCCCGCTGACACACTCTACCTTGCCATCTACGCGCACGATTTCCTGGGCAGTGCCATCGAGCTGCAACAGCCGCTCGCTGACCTTGCCGCCGTCGACCCTGTGCCAGATCTCATGGGAGGAGAAGCTGCCGTTGCGTTCGTAAACAAAAGAGCCCTGGTAGCTCTGCTTTTGCTCGGCCTGTGCCAGCTTGTTCAGCCACTCGCTCGCCTCGGGCGAAGAATTGGCCGCCAACGCTGGCACCGTCATGCAGCTGCCTATCAGCAGCGACAGGAGAGGTAGCGCGCGCATGATCCTCCTTACTTAACGGTTTTCCAGGCTGGCGGCGCGGGCATACGGCAATGCGGTTTCAGTGCCCTTGAGCGCAGATTCCTGGGCATGCTGGCGCAGGTAGCCTGGCAAACGCTGATCCCAGCCGGCCTGGTTCTGCAGCACGCCGTTGGCCATCGGCCCGGTCGGTTGCTCACTGCTCTCACTATAGCCTGCCAAAACGGCTGGGCCCTGGGCTTGTGGCACAGTCAGGCCTTGTTGGGCAGGTTGTTGGGCAGCCAGCTCGGCGCCAGTGATCTCGTCCTGGTTGTACATGCGTACACCCGCCAGCACCGCTACGGTAACCGAGGCAGCTACCGCCAGGCGGCCAATGCTGCGCCATGGGCCTTGCTTGACCTTGGCCGGCACGGCTTCGTCAGCCAGCGCGGCAGACACCGCCGAGGCGATATCCAGGTTTGGCAGCAGCAGCTCCTTGTGCATGGCTGCGCGTGCCACCTGGTAACGCGACCAGGTGGCACGGGTTTCAGCATCGTCTACGGCGTTCAACACACGACGCAGTTCAAGCTCGTCCGCTTCGTTATCCATCACCGCGGACAGCGATTCCTGCAAAGCTTCACGACTCATGGCGGTTCCTCTCTTGGCTGTCGCCGCTGTCTCAGGTTTCCTGCAGCAAAGGTTGCAGGGCTTTATCTATGGCCTCCCGAGCGCGGAAGATTCGAGAGCGCACGGTACCCACCGGACATTGCATGACACTGGCAATGTCTTCGTAACTCAGCCCGTCGAACTCGCGCAGGGTCAGTGCCGTGCGCAGGTCTTCAGGCAGTTGCTGGATGGTGCGATGGACGGTGCCTTCGATTTCATCCCGCAACAACGAGCGTTCTGGGGACTCGAGATCCTTGAGGCCATGATCGCCGTCGTAAAACTCCGCATCCTCGGAGCTCACATCGCTGTCTGGCGGCCGTCTTCCACGGGACACCAGGTAGTTCTTCGCCGTGTTGATGGCGATGCGGTACAGCCACGTATAGAACGCACTGTCTCCGCGGAAGTTGCCAAGCGCACGGTACGCCTTGATGAAGGCTTCCTGTGCTACATCCTGGGCCTCGTGGGTATCGTGAACGAACCGCACGATCAACCCGAGAATCTTGTGCTGATACTTCAGCACCAACAGATCGAACGCTCGCCTGTCACCACGCTGAACGCGCTCGACAAGCTGCTGATCCTCTTCCTGGGTTAGCATGAACACTCCTCAATGAACTCGAAGGAGCGTTGCATCCGCCATCGTTCAGGCTTGCAACCATAGACTCGGGCTTTGCGCAAAAGTTCTCCCCTCCAAGCAAGTTTCCTGCAGCCCTTGGTCGGCTTGCACGGAAGACGCGGCACGGTCACGGCCGGCTACGTCGATAATCAGGTTTCGAGTACGCAGGGACAGCCCGGACAGGCCTGCCGCCCTGCGTCGCCGCGGCAAGTTGTGGCGCGTGGGCAGCCTTCATAGGATTTCCGGCCATGTCGGAAAGTTCCCATAAAGGTTGTCGCGACCAGGCAAGTGGCATGGAAATTGGCCACCCGGGGCTGCTATAAAGGCAACCCGGCCAGCCTTAACGATAGTTTCACAATGCCATCGGCGCGTGACTATTGTGCCGCGCCCCTTCCAAAGAATACTAGTGTCCCGACATGAGCCAACAATTCCAACATGATGTCCTGGTGATCGGCAGCGGCGCCGCCGGTCTCAGCCTGGCACTGAACCTCCCCAGCCACCTGCGCGTCGCCGTGCTCAGCAAGGGCGACCTGGCCAACGGCTCGACCTTCTGGGCCCAGGGCGGTGTCGCGGCGGTGCTGGACAATACCGATACCGTGCAGTCGCATGTCGAGGATACCCTCAATGCCGGCGGCGGCCTGTGCCATGAAGAGGCAGTGCGCTTCACCGTCGAGCACAGCCGCGAAGCCATCGAATGGCTGATCGAGCAAGGCGTGCCCTTTACCCGTGACGAGCACTACAGCGTCGACGACGGCGGTTTCGAGTTCCACCTGACCCGCGAGGGCGGCCATAGCCACAGGCGTATCATCCACGCTGCCGACGCCACCGGTGCCGCGATCTTCACCACGCTGCTGCAGCAGGCTCGGCGGCGCCCGAATATCCAGCTGCTTGAACAGCGCGTGGCGGTCGACCTGATCACCGAACGCCGCCTCGGCCTGCCCGGCGAGCGCTGCCTGGGCGCCTATGTGCTCGACCGCAACACCGGTGAGGTAGACACCTTCGGCGCGCGTTTCACCGTGCTGGCCACTGGCGGTGCGGCCAAGGTCTACCTGTATACCAGCAACCCCGATGGCGCCTGCGGTGACGGCATCGCCATGGCCTGGCGAGCCGGTTGCCGGGTGGCGAACCTGGAGTTCAACCAGTTTCACCCGACCTGCCTGTACCATCCACAGGCCAAGAGCTTCCTGATCACCGAAGCCCTGCGCGGCGAAGGCGCACTGCTGCGCTTGCCCAATGGCGAGCGGTTCATGCCACGCTTCGACCCGCGGGAAGAACTGGCCCCTCGCGACATCGTAGCCCGCGCCATCGACCACGAGATGAAGCGCCTGGGCGTGGACTGCGTGTACCTGGACATCACCCACAAGCCGGCCGACTTCATCAAGAGCCACTTCCCCACCGTGTACGAGCGCTGCCTGGCCTTTGGCATCGACATCACCCGCCAGCCGATTCCGGTGGTACCGGCGGCGCACTACACCTGCGGCGGGGTAATGGTCGACGACCGCGGCCACACCGATGTGCCGGGCCTGTACGCCATTGGCGAAACCAGCTTCACCGGCCTGCACGGCGCCAACCGCATGGCCAGCAACTCGCTGCTGGAATGCTTCGTCTATGGCCGTGCCGCAGCGGCCGACATCCAGGCGCACCTGGACGAAGTGACCATGCCCAAGGCCCTGCCCGGCTGGGACGCCAGCCAGGTCACCGACTCGGACGAGGATGTGATCATCGCGCACAACTGGGACGAACTGCGGCGCTTCATGTGGGACTACGTCGGCATCGTGCGCACCAGCAAGCGCCTGCAGCGGGCCCAGCACCGCATTCGTCTGTTGTTGGACGAAATCGATGAGTTCTACAGCAACTACAAGGTAAGCCGCGACCTGATCGAGCTGCGCAACCTGGCGCAGGTGGCCGAGCTGATGATCCGCTCGGCCATGCAGCGCAAGGAAAGCCGTGGGCTGCATTACACGCTGGACTACCCGGGGATGCTGGACGAGGCCAGGGACACCATCCTCAGCCCGATTTGAATCGGCGTCGCGGGCACGCCCGCTCCCACAGAGATCCCGCTGCCTTGCAGCCTTGCGCAGTACCTGTGGGAGCGGGCAAGCCCGCGAAGAAGCCAACTCGGTATGGCTTTATGCCCGGCTCACCCCTGCCCACCTGCGCCGGCTGAACTTCAACCGCACCCGCAAGCGCCGGTGCTCATCCGCCCCCAGCGCATCCCCCGGCACACATTGGCTTTCCCCCACCCATCGCCCCGCCCGCTCGAAACGCAACACCACCAGCGCCGGCAACGCCACGCTGTCGCGGCACAAGCGCACCGGCTGCCAGCCGAGGGCACGGCTGAACACGTGCCAGCCGCGCGCATCACGGCGCAGGCCAGTCACGGCATGCTCATGGGTCAGCAGAATACGTCGGGGGATGGCCCAGCCAGCGTGGGCGATACAGACGGCGGCAACGGCAAGGGCCTGCCAGCCGGACAGCGGGCTCGCCCCTATGGCGAGCCACGCCAGCACCTGGCACACCAGGTAGGCCGCCAGCAGCAGGCGCGAGCCTTGCCAGCGGCACTCGAAGCACTCACTTGGGCTGGACACGGTCCAGGATGATGCGGACCATGCGCTGCAGCTCCGGGTCTTCGGACTCGGTGCGCTCCATGAACCAGCCGAACATGTCCTGATCCTCGCAGCTCAACAGACGCACGTAGAGTTCGCGGTCGGTCTCGTTGAGCGTGGGGTAGACTTCCTGGGTGAAAGGCACCAGCAGTACGTCCAGTTCCAGCATACCGCGGCGGCTGTGCCAGAAAAGCCGGTTGAGTTCAGTTTGTTCGACCATGGGGCCCTCCTCGAATGGCCCGCCAGTATACAGCCAGGCGAACGAAGCGACACCGGGCATTGGTCTAGTCAACTACCTATTTTGTTACCGGCGTTCTATGATGGCCGCCAGTCTTTAGCCACCGCGATGACCCATGGCCGATTCCGCTTTCTTCTGCCCCCTGTCCCACGAGGGCATCCTCGCCGTCCGCGGCTCCGATGCAGGCAAGTTCCTGCAGGGCCAGCTGACCTGCAACATCAACTACCTCAGCCAGCAATACGCCAGTCTCGGCGCCCGCTGCATGGTCAAGGGGCGCATGCAGTCGAGTTTCCGCATCCTGCCCGAAGGCAACGGCTACCTGCTGGCCATGGCCAGCGAACTGCTTGACGCCCAGTTGGCCGACCTGAAGAAGTACGCCGTATTCTCCAAGGCCACGCTGACCGATGAGAGCGCGGCATGGGCACGCTTCGGCCTGCAAGGCGGCGATGCGGCGCTGCAGGCGCTGGGGATCGATGTGCCCGCGGCAGCCGGCAGCACCGTGCGCCACGACGGCTTGATCGCCATCGCCGCGTCCGCCGGCCGCGTGGAACTGTGGGTAGCCGCGGGCAACGCCGACAGCGTTCGCCAGGCACTGGCTGCCGCGTTGCCCGAAGGCAGCCTCAACGACTGGCTGCTGGGGCAGATTCGCGCCGGGATCGGCCAGGTCATGGGGCCGACCCGCGAGCTGTTCATCCCGCAGATGATCAACCTGCAGGCCGTCGACGGCGTCAGCTTCAAGAAAGGCTGCTACACCGGCCAGGAAATCGTTGCCCGCATGCAGTACCTGGGCAAGCTCAAGCGCCGCCAGTACCGCCTGGCACTGGACCAGCAGGCCATCCCGGCCCCGGGCGCCGAGATTTTCTCGCCCATCCACGGTTCGTCGGTCGGTGAAGTGGTCATGGCTGCCAGCAACGGCACAGGCTGCGAACTGCTTGCGGTGCTCAGCGCCGAAGCGGTGGAAGACGACAACCTGCACCTGGGCAGCCTCGAAGGCCCGCGCCTGCAGGTGCTGACCCTGCCTTACGAACTGGACCGCGACCGGGAAATCCAGCGCTGACCAGCCTGCCCCGCCTACGAGGCGGGGCCGCACCACCACTGCGGTAGACACGCCCATGAACAAGCTGGCCGAGATGGTTCAAGCACAGTTGCTCGATGCCATCGAAAAGGATGACCTGGTCCTGCCGACCCTGCCCGAGGTTGCCTTGAGCATCCGCGAGGCAGCGGAAGACAGCGAGATCAGCGTAGCGGCCCTGAGCAAGGTGATCGGTCGCGATGCGGCCCTTTCAGCACGCCTGATCAAGGTCGTCAACAGCCCGCTGCTGCGCGCGGCGGTCGAGGTCACCGACCTGCATACCGCCATCACGCGGCTGGGCATCAACTACAGCTGCAACCTGGCCATTGGCCTGGTGATCGAGCAGATATTCCACGCCCGCGCGCCGGCGGTCGAGCAAAAGCTACGCGACATATGGGCCAACAGCCTGGATGTGGCGGGTATCAGCTACGAACTCTGCCGCCGCTACACGCAACTCAAGCCCGACCAGGCTACTCTCGGCGGGCTGGTCAACCAGATTGGCGCGCTACCGGTGCTGATCTATGCCGAAGAGCACAATGAACTGCTGTCCGACCCGGTGTGCCTGCACTATGTGATCGAGCAGATCCAGCCGGTGCTGGGCGACAAGATCCTCAAGGCCTGGGAGTTTCCGGAGCAACTGGTCAACCTGCCCAGCCAGGTGCAGGACCTGGACCGGCAGACCGACAAGATCGACTACATCGACATCGTGCAGATCGCCCGCTGCATCAGCCAGCGCGGGCGCCACCGGCCGCTGGCGGCACTGCCGGCGTACCGCCACCTGGGCTTGCCGTTTGGTACCGAGCTGGAAGTGGATGAACTGATCGAGGCGCGGAGCATGTTGCGCTGATCTGCGCCAGCCTGTGCCGGCCCTTTCGCGGGCACGCCCGCTCCCACAGTGGCAGCGCAAGCCTGAACCTGTGGGAGCGGGCTTGCCCGCGAAAGGGCCCGTACCGGCGCTGCATCAATCTGCGATAAAACTCACCCGCACCCGCAACCCACCCTTCGCACCGTCATGCAGGCTTACCTGCGCCAGGTGAGCCCGGCAGATCTCGCCAACAATCGCCAGGCCAAGCCCACTGCCCTGCGCACTGCGCCGGTAGAAGCGCTCGAACACCCGCTCACGCTCGGCCTCGGGAATCCCCGGCCCGTCGTCCTCCACCTCGAGCACCGCCGGTGCCAGCACCCGCAAGATCACGTTGCCGCCTTCGGGGGTATGGGCCAGGGCATTGTCCACCAGGTTGCTCAGCAGCTCATTGAGCAACATCGGCTCGCCCTTCAACCACACCGGCGCTTCGGCTTCCAGGGCCAGCGCTACCCCGCGCTTGTGCGCCAGCGGTGCCATGGCCATACCCAGCTCGCGAGCCAGCTGGCTCAGGTCCAGGCGCTGCGCGCCGCCCTCGGCTATCGCCCGTGCGCCGTTCTCGATCCGCGCCAGCGACAGCAGCTGGTTAGCCAGGTGGGTCAGCCGATCGGTGCCCTGGGCCGCAGACTCCAGCGTCTGCCGCCACTCCTGCGGCTCGGCCGAACGCAAGCCCAGCTCGACCCGCGCCTTCAGCGCGGCCAGTGGCGTGCGCAACTCGTGAGCGGCGTCGGCGATGAACTGCGCCTGGCGCTCGAACTGGCCGCGCAAACGCTCGGTGAAATGGTTCAAAGCCCGCACCAGCGGGCCCAGCTCACGCTGCACCTGTACCACCGGCAAGGCCCGCAGGTCGTCCGGCTGGCGCTCTTCAACCGCCGTGCGCAGGCGCTCCAGCGGCCGCAACGCGGCACTCACGGCAAACCACACCATCACCAACGCGCCCAGCGCCAGCATGCCCAGGCGCAGCAGGGTATCGGCCATCAAGCCACGAGCCATGCGCACCCGTGCTTCCTCGGTCTCGGCCACGCGGATTTCCGCCATGCCGTTCATGTTCGGCTCGCTCACCGGCTTCAGCAGGCTGACCACGCGCACGTCCTGGCCCAGGTAGGTGGCGTTGTAGAACCGCGCCAACGCCGGGTAATCGTCGGTACGCGGCGTCTCCGGCGGCGGCGGCGGCAGGTTCTCGTAACCGGATATCAGTCGCTGCTGGATGTCCAGCACCTGGTAGTAGATGCGCCCGGCGCTGTCGTAGGCAAAGGTGTCCAGGGCCACGTAGGGCACATCCGCACTCAGCGAACCGTCACGCTGCGACAGCCCGGCGGCGATGGTCCGCGCCGACGCCAGCAAAGTGCGATCGTAGGCTGTATCGGCGGCCTCACGACCGTTCCAGTAGGCGCTGAGGCCGCTGGCCAGCATCAGCACCACCAGCAGCAAGGCCAGGTTGCCGAGCAAGCGCCCGCGCAGGCTGCCGTTGTCACGCATCGCGGTGCTCAAGCAGGTAACCCAGGCCGCGGAAGGTGACAATGGCCACCGGCTGGCCATCGAGCTTCTTGCGCAGGCGGTGGATGTAGATTTCGATGGCGTCAGGGCTGGCCTCTTCATCCAGGCCGAACACCTGGGCGGCCAGTTGCTCCTTGCTCATCACCCGGCCCGGCCGGGCGATCAGCGCTTCCAGTACGCTTTGCTCGCGTGAGGTCAGGGTCAGATGGTCACCACCCAGCGTGAAGCGCCGGGTGTCGAGGTCGTACACCAGCGGCCCGCAGCGTTGCTGGCGCTCGCCACCGAGCACACTACGGCGCAACAGGGCCTTGACCCGTGCTTCCAGCTCGGTCAGTTCGAACGGCTTGGCCAGGTAGTCGTCAGCCCCCAGGTTCAGGCCGTGGACCCGGTCCTTGACGTCGCTGCGCGCGGTCAGCATCAGCACCGGCAGGGTCTTGCCACGGCCACGCAGACGCGCCAGCACCTCGAAACCGTCCATGCGCGGCAAGCCGACATCCAGCACGGCCACGGCGTATTCCTCGCTGGCCAGGGCCAGGTCGGCGGCCACGCCGTCATGCAGCACATCCACGGTCAGGCCATGGCTTTTCAAGGCCTGGGCCACGCTTTCGGCCAGTTGCAGGTGGTCTTCGACCAGCAACACACGCATCGGATTCTCCCTGCTCGGGTGGGACGGTGGCGCGGAGTGTACCGCTGTCGGCAGGCCTGTGAAGCCCTGTCGACAAACCTTTCACGCTGAAAGGTTAGCGAAAGGTTGGTTGCCTAGCATCGCACCACGGTCGCCCTTCGCGCCGAGAAAAGCACCAGCAAGGTGCAACGAATAAGAACAATAAACGGAGCCAACAGTGATGCTGTCATTGCAGCCGAAGGCGTTCGCGCCTACCCGTTACTTTGCCGCACGCCCCTCCGCCATCGCCAGCGCCGTTGCGCTTGCCGGTGTCGCCCCGATCAGCCAGGCCGCCTTCTTCGAAGACAGCACGGCTACCTTCGAAACCCGCAACATGTACTTCAACCGTGACTTCCGCGACGGCACCAGTGCGCAGCAATCCAAGCGCGACGAGTGGGCCCAGGGCTTCATTCTCAACTTCGAGTCTGGCTACACCGATGGCACCGTGGGCTTCGGCCTGGATGCGCTGGGCATGCTCGGCATCAAGCTCGATTCCAGCCCCGACCGCACCGACACCGGCCTGCTGCCGACCCACGATGACGGCAAGGCTGCCGATGAATACTCCAAGCTAGGCCTGACCGGCAAGGTGAAGATTTCGCAAACCGAACTGAAGATCGGCACGCTGATCCCCGAATTGCCGACCCTGCAGCCAAACGATGGGCGCATCCTGCCGCAAACCTTCGAAGGCGGCCTGCTCACCTCGAAGGAGGTCAAGGGCCTGACCTTCACCGGCGGCCGACTGGACAAGGCCAAGGACCGCAACGACACCAACTGGGAAGACCTGGCCCTGAACAACAAGAACGGCCGCTTCGGAGGCTCGTTCAGCGCCGACAACCTGGACCTCGCCGGCCTCGACTACCAGTTCACCGATCGCATCACCGGCAGCTATCACTTCGCCCAGCTCGACGATATCTACCGCCAGCACTTCATCGGCATGGTCGCCACCCAGCCATGGGGCCCCGGCACCTTGGGCGCCGACCTGCGCCTGGCCGTGAGTGACGACGCCGGCGCCGCCAAGGCCGGCAACATCGACAACACCACCTTCAATGGCATGCTCAGCTACGCCCTGGGCGGGCACAAGGTCAGCGCCGCCTGGCAGCAATTGTCCGGCGACAGCGCGTTCCCGTACGTCGATGGTGCAGACCCGTACCTGGTCAACTTCGTTCAGATCAACGACTTCGCCGGCGCCGACGAGCGCTCCTGGCAGGCGCGCTACGACTACAACTTCGCCGCGCTCGGCGTGCCCGGCCTGACCTTCATGACCCGCTACATCAGCGGCGACAACGTCAGCCGCGCCGCCGGTGGCGAGGGCAAGGAGTGGGAACGCGATACCGAAATGAAGTACGTGGTACAAAGCGGCCCGTTGAAGAACGTCGCCGTGCGCATGCGCAACGCCACCTTCCGCTCCAACTTCGCCCGCGACGCGGACGAGGTGCGGCTGCTGGTGAGCTACAGCGTGGCGCTGTGGTAACCCCATAGCGATAACTTGATAACAACAACGCTCACGGAGAAAGACGATGACCTACTCACTGCGCCGCCTCGTCCTCGCTACCGGCTGCCTGCTGCTGGCCGGCAACGCCCTCGCTGCCGAACCGAAACGCCCCGAATGCATCGCCCCGGCATCGCCCGGCGGTGGTTTCGACCTGACCTGCAAGCTGGTGCAGAGCGCCCTGGTGCAGGAAAAGATCCTCAGCAAGCCAATGCGCGTCACCTACATGCCTGGCGGTGTCGGCGCGGTGGCCTACAACGCCGTGGTCGCCCAGCGCCCGGCCGATGCCGGCACCCTGGTGGCCTGGTCCAGTGGCTCGCTACTGAACCTGGCCCAGGGCAAGTTCGGCCGCTTCGACGAAAATGCGGTGAAATGGCTGGCTGCGGTCGGTACCAGCTACGGCGCCATCGCGGTGAAAAGCGATTCGCCCTACAAGACCCTCGACGACCTGGTCGCGGCGTTGAAGAAAGACCCGAGCAAGGTGGTGATTGGCTCCGGCGGTACCGTCGGCAGTCAGGACTGGATGCAGACCGCCCTGATCGCCAAGGCCGCCGGCATCAACCCGCGTGACCTGCGCTACGTGGCCCTGGAAGGCGGCGGCGAAATCGCCACGGCGTTGCTGGGCGGGCATATCCAGGTCGGCTCGACCGACATCTCCGACTCCATGCCGCACATTCAGAGCGGCAACATGCGCATCCTCGCGGTGTTCTCGGAAAACCGCCTGGACGAGCCCGAGATGAAAGACATCCCCACCGCCAAGGAGCAGGGCTACGACATCGTCTGGCCAGTGGTGCGCGGCTTCTACCTGGGGCCAAAGGTGAGCGACGAAGACTACGCCTGGTGGAAGCAGTCGTTCGACAAGATGCTGGCCTCGGAAGACTTCGCCAAGCTGCGTGACCAGCGCGAGCTGTTCCCGTTCGCCATGACCGGCGAAGAGCTGGACGGCTATGTGAAGAAGCAAGTGGCTGACTACAAGGCACTGGCCAGGGAATTTGGCCTGATCCAGTAAGCCTGTCGGATTCACCACAATCCCTGTGGGAGCGGGCATGCCCGCGAACACCGGCAAAGCCGGTGCCATGCACCGCGGTGTTTGTTTCGCGGGCACGCCCGCTCCCACAAGGTCGGCGTTCAATGAGGACTATCCAATGATCCTGCAACGCATCTTCGCCCTGGCCCTGCTGGCGGTGTGCGCCGCCCTGGCCGTGATGGCCTGGCCTTACCAGGCGGCGTTTTCCTATGAACCGGTGGGCCCGCGCGCCTACCCGCTGTTGATGCTCGGCCTGATGGGCCTGGGCCTGCTGTACCTGGTGTTCCGCCCCACGCCCATCGTGCGCAAGGACGACGAGCCGGAACTGGACCGCGAAACCCTGATCAAGATCGCCGCCTGCGTCGGCCTGCTGATCGTATTCGCCAGCACCTTCGAAGCCCTGGGCTTCATCCTCAGCGCCATCCTGGTCGGCGTGCCCATGGCCCGCCTGTACGGCGGCCGCTGGCTGCACAGCGCCCTCGTGGTGGCGGGCATGAGCCTGTTCCTCTACTGGCTGTTCGACCGCGTGATGGACGTGCCCCTGCCCCTTGGCCTGCTCAGCGTACTGGAGAACTGACACATGGATACCTTGAGCTACCTGGGCCAGGGCTTCGGCGTCGCCCTGTCCCCCTACAACCTGGTCACCGCCCTCACCGGCACGCTGATCGGTACCGTGGTCGGCCTGCTGCCGGGCCTGGGCCCGATCAACGGCGTGGCCCTGCTGATCCCAATTGCCTTCGCCCTTGGCCTGCCGCCGGAATCGGCGCTGATCCTGCTGGCGGCGGTGTACCTGGGTTGCGAGTACGGTGGGCGCATCAGTTCGATCCTGCTGAACATCCCGGGCGAAGCCTCGACCGTCATGACCACCCTCGATGGCTACCCGATGGCGCGCAACGGCCTGGCTGGCGTGGCGCTGTCGTTGTCGGCCTGGAGTTCGTTCATCGGCGCGCTGATCGCTACCTGTGGCATGGTGCTGTTCGCCCCGCTGCTGGCGAAATGGGCGATCGCCTTCGGCCCGGCGGAGTACTTCGTGCTGATGGTATTCGCCATCGTCGCCCTCGGTGGCATGGCCGGCGACAAGCCCCTGAAAACCTTCATTGCCGCACTGATCGGCCTGTTCCTGTCGGCAGTCGGCATCGATGCCAACAGTGGCGTGTACCGTTTCACCGGCGACAGCGTGCACCTGGCCGATGGCATCCAGTTCGTAGTGCTGGTGCTGGGCCTGTTCTCTATCAGCGAAATCCTCCTGCTGCTGGAAAAGACCCACCATGGCCACCAGGCGGTCAAAGCCACCGGGCGCATGCTGTTCAACTTCAAGGAAGCGGCCTCGGTGTTCATGGTCAACATCCGCTGCGGCCTGCTGGGCTTCATCATGGGGGTGCTGCCAGGTGCCGGTGCAACGCTGGCCAGTGCCGTGGCCTACATGACCGAGAAACGCCTGGCAGGTGAAAAGGGCAAGTTCGGCAAGGGCGACGCCCGTGGCCTGGCCGCCCCGGAAACCGCCATCGGTGCCTCCTGCTGTGGCGCCCTGGTGCCGATGCTGACCCTGGGTGTACCCGGTTCGGGCACCACTGCAGTGATGATCGGTGCTCTGACCCTGTACAACATCACCCCCGGCCCACTGTTGTTCGAACAGCAGCCAGACATCGTCTGGGGCCTGATCGCCTCGCTGTTCGTCGCCAACATCATGCTGGTGATCCTCAACATCCCGATGATCCGCATCTTCACCCGCATCCTCGCCGTGCCGAACTGGGCGCTGGTACCGGTGATCGCCATCATCACGGCGATCGGCGTGTACGCCGTGCATGCCACCACCTTCGACCTGTTCCTGATGGTCGGCATCGGCATCATGGGTTATATCCTGCGCAAGCTGGACTTCCCGCTGTCACCGATCCTGCTCGGCTTCATCCTCGGTGGCTTGATGGAACAGAACCTGCGCCGGGCGCTGTCGATCTCCAACGGCGAACTGGGCATCCTCTGGTCGAGCCCGATCAGCATGTCGGTGTGGGTACTGACCCTTTGCATGCTGACCCTGCCGCTGCTGCGCAGCTGGCGCAAACGCAGCCAGCAGCGCCGGGCGATGGCCGATGCCTGATCGCTGGTTGCCGTTGTTTGTCGCGACCGGGCTGGTCGGCCTTGCTGGCGGTATTGCCGCCAGCAAGGTCGGCTGGCCTTTGCCGTGGATGGTCGGCTCGTTGCTGGCGATCATCCTGGTGCGCTGCCTGACGCCCTGGCAGCTGCCGGAAATTCCCAATGGCCGCAAATGCGGGCAGTGGATCATCGGTATAGGCATCGGCTTGCACTTCACCCCGGCGGTGATCGAACAGGTGGCCAGCCATTTTGCGCTGATCTTCTTCGGCGCGCTTTTCACCACCCTGTCCAGCGTGATCAGCGTATGGCTGCTGCGGCGCACCGGCGAGGACCGTGCCACGGCATTCTTCGCCAGCATGCCGGGCGGCTCGGGGGAAATGGTCAACCTCGGCGCGCGCAATGGCGCGGTGCTCAGCCAGGTGGCGGCGGCGCAGAGCCTGCGCGTACTGGCGGTGGTGCTGTGCGTGCCGGCACTGTTCAAGTTCCTGCTGGGTGACGGGGTACCGCTGAATCACACCGGCAGTGTGAGCTGGGGATGGCTGGCATTGATTGCCCCACTGGGCGTTGCCGTTGCCCTGCTGTGGCAGCGCCTGCACCAGCCCAACCCATGGTTGTTCGGGCCATTGCTGGTTGCAGCTACGGTGAGCCTGGCGGGCAACCTGCAGATAACCCTGCCCAATGGCGCCAGCCAGATTGGTCAGTGGCTGATCGGCAGTGGCCTGGCCTGCCACTTCAACCGGGCATTCTTCCGCCGCGCACCCTCGTTCCTTGCGCGCACCCTGGTGGCCACGGCGTTGTGCATGGCGATTGCCGGCAGTGCCGCTTGGGTGCTGAGCGTGATGACTGCGCTGGACTTGCGTTCGCTGACGCTAGGGATGATGCCGGGCGGGATTGCCGAGATGAGTCTGACGGCAGAGACCCTGCAGTTGTCGGTGCCGCTGGTGACGGCGCTGCAGGTGATGCGCTTGTTGTTCGTGCTGTTTCTGGCGGAGCCGTTGTTCCGGGTGTGGAATGCAACCCCGGAATGACTGTGACGGCCCCTTCGCGGGTAAACCCGCTCCCACAGGGACCACACAGGCCCTGAGGGTAGCGCTGTACCTGTGGGAGCGGGTTCACCCGCGAAGAAGGCGACGCGGTCTTTCAGGTGATCACAACGGTGGCAACGCCCAGTTGATCGGCGCCAGCCCGCGCTGCTGGAGGAAACTGTTGGCCCGGCTGAAATGCCCGCACCCCAGGAACCCACGATAGGCCGACAACGGCGACGGATGCACCGATTTCAACACCAGGTGCCTGGTCCCGTCGATCAGCTTCTGCTTGCTTTGCGCATGCGAGCCCCACAGCAGGAACACCACGTTCGGGCACTGCTCGCTGACCACCTGGATAACCCGGTCGGTGAAGAACTCCCAGCCCTTCTTGGCGTGCGACGCGGCATTGGCGCGCTCCACGGTCATGGTCGTGTTGAGTAACAGCACGCCCTGCTCGGCCCAGCTCTGCAGGTAGCCATGATTGGCAATCGGGATGTTCAGGTCGCGCTGCAGCTCCTTGTAGATGTTGACCAGCGACGGTGGCGTGGCCACGCCCGGCTGCACCGAGAAGCACAGGCCATGCGCCTGGCCCGGCCCGTGGTAAGGGTCCTGGCCAAGGATGACCACCTTCACCTGGTCCAGCGGTGTGGAGTTGAGCGCGTTGAAAATCAACGGCCCCGGCGGGTAGATCTCTTTGCCGGCGGCGTACTCGCTGCGCAGGAACTCGCGCAACTGATGCATGTACGGCTGGTCGAATTCGGCGCGCAAGGCGGCCTTCCAGCCGGGTTCGAGTTTGATGCGATCGTCGTCAGTCATGGGGCCTTCCATAAACAATGGCGCGACACTAGGTAAGCCTTTCCCGCTTGTCAAACGATCCGACCGACGACCGGCATGTTCGGCCAGGCAAGCCATACTTGTGCGATGACCTGCACGAGGTAGTCCATGGCCATTCATTGCGAGGTACTCACCGGCGCCGATGGCGCCCGCATCGGCATCGCCACCCTGGATGCACCCAAGGCGCTCAATGCCCTGAATCTGCCAATGATCGAGGTCTTGGGCGAACAGTTGCACGCCTGGGCTCGCGACCCGGGGATCGTCTGTGTACTGCTGCGCGGCAACGGTGCCAAGGCCTTTTGCGCCGGCGGCGATGTGCGTGCGCTGGTGCAAGCCTGCCGCGACCACCCCGGCAGCGTGCCGCCGCTGGCCGCCAGCTTCTTCGCCGCCGAATACCGCCTGGACTTTGCCCTGCATACCTATCCCAAGCCGCTGCTGTGCTGGGGCCATGGGCATGTGTTGGGCGGTGGCATGGGCCTGCTGCAGGGCGCCAATGTGCGCATCGTCACCCCCAGCAGTCGGCTGGCCATGCCGGAAATCAGCATCGGCCTGTACCCGGACGTGGGCGCCAGCTGGTTCCTTGCCCGCCTGCCGGGCAAGCTGGGGTTGTTCCTTGGCCTGACGGGCGCGCCGATCAATGCCCACGACGCCCTTCACCTTGGCTTGGCCGACCGCTTCCTGGGCGAACACCAGCAAGAGGCGCTGATCGAAGAACTGCTGCAATTGAACTGGCAGGAACAGACCGCCCTGCAATTGAACAGCCTGCTCAAGGCCGAACAGCACCGCGCCTGCGCCGAGTTGCCCGAAGCCCAGTGGCTGCCGCGACGGCAGGTGATCGATCAGTTGCTGGACGTGGCCGACGCCGCCGCTGCCTGGCGTGCGCTGGAGGGGCTCAAGCAGCATGCCGACCCGCTGCTGGCAGATGCCGGCCAACGGTTGCATGAAGGTTGCCCGCTGACCGCCCACCTGGTGTGGGAACAGATCCGCCGGGCACGGCACCTGTCGTTGGCGCAGGTGTTCCAGATGGAATACACAATGAGCCTGAACTGCTGCCGCCACCCGGAATTCAGCGAAGGCGTGCGTGCGCGCTTGCTGGACAAGGACAACCAGCCGCACTGGCACTGGCCCGATGTGGCGCAAGTGCCGGCGGCGGTGGTCGAGGCGCATTTTGCCAAGGTATGGGAGGGGCGACACCCACTGGCGGATCTGGGTTAACTTCGAGTACCTGGGGCTGCTTTGCAGCCCATCGCCTACCGCTGCCAGTTCCCCCCTTGCCCGTGCCCACGCCGCCCGTCCCCACGCCGGTCACCATCCCCCCGCCCACTGGAATGCCAACGGTCATTCTGGTAACGCTGGCTACCACCTCGATAATCATGACGGTCCCGGTCGCGTCCATAGTCATACCGCTGGCGGTTGCCATAGTCATAGCGCGGGTTGCCATGCCACTGCTTCATCCCCGGCTGCGGATAAGACCGGTAATGAGGCGCTGGCGCCGAGCGGTAGTAATAGCGCGGTGCCGGCTGGTAGTAATAGCGCGGTTGCGGCGTTACGTAATAGCGGTCATAGCGGTAATAATCCGGTGACACATAACGGTCGGAGTAGTAGTGGTCCGATCGGTAATAGCCCCCGCTCTCGTAGTACGGAACGCAGGCGGAAGTCATCAGCCCCAGCAGGGCGATCAACAGGATTCGATAGGACATGGCGGCCTCCTGGACCGCTGGAGTGCCCGAACAGCGGCGCTGGCGAGCGTCGATGCGAAATGCGATCATCGACATTGAATAAGACAGTACCGCCAAGGTGCAGTGCCATTTCCGCAACAATTTGATACAGGTGAGCGGCAGCCATGCCCGACAACCAGCACTGCCCCGCGTGTGGCGCCCTCAACCAGTGCAGCCTGGCCGACCCGCGCCGGGCCACCCAGGCCTGCTGGTGTTACAGCGTGACCATTGACCGTGCCGTGCTCGAGGCCCTGCCCGCCGAGCTGCGCGACAAAGCCTGCCTGTGCCCGCGCTGCGCCGCCGTCGAAGAACAACTTCGTTCCCCCGCTTCCGACTGACCGTTTGTCATGCGCCTCGACCGTTTCCTCGCCAACCTGCCCAGCCACAACCGCCAGCAAGTCCGCCTGATGCTGGCGCAGCGCCGTGTGCGGCTGGATGGCCAGGTGGTCAGCGACCCGCTGACCGAGGTGCGCGAATTCAGCCGCGTGGAGCTGGACGACCAACTGCTGCAGGCAGGCCGCCCGGCGCGCTACCTGATGTTGCACAAGCCCACTGGCTGCGTCAGTGCCACCCAGGACCCACAACACCGCACCGTGCTCGACCTGCTGCCCGCCGCGCTGCGTGAGGACCTGCACATTGCCGGGCGGCTGGACTTCAACACCACCGGCCTGATGATCCTGACCAACGATGGCCAATGGTCACGGCGGCTTACCCAGCCCGCGACCAAGCTGCCCAAGCACTACCTGGTGGAAACCGAGGACGAGATTGGCGAGCACTATGTGGCCAAGTTCCTCGAGGGCTTCTACTTCGCCTTCGAGGGCCTCACCACCCTGCCGGCCCAGCTGGACATCCTTGGGCCGCGCCAGGCGCGGCTGGCGATCGTCGAAGGGCGCTACCACCAGGTGAAGCGCATGTTCGGCCATTTCGATAACAAGGTGGTGGGGTTGCACCGCGAGAGCATGGGGGCGATCCGGCTGGACCCGGGGTTGGCGCCTGGCGCGTTTCGTGAGCTCACGGCGGATGAAATAGCGACGGTCTAGTTGGACTGTTCGGGCCTCTTCGCGGGCTCGCCCGCTCCCACAGGGATCACATCAACCCTGAGGCCTGTGGTGTACCTGTGGGAGCGGGCAAGCCCGCGAAGAGGCCCGAAAAGACAGCTCAGGCTCGTCATACGACCGCTCAGCGACAAAAGTCACATTTCCTCCCGAACGGCACTTGCGGGATCCCCGCTCCACTGCTTGAATCCAAATCGTCAGTCCGCATGTGACTAACAAGTCACGCTCGCGGTCGAAGACACTTTTTGCCGGCCACCCAGGGCCTTGATGCCTTGGGGCACGGCAAATTGCCCGCCAAAAACAATACCGTCGACGCACGTGCCAAGGATCGACACAGGGCCACCCGGTTTCTCTTCAGGCAAATGCCTACCTGTCATAAAGAACGTGCACCCTAGGTGACGCGAATACCCTTTTTGCGCCAGGAGTCGATGACATGAGGCCAGAAATCGCTGTACTTGATATCCAAGGTCAGTATCGGGTTTACACGGAGTTCTATCGCGCGGATGCGGCCGAGAAAACGATCATCCTGATCAATGGCTCGCTGGCCACCACGGCCTCGTTCGCCCAGACGGTACGTAACCTGCACCCGCAGTTCAACGTAGTGCTGTTCGACCAGCCATATGCCGGCAAGTCCAAGCCGCATAACCGCCAGGAACGACTGATCAGCAAGGAGACCGAGGCGCATATTCTTCTTGAGCTGATCGAGCACTTCCAGGCAGACCACGTGATGTCGTTCTCGTGGGGGGGCGCAAGTACGCTGCTGGCGCTGGCGCACCAGCCGCGGCACGTGAAGAAAGCGGTGGTAAGCTCGTTCTCGCCGGTGATCAACGAACCGATGCGCGACTACCTGAACCGTGGCTGCCAGTACCTGGCCGCCTGCGACCGCTATCAGGTCGGCAACCTGGTCAACGACACCATCGGCAAGCACCTGCCGTCGCTGTTCAAGCGCTTCAACTACCGCCACGTCAGCAGCCTGGACAGCCACGAGTACGCGCAGATGCACTTCCACATCAACCAAGTGCTGCAACATGACCTGGAGCGGGCCCTGAACGGCGCACGCAATATCGACATCCCGGTACTGTTCATCAACGGCGAACGCGACGAGTACACCACCGTCGAAGATGCCAGGCAGTTCGGCAAGCATGTGGGCAAGAGCCAGTTCAGCGTGATCCGTGACGCGGGCCACTTCCTCGACATGGAAAACAAGGCCGCCTGCGAGAACACCCGCAGCGTCTTGCTCGGTTTCCTCAAGCCGACCGTGCGCGAACCTCGTCAACGCTACCAGCACGTACAACAGGGGCAGCATGCATTGGCCATCTGAGCGCATCGGCGCCCCGTAGGCGATACCCGCAGGCTAATGGGGTGCCGACAAGCTTTTTTATAACTTGGGCTTCTAATTCGTGGAGGGTTCTGGTAAAAAGTGCAGCGCAGATGCGGGTATAGTTTAGTGGCAAAACGAAAGCTTCCCAAGCTTTAGTTGAGGGTTCGATTCCCTCTACCCGCTCCACATCGCATTCCCGCATGGCGTTCCCGCAACGTCATCGCTGTCAAAAGGAGCCCAGGCTCCTTTTTTCGTTTCACCCCCTTCCCTTTGACCTGCCCCATGGCCATTTGCCTGCCGATCCGCTTCAATGCGTGGATGGACTCGTGAAGCATTTCGAAAGGACGACGCATGTTTCTCTCCCGCTGGCTACCGGGCCTTGCCAACCTGCTGCGCTACCGCCGAGAGTGGTTCCACGCCGACCTGCAGGCCGGCCTGTCGGTGGCAGCCATCCAGATTCCCATTGCCATCGCCTACGCGCAGATCGTCGGCCTGCCGCCGCAGTACGGCCTGTACGCCTGTGTGCTGCCGATGATGGTCTATGCCCTGATCGGCAGCTCACGCCAGTTGATGGTCGGCCCCGACGCCGCCACCTGCGCGATGATCGCCGGTGCCGTGGCGCCGCTGGCCATGGGCGAGCCGCACCGGATTGCCGAACTGTCAGTGATCGTCACCCTGCTGGTCGGGGTCATGCTGATTGCCGCCGGTGTGGCCCGGGCCGGGTTCATCGCCAGCTTCTTCTCGCGGCCGATCCTGATTGGCTACCTCAACGGCATCGGCCTGAGCCTGATCGCCGGGCAGTTGTCCAAGGTGGTGGGGTTCAGAATCGAGGGCGACGGTTTCATCCTCAGCCTGATCAACTTCTTCCAGCGCCTGGGCGAAATCCATTGGGTAACACTGTTCATCGGCCTCGCCGCACTGGGCCTGCTGATCTGGCTACCACGGCGCTACCCGCGCCTGCCCGCGGCACTGACAGTGGTCGCGCTGTTCATGCTGCTGGTCGGCCTGTTCGGCCTCGACCGCTTTGGCGTCGCCATCCTCGGCCCGGTACCCGCCGGTATCCCGCAGTTGGCTTGGCCACACAGTAACCTGGCAGAAATGAAAAGCCTGCTGCGCGACGCCCTGGGTATCGCCACCGTCAGCTTCTGCAGCGCCATGCTCACCGCACGCAGCTTTGCCGCCCGGCACGGCTACGCGATCAACGCCAACCACGAATTCGTCGCCCTGGGCGTAAGCAATCTGGCAGCCGGAGTTTCCCAGGGCTTTGCCATCAGCGGTGCAGACTCGCGCACTGCGGTCAACGACATGGTCGGTGGCAAGAGCCAACTGGTGGGCATCATCGCAGCACTGGTCATCGCCCTGATCCTGCTGTTCTTCACCGCGCCGATGGCGTGGATCCCGCAGGCCGCGCTGGGTGCCGTGCTGCTGATGGCAGGCTGGGGACTGATCGACATCAAGTCGCTTAAGCATATCCGCCGCCTGAGCCGCTTCGAGTTCTGGCTGTGCCTGCTGACCACGGTCGGTGTGCTGAGCCTGGGCGTGCTGCCCGGCATCGTGTTTGCCGTGACCCTGGCGATCCTGCGCCTGCTGTACAGCATCTATCAGCCCACCGACGCGGTGCTGGGCTGGCTGCCGGGCACCGAAGGCCAGGTGGACATCCGCAAACACAAGGATGCCCGTACCGTGCCCGGGCTGGTGGTGTACCGCTTCGACGACGCGATCCTGTTCTTCAACGCCGACTATTTCAAGATGCGCCTGCTCGAAGCGGTGCAGAGCCACGACCAGCCCAAGGCCGTGCTGTTCGATGCCGAAGCGGTAACCAGCATCGACGTCAGCGGCATCGCCGCCCTGCGCGAAGTGCGCGACACCTTGGCGGCCCAGGGTATCCTGTTCGCCATAGCCCGCGCCCGCGGCACCTTTCTGCGCATGCTGGTGCGCTCGGGGATGGCCCGGGAGATGGAAGACAAACTGCTGTTCGGCTCGGTGCGGGCGGGCATCCGTGCGTATCGGGTGTGGCGTAACAGGAGCCGCAGTGTGGAAGTGGCTGAGCAAAATTGAAAGATGCATGGTTGCCACTGGCCCTATCGCCGGCAAGCCAGCTTCCACAGGTATTGCGCTGCCGTCAGTGCCGCCGCAAGGCCGTTGGCTGAATACAACCCTCGCACACCTTGCATGACATGCTAAAGTCGCCCCGTTTTCGCTCCACCCAACGGACCCCAGCATGCCCGCACTCGACGCCACCCTCATCCCCTGGCCAGAACTCGCCGCCCTGCACCCTTGCGACGCACTGCTGCTGGGCAACGGCGCCAGCCGCGCGTTGTGGAAGCCGTTCGGCTACTTCTCGCTGTTCGAGGAAGCGCAACGCGCCGGTCGCAAGAAAGGCCTGGCCGTCAGCGACCAGGCACTGTTCAAGTCACTGGGCACCGAACTGTTCGAGCCGGTGCTCAGCGCCCTCAACACCACCGTACGCACCAACGCCGCGCTGGCCATCAACTCCACCGCGCCGCTGAACCGCTACTACTCGATCAAGGAAGCGCTGATTCACGCCGTCCGCACGGTGCACCTGCCGTGGCCACTCATGCCGGCGGCCACCCTGGCAACCCTCAACCAGGCCCTGCGCGGCTACCGCAGCGTCTACACCAGCAACTACGACCTGCTGCTACCGTGGGCTGTGCAACACGCCCCGCACGGCTTCACCAAACTGTTCGACGAGCAAGGCTTCTTCGACGTGCGCCGCACCCGCGGCGAAGGCACCCGCGTGCTGCACCTGCATGGCGGCCTGCACCTGCTCAAGCTACCCGACGGCACCACCCGCCACCGCAGCGCCGACAGCGCCGAATTGCTCGATGGTTTTGCCGTGAACATTCCGGGCGAAGTGCCGTTGTTCGTCAACGAAGATCGCAGCGACGAGAAACTGCGCGCCATCCGCAACTCGGATTACCTTGGCTGGTGCCTGGGGCAGCTGGCGCAGGAAAGCCAAGGGCTATGCCTGTTCGGGCAGCATCTGGACAGCAGTGACCAGCACCTGCTCGAAGCCATCCGACAGGCCCGGCCGAAGCATCTGTCTATTGCCATAAGGCCGTTGAGCGAGTCATCGGTGATCAACCAGAAGCAGCATTTTATGAATAGGTTCAGGGATATGTCAGGGACGGAGCTGCATTTCTTTGATGCCAGTACGCATCCCCTCGGACAGGCAGAATCGGCTATTGAGGCGCCAGCTCGCACCTGAGCGAATAACGCGGTCAGCTGTAGGCATCAAGGCGCCGATGCCGTTGTCACCTGCACGGCCGGGCCTACTGCAACCGGCTCAGGCATCGCTACGTCGCCGCCCAGCTGGCGGATTTGCCGAATCTGCTGGACCCTGTTCAGGTTTTCCCACGCGACTCAAGCAGCTTTGCGACATCCGCCGCGCCAGCAAGGCCTCAGGCAATGCGCAGCGCATCGATCACCTCCCCTCCCTGCCCGACAGCATTCGCCTGACCGGCGAACACCACAAGCATCAGGCGCTCAGCAAGGTCATGCCGTACATCGACCAGCACTTTCGCGAATGCGTCGATCAAAAGGACCTCGCGCAGCGCTGCGGCATGACCACGGCCCGCTTCAGCCGCCTGTTCAAGGAAGTCAACGGCGTAGGGTTTCTGGATTACATCCTGAGCAAGCGCATGAACCTGGCCATGGACCTCGTCAACAGCCAGATGCCGATTACCAGCATCGGCTATGAGGCCGGCTTCAAGGACCCTTCCTACTTCGCCCGTGCCTTCAAGCAGGTCAGCAACTGCACGCCCAGCGAGTACCGCCAGGCACGCCAACTCGGTGCATCGGTCGGTGAAACCGAGCCCCTGAAAGGTTCAGATGCGCCACTGCTGGATAACGTGTTGACGAGTGCGGCGCTTCACAAGAGCCGTTGAAGATCACACGCCAGCCAGCAACCCGTCCGCCCGCAACAACGTCTCCAGGCAATGCTCCTGTACACCATAGAACGCCTTGAGCTGCCCGATCTTTTCCAGCAACGCGCCGTTGTCCCCCACCTGCCGCCGCTTCACTGCAAGAATCATCTTGTTCTTGTTGGTGTGCTCCAGCGAGATGAACTCGAACACCTTGGTCTCGTACCCGCAGGCCTCCAGGTACAGCGCGCGCAGGCTGTCGGTCAGCATCTCGGCCTGCTGGCCCAGGTGCAGGCCGTACTGCAGCATCGGTTGCAACAAACCCGGGCTGTGCAGTTGCGGGCGGATCTGTTTGTGGCAGCACGGCGAGCACATGATGATCGCGGCGTTGCAACGGATGCCGGTGTGAATGGCGTAGTCGGTGGCGATGTCGCAGGCATGCAGGGCGATCATCACCTCGATGGCCTCGGGCACCACGCTGCGCACATCGCCACACTGGAACTCCAGGCCCGGGTGCTCCAGGCGCGAGGCGGCGGCGTTGCACAGGTCGACCATGTCCTGGCGCAACTCGACGCCGGTTACCTGTGCCTCGCGGCCCAGGCTGTTGCGCAGGTAGTCGTGCATGGCAAAGGTCAGGTAGCCCTTGCCCGAACCGAAGTCGGCCACCCGCAGCGCCTGATCCGCCGGCACCGGGGCGCCGGCCAGGGCGTGGTCGAAGACTTCGATGAACTTGTTGATCTGCTTCCACTTGCGCGACATGGACGGGATCAGCGCACCTTGTGCATCCGTCACGCCGAGGTCGCGCAGGAACGGCCGTGACAGCTCCAGGTAGCGCTTCTTCTCGCGGTCATGGCTATTGCTGGTGGCTGCTTCGCGCGGTGCCTGTGCGCCGTGGCGCTGGAGCATGGGCTTGCCCTTCTTGCTGAAGGTCAGCTGCACTTCACCGTCGGCGTCGAACAAGTGGGCGTTACGGAAGCTGTCCGGCAACAGCTCGGCGACCAGCGCCTGGGCCTGGTCCAGCGCCAGGTTGCGGGTGATGTCGCGGGTCTGGTGGCGGTAGACCAGCGACAGGCACGGCTGGCCCTTGACCTGCAGCGGCTTGGCAACGATCCGCTGCAAGGTCTGGTCGGCACCTACATGGCGCGCCAGCACCAGTTTGACCAAGGTATTGCCGTGCAGGGCGGCGTTCAGCAGGTCGAGAAACTGGGCGCGCGCATCTGGCGCGGCGGGGGCGGAAGAACTGGCGGACATGGAAAAACGGTGCCTCGGATAGCGGGGAGCGCATGGCGCAATGCACGCATTCTACAGGGTGCTCAACTTCCTGTGGGAGCGGGCTTGCCCGCGAACACCGGCGAAGCCGTTGCCATACACCGCGTCGCCAGTTTCGCGGGCGCGCCCGCTCCCACAGGGGAAGCGTCAAGCCATCGCACGCCGACTCAATCGAGAATCACCAGCCGGTTGGGCAACTCATTACGCGCATGGGTAGGCGGCACGTGCTCGCTGAGCAGTTCGCCGCACGCCTCGATGCATTCGACAAAACCCTGCAAGGTGCGGCCCTGGCGTACCTGTTCGGCAAAGCGGGCGACGATGGCCGCGCGGACCGTGGCATCCAGGTAGTGCTCAATGCCGCGGTCGACCAGGATTTCCACGTGCCGCTCCGCCTCGCTGACAAAAATCAGCACACCCGTGGCGCCTGCCGTGCCCTGCAGGTTCTGCTCGCGAAATTGCTGGCGGGCCAGGCGCGAAGCGCGCCAGCGGCGCAATGCCCGGGGGATCAGCCAGCCGGCCAGGCGCGGGTTGCGCAGCAGCAGGCACAGGCTGACGAACAGCAACACATTGGCCACCAGCAGGCCACGCACGCCGGGCCAGCCCAGCAGCCAGTGCAACAGGGCCGGCACGGCCAGCGCCAGCACGGCGGCACAGAGCAAAGGCCAGTAGGCGTAGTCATCGGCCCGGCGGGCCAGCACTGTCACCAGCTCGGCATCGGTACGCCGTTCGGCACGGGCAATGGCTTCGGCGATCTGGCGCTGGTGATACTCGTCTAAGGGGGTCATGCCGTCGGTCTCTTGGGCGTTCTTATAGTTGTTGTCCCGGCATTCGGGGCTTCCTCCGCAGGCGCTATATTCAGGCATAATCCGCCGCTGGAAGAAATGCCTGCAAATCGTACAACAATAGCCGCCTGAAAACTTCGGCCGCGCACGTATCACCGCGGATACGGCAAAGGCCCCATAACGGAATTGATGATGAAACTGTCTTTGCTGGGCCTGGCCATGGGCCTTGCCAGTCAGGCGGCCCTCGCCGCCCCCTCCGCCCCGCCCCTGCAGGACAAGCAGGCGTTCATCGACCATCTGATCAGCCAGATGACCGAAGCCGAGAAGATCGGCCAACTGCGCCTGATCAGTATCGGGCCGGAAATGCCCAAGGATAAGATCCGCGAGGAAATTGCCGCCGGGCGCATCGGCGGTACCTTCAACTCACGCACGGCCCCCGAGAACCGCCCCATGCAGGACGCGGCGATGCGTAGCCGGCTGAAGATTCCGATGTTCTTCGCCTACGACACCGTCCACGGCGAACGCACCATTTTCCCGATCGGCCTGGGCATGGCCGCGACCTGGGACATGGACGCCGTCGCCAAGGTCGGCCGCACCGCCGCCATCGAAGCCGCGGCGGACGCCCTGGACATGACCTTCGCGCCAATGGTCGACATCGCCCGCGACCCGCGCTGGGGCCGCACCAGTGAAGGCTTCGGCGAGGACACCTACCTGACCTCGAAGATCGGCCAGGTGATGGTCCGCTCGTTCCAGGGCAGCAGCCCGGCCAACCCCGACAGCATCATGGCCATCGTCAAGCACTTCGCCCTGTATGGCGCGGTGGAAGGCGGGCGCGACTACAACACGGTCGACATGAGCCTGCCGAAAATGTACAACGACTACCTGCCGCCCTACCGCGCCGCACTCGACGCGGGTGCCGGCGGGGTGATGGTGGCGCTGAACTCGATCAACGGCGTGCCGGCCACCTCCAACACCTGGCTGATGAACGACCTGCTGCGCAAGGAGTGGGGCTTCAAGGGCGTGACCATCAGCGACCACGGTGCCATCCAGGAACTGATCCGCCATGGCGTCGCCCGCGACGGGCGCGAAGCCGCCAAGCTGGCTATCAAGGCCGGCATCGACATGAGCATGAACGACACCCTGTACGGCGAAGAGCTGCCAGGCCTGCTGAAGTCTGGCGAAGTGACCCAGGCCGAACTGGACCAGGCAGTGCGCGAAGTGCTCGGTGCCAAGTACGACATGGGCCTGTTCAAGGACCCGTACGTGCGCATCGGCAAGGCCGAAACCGACCTGAAGGACTACTACGGCAACGACCGCCTGCACCGCGACGCCGCGCGTGACGTGGCGCGCCGCAGCCTGGTGCTGCTGGAAAACCGCAACCAGACGCTGCCGCTGAAAAAGGCCGGCACCATCGCCTTGGTCGGCCCACTGGCCGATGCCCCGATCGACATGATGGGCAGCTGGGCTGCCGACGGCAAACCGATGCACTCGGTGACCGTGCGCGAAGGCCTGCGCCGCGCCGTGGAGGGCAAGGCCAGGCTGGTCTACGCCAAAGGCTCCAATGTCACCGGCGACAAGGCGATGTTCGATTACCTGAACTTCCTCAACTTCGATGCTCCGGAAATCGTCGACGACCCGCGCCCGCCTGCGGTGCTGATCGACGAAGCGGTGAAGGCGGCGAAGCAGTCTGATGTTGTGGTGGCAGTGGTCGGCGAATCCCGCGGCATGTCCCACGAGTCGTCGAGCCGCACCACCCTCGAAATCCCGGCCAGCCAGCGGGAGCTGATCAAGGCCCTGAAGGCCACCGGCAAGCCTCTGGTGCTGGTGCTGATGAACGGCCGCCCGCTGTCGATTGCCTGGGAGCGTGAGCAGGCCGACGCCATCCTGGAAACCTGGTTCGCCGGTACCGAAGGTGGCAACGCGATCGCCGACGTGCTGTTCGGCGATTACAACCCGTCTGGCAAGCTGGCCATCACCTTCCCGCGTTCGGTAGGGCAGATCCCGATGTACTACAACCACACCCGTATTGGCCGGCCCTTCACGCCGGGCAAGCCGGGCAACTACACCTCGCAGTACTTCGAGGAGCCCAATGGCCCGCTGTACCCGTTCGGCTATGGCCTGAGTTACAGCAGCTTCGAGCTGTCGGGGCTGAAGCTGTCGAACAAGGACCTCAAGCGTGGCGACACGCTGGAAGCCAAGGTGACGGTGAAGAACACCGGCAAGCTGGCAGGCGAGACCGTGGTGCAGCTGTACCTGCAGGATGTATCGGCGTCGATGAGCCGCCCGGTGAAGGAACTGAAGAATTTCCAGAAGCTGATGCTCAAGCCTGGCGAGTCGCGTACGTTGAGCTTCCGCATCAGCGAAGAAGACCTGAAGTTCTACAATGGCCAACTGCAGCGGGTTGCCGAGCCTGGGGAATTCAATGTCCAGGTCGGGCTGGATTCCCAGGCGGTGCAACAGCAGAGCTTTGAACTGCTGTAACTGACAGGTTTTGCCTGTACCGGCCCCTTCGCGGGCTTGCCCGCTCCCACAGGTACTGCACAAGTCCATCGGGCTGTGAATTTCCTGTGGGAGCGGGCAAGCCCGCGAAGAGGCCGGCACTGATATCCCATCCATCCGGATCCGCCCCATGCCCTTTTCCGTTCGCGCCCTGCGTCTGGGGCTGATCACCTTGTTGATCGTGCTGGGCACTGCCCTCAGCGCCGGCTGGGCCATGTACCAGGCCAAGCGCCAGGCCATGGAAGCCGACGCCCAGCGTGCCAGCCAGCAGTTGAGCCTGTATGCCAATACCCTGCACACGCTGATCGACCGTTACCGCGCCCTGCCCGCCGTGCTGGCGCTGGACCCGGAACTGATCGCTGCCCTGCGTGGCCCGGTCAGCGAACCGGTGCAGGACGCCCTGAACCGCAAGCTCGAACGCATCAACGGTGCCGCCAATTCCTCCACCCTCGAACTGCTCGATCGCACCGGCCTGGCCATCGCCGCCAGCAACTGGCGGCTGCCCAGCAGCTACGTGGGCTCCAACTACGGTTTCCGCCCCTACTTCAAGCAAACCCGCAGCCAGGGCAGTGGCCGCTTCTACGCCGTGGGTGTGACCAGTGGCGTGCCGGGCTACTTCCTCGCCAGCGCGGTGAACGACGAGCATGGCCGCTTCCTTGGTGCCATGGTGGTGAAACTGGAATTCCCCGAACTGGAACGCGAGTGGCGCCAGGGCAGCGATATCCTGCTGGTCAGCGATGCCCGTGGCATCACCTTCATCGCCAACCAGGACGGCTGGCGCTACCGCGAACTGCAGCCACTCAGTGGTGCCGACCGTGCCGAACTGGCCGAAACCCGTCAGTACGACAAGCAACCGCTGGTGCCGCTGCAACACCAGGTGCTGAGCCGTTTTGCCGCCAACAGCACCCTCAGCCGCGTGCAAGGCCCGGAAGGCAGCACCGAGTACCTGTGGGAAAGCCTGCCGCTGGAAGGTGAAAACTGGACCTTGCACCTGCTGCGCAAGCCGCAGGTCGCCGCCGACGGCCGCAATGCTGCCCTCGGCGCCGCCGCCGTATGGCTGAGCCTGGTGTTCGCTGCGCTGTTCGTCAGCCAGCGCCTGCGCCTGGCCCGCCTGCGCCAGCGCAGCCGGGAGGAGCTCAAGCGCCAGGTCGAGGAGCGCACCCGTGAGCTGCGCACCGCCCAGGAGGGGCTGGTGCAATCGGCCAAGCTGGCCGCACTGGGGCAGATGTCGGCAGCCATGGCCCATGAAATCAACCAGCCGCTGACTACCCAGCGCATGCAACTGGAAACCCTGCGTCTGCTGCTCGACCATGGCCGATATGACGAAGCACGCCAGGCACTGGAACCGTTGGAGCAGATGCTCACGCGCATGGCCGCGCTCACCAGCCACCTGAAAACCTTCGCCCGCAACAGCCCGGTCGGCCTGCGCGAACGCCTCGACCTGGCCACCGTGGTCGACCAGGCCCTGCACCTGCTGGAAGCGCGCATCCGCAGCGAAGACGTGGAGGTAGCCCTTTACCTCGCGCGCCCGGCCTGGGTACGCGGCGATGCCATTCGCCTGGAACAGGTGCTGATCAACCTGCTGCGCAATGCCCTCGACGCCATGGCCGACAAGCGCTACAAACGCCTGGAGATCCGCATCGAGCCCGACGGCGAGCAGTGGCGGCTGAGCGTGCTGGATTCGGGTGGCGGCATTGCCGAGGCCGACCTGGCCAAGGTTTTCGACCCGTTCTTCACTACCAAGCCGGTAGGCGAAGGCCTGGGGCTGGGCCTGGCCATTTCTTACGGTATCGTTCATGAGGCCGGTGGCCAGCTGCAGGCCGAAAACCTGCCCGGCGGCGCGCGCCTGAGCCTTACCCTGCCCCGTGACCTGGAGCCTGTATGTTGAATTCAGTGATCGTCATTGATGATGAAGCCAGTATCCGCACCGCGGTCGAACAATGGCTGAGCCTGTCCGGCTTCAGCGTGCAACTGTTCGCCCGCGCCGAGGAATGCCTGGCGCATCTGCCGCGGCACTTTCCCGGGGTGATCATCAGCGATGTGCGCATGCCGGGCATGGATGGTCTGCAATTGCTCGAACGCCTGCAGGCGGACGACCCCGACTTGCCGGTGATCCTGCTGACCGGCCACGGCGATGTGCCCATGGCGGTGGAAGCCATGCGCAGCGGGGCCTACGACTTTCTGGAGAAACCCTTCACCCCGCAGCACCTGCTGGGTAGCCTGCGCCGGGCCCTGGAAAAGCGCCAGCTGGTGCTGGAAAACCGCCGGCTGCACGAGCAGGCCGATCTCAAGTCACGCCTGGAAGGCACGCTGCTGGGCATGTCCCAGGGCCTGCAACAACTACGGCGGCAAGTGCTGGACCTGGCCAGCCTGCCGGTCAATGTGCTGATTCGCGGCGAAACCGGCAGTGGCAAGGAGCGCGTGGCCCGCTGCCTGCACGATTTTGGCCCGCGCGCCGACAAGCCGTTCGTCGCCCTCAACTGTGCAGCCATCCCCGAGTCGCTGTTCGAGGCCGAGCTGTTCGGCCATGAAAGCGGTGCCTTTACCGGGGCCCAGGGCAAGCGCATCGGCAAGCTGGAGTACGCCAACGGTGGTACGGTGTTCCTCGACGAAATCGAAAGCATGCCACTGGCCCAACAGGCCAAGCTGCTGCGGGTGATCCAGGAACAGAAGCTGGAGCGCCTGGGGGCCAACCAGAGCATCGACGTCGATCTGCGCATCATTGCCGCGACCAAGCCCGACCTGCTCGAAGAGGCCCGCGCCGGGCGCTTCCGCGAAGACCTTGCCTATCGCCTGAACGTGGCCGAATTGCGCCTGGCGCCGTTGCGCGAGCGGCGTGAGGATATTCCGCTGCTGTTCGAGCACTTTGCCCGTGCTGCTGGCGACAAGCTTGGCCGTACGGCCCCGCCGCTGTCGGGCGCGCAACTGGCGCACTTGCTGTCGCATGACTGGCCGGGCAACGTGCGTGAGCTGGCCAATGCGGCGGAACGCCATGCGCTGGGGCTGGGTTCGCTGAACATCGAGGTGGCGCCTGCCGGGCAATCGCTTGGCGAGCAGATGGAAGCGTTCGAGGCGCAATGCCTGCGCGCGGCGCTACGCCAGCATGGGGGCGAGATCAAGGCGGTGATGGAAGCCTTGCAACTGCCGCGGCGTACGCTGAACGAGAAGATGCAACGGCATGGCTTGGTGCGCGAGGATTTTATCGGGCGAGAATGAGCGGAAATCCGCCTATCACGCTTGGCCAGTAAGCAAAAGTCCGCTCACGCATAGGGTTGGGAGGGGGGCTGCGTTGCAGCCCTTCGCGGGCATGCCCGCTCCCACAGAGAAACGCGACAAGCCAGACATCACGCAGTCCCTGTGGGAGCGGGCGCGCCCGCGAAGGGCGCAAGGCGCCCCCATCTGGGTCATGCCGCACCCATTTGGCACACCTTCTGCAATCGCCTTGGCAAGCTGCGCCACGGCGCGCTCCACAAAAACAACGAGAAGGTATCCCTGATGGATAACGCCACCTCCCTGCCCACCGGGGCGGCCACCGCGCCTGCCGCAGAAAAAACCACCGCCAGCCGCCTGAAGTCGATCTTCAGCGGGTCCATCGGCAACATGGTCGAATGGTACGACTGGTACGTCTACGCCGCATTCTCGCTGTACTTCGCCAAGGCCTTCTTCCCGGCCGGCGATTCCACCGCACAATTGCTCAATACCGCTGCGATCTTCGCCGTGGGCTTCCTCATGCGCCCGATCGGTGGCTGGCTGATGGGCCTGTACGCCGACCGCAAAGGCCGCAAGGCTGCACTGATGGCTTCGGTGCTGCTGATGTGCGCCGGCTCCCTGGTCATCGCCCTGACCCCGGGCTACGAAACCATCGGCGTCGCCGCGCCAATCCTGCTGGTCATCGCCCGCCTGATGCAGGGCCTGTCGGTGGGTGGTGAATATGGCACCTCGGCCACCTACCTCAGTGAAATGGCCAGCAAGGACCGCCGTGGCTTCTTCTCCAGCTTCCAGTACGTGACCTTGATCTCCGGCCAGCTCATCGCCCTGGCAGTACTGATCGTTCTGCAACAGACCCTGACCACCGAGCAGCTGTATGCCTGGGGCTGGCGCGTACCGTTCGTGATCGGTGCGCTGTGCGCCGTGGTTGCCCTGTACCTGCGTCGCGGCATGGAAGAAACCGCCTCCTTCACCAAGAAGGAAAAGGCCAAGGAAAGCCTGATGCGTACCCTGCTGCGCCACCCCAAGGAGCTGATGACCGTGGTCGGCCTGACCATGGGCGGCACCCTGGCCTTCTACACCTACACCACCTACATGCAGAAGTACCTGGTCAACACCGTCGGCATGAGCATCAGCGACTCGACCACCATCTCGGCTGCCACGCTGTTCCTGTTCATGTGCCTGCAGCCAGTGATCGGTGGCCTGTCCGACAAGATCGGCCGTCGCCCGATCCTGATCGCCTTCGGCGTGCTCGGCACCCTGTTCACCGTGCCGATCCTCAGCACCCTGCACACCATCCAGACCTGGTGGGGCGCGTTCTTCCTGATCATGGCGGCGCTGATCATCGTCAGCGGCTACACCTCGATCAACGCCGTGGTCAAAGCCGAGCTGTTCCCCACCGAAATCCGCGCCCTGGGCGTGGGCCTGCCGTACGCCCTGACCGTGTCGATCTTCGGCGGCACCGCCGAGTACGTGGCCCTGTGGTTCAAGAGCGCCGGCATGGAGAGTGGCTTCTACTGGTATGTCACCGCCTGCATCGCCTGCTCGCTGCTGGTTTACGCGACCATGAAGGACACCAAGCAGCACTCGCGGATTACCACTGAGTGAGTGTGAGCTTGCGGTAATGAAGAAGGGCGCCCCGTTTTCGGGGCGCCTTTTTTCATACATGCGAATGCATCATGCAACCAAGATGTACGGCTTGAGGCCCCAGTTAATCTGCTCACCGGTATTGGATAGCAGTCTCAGGACATCTCCAACGCCTGACGCGGTTCACGGCGCTGGTACCAGGTGGCCATCAGTACCAGTACCAGCAATACCCCGCCCAGCACCGCTGAAGAGCCGACCGTGCCAAAGTCCAGGCCGCCCTTCTCGTGGGGCTTGGTGAGGAAGTCGCCCAAGGTGGCGCCGAACGGCCGGGTGAGCACGAACGCAACCCAGAACAACACCACGCCTGGAATGCGCGTCCAGTAGCGAGCCACTACCACAACGGCGATGGCGCTGCCGATCAGCAGTGCACCACCGGCAAAACCTAGCCCCGAGTCATCGGCCAGGTAATCGCCCAGCGCGGTGCCGAGGGTGTTGGAGAACAGGATCGCCACCCAGTAGAACAATTCACCCGTGCGGTTCTTGATGCGGGTGACATCCAGCGGGTTGCCGCTCAGGCGCCATATCACGAAGGTCAGCAGCAGAATGCCGATGAGGATGGCCGAACCCGCGGCGTAGCCCAGGCCCAGGGTGCGGTCCATGAAGTCGGACATGGTGGTGCCGGCGGTGCTGGTGGAGAGGATTACCAGCCAGTACAGCATCGGATGGTAGCGGCGCGAGTACAGCTGGCCGAGCAAGGTCAGCAGGAACACGCTGATCAGCAGCAGCGAGCTGAGGGCATAACCGATGTTCAGGGTCATCGACAGCAAGTCACCTGCCGTTTCGCCAAGAGTGGTAGCGCAGATCTTCATGACCCAGAAGGCCAGGGTGATTTGCGGAAGTTTGTTCATTGTTGTGCCGCTCCGGTTTGAGGTGCCGCGATGGTGCTGAGCAGCATTTGAAAAAACGGTTGGTGATGGATGAAAAATGCGTTGAGCAGCCTTCAATGAAAAAATCTTCATCCGTAATGCCTCGTTAATTCCACCCCCTCAACCTGCAACTACCTGGCAGAGCGTCGGCAAACAGGCAGACGCGTCGTGAGCAGAACCACTGCCTGATCCACGCGATGCGCGCCAACACATATCGAAATAGTCGATTCTTAAGCGCAATTATTTGCGCTTTTTAATCAAATTAATCGGCGTAGGATTAAACCCATAGAAACAAACAACCTCAAGCACCCCCTGGAGCAACGACCATGAAAAACAAACTGATCCTCACCCTCGCCCTCTCGGTTTTCGCTACTGGCGCCTTCGCCGAAGATGGTTTCAACCGCACCAACGCCCACACCTTCGCAGCGGCCCAAAGCCAATCCGCTGCCTACGCTGAAGATGGTTTCGACCGCACTGGCGGCCAGCGCTTCGCTGAAGACGGTTTCGACCGCACCGGCGGCCAGCGCTTCGCTGAAGACGGTTTCGACCGCACCGGTGGCCAGCGCTTCGCTGAAGACGGCTTCGACCGCACCGGTGGCCAGCGCTTCGCTGAGGACGGTTTCGATCGCACTGGCGGCCAACGCTTCGCTGAAGACGGCTTCGAGCGCACCAACGCCCACCGCATCAGCTGATCCCTGATGCGTGCACCCAGCCCGGCTTCGGCCGGGCTTGATCATTTGCAGGCGGGCAAAGGCTTGGCACACTAGGCACATTGTCCACCAGGAGGTAGGGCCAACAAGCCCAGCACAGATGCATTACTACGAACCCGCCAAAGGCCACGGCCTGCCCCACGACCCATTCAACGCCATCGTCGGCCCCCGCCCTATCGGCTGGATTTCCTCACAGGACCGCGAAGGCCGCCTGAACCTGGCGCCCTACAGCTTCTTCAACGCCTTCAACTACATTCCGCCGATCATCGGTTTCTGCAGCGTCGGGCGCAAAGACAGCCTGAACAACATCGAGCAGACCGGCGAATTCGTCTGGAACCTGGCCACCCGACCGTTGGCCGAGCAGATGAACCAGAGCTGCGCACCGGTTGCCGCCGAAATAAACGAATTCGAATTGAGCGGCCTCACCGCCACGCCATCGCGCATCGTCAAGGTGCCGCGTGTTGGCGAAACCCCGGTGGCCTTCGAGTGCAAGGTCAGCCAGATCGTCCAGCTCAAGCGGGCCGATCAGGAACTGGTGCCCAGCTGGCTGATCCTGGGTGAAGTGGTGGCGGTGCACATTGCCGAGCACCTGTTGAAGAACGGCATCTACGATACCGCTGCTGCCGAACCGATCCTGCGTGGCGGTGGCCCGGCGGACTATTTCGAACTGGGCAACCTGTTCAAGATGGCCCGGCCGCCGGCCTGATCACCAGACCAGCTCACCTTCTTCGCTGACGCCCTGCAGGCGTTGCAGCTCGGCTGTGGCCGCTTCGTCGGCGGCCACGGCGCCCTTGAACACCTGGCCGTCGAGAATCTTGTGAAAACGCGGCGCGCCGCCCATGCCCAGGGCCTTGACCGCGATGGCCGCGTTGTAGCCGCCGCCTTCAACCGGGACCATCGCCGAAACCGCTTCGAAATGCGGGAACTCCCTACGTGCCATGTTGCTATCCGCTTCGTTGATCGAGGGCTGGCATTTTACCCTATTTGCCTGTTCCGGCCCTATCGCCGGTACCAGCGACAGATCAGTCAAAGGTATGCAAGTCCAGGCTGCTGACCACCTGTGCCTGTACCAACTCACCAAACACCTGCAGCGTCGGCGAAGCAAAGTACCCACTCATCGCCTGCTGGTCCCGCCAGCTGCCACTGAGCAACCACAAGTCGGCATCAGCCTGCGAACGCTGCACGGTGAAACTCAGGCAACCCGGTGCCCGCAGCGAGGGCTCGAGCAAGTCACGCAAACGCGCGCCCAACTCCGCCGAGCGCCCGCTGCTGGCACGGATGAAAGCAAGGTGGGTGACCGGTTGTGTCGAGGTCATTGCACGATCTCCTTGAAGCAGGCAAACGGGAAAGCCAGGCTGCCAAGGTTAGAGACTCACCCGCGCAGCGCGTTAGGCCATTACTGCTCGCCGATTGCCTGATCCTGCAGCGCGGCAGGATCAGGCAATCGACGTGCAGCTTTTGACTAGCGCCCGCCATTGCCCAAACCTATGCTGCGTCGGTCAGCAGAGGAAAGCCATCATGACCACCGCCACGTCCATCGACCCGAGCCTGGAACTGCAACGCCAGGAGCTGGCCGAGCTGATCAGCCGCCACGCCGGCGAACCCCACGGACCGGCATCGGCCATCGATGACCTGTACCTGGTGCGCTACACCGAAAACGTGCGCTCGGTGCCGACCCTGGCGCAACCCGCGCTGTGCATCCTCGCCCAAGGCAGTAAAAGCCTGTTTCTCGGGGACGAGCAGTACGCCTACGACCCGCTGCACTACATGGTGGTCTCGGTCACCTTGCCGCTTAGCGGTGTCAGGCTCGACGCCAGCCCCGAGCACCCGAGCCTCGGCCTGCGCATGGACCTGGACCCGGCCGAAATCAGCCAGCTGATCGCCGAAAGCGGGCCGATGCTGGTGCCCAACCGGCCTTCCGGTCGTGGCCTGTATGTGGAAAGAACCGATGCCGCGTTGCTCGACGCTCTGCTGCGCCTGATCCGCCTGCTGGATACCCCGCGTGACATCGCGATGCTGGCGCCGCTGTTCCGCCGGGAGATCCTCTACCGCCTGCTGCGTGGGCCGCAGGGCTATCGGTTGTACGAAATCGCCTTGGCCAACAGCCAGACCCACCGGGTTTGCCAAGCCATCACCTGGCTCAACCAGAATTATCAAATGCCTTTGCGCATCGAGGACCTGGCCCGGGAGGTCAACCTCAGCATCTCGACCTTGCACCACCGGTTCAAGGCCGTGACGTCGATGAGCCCGTTGCAGTACCAGAAGCAACTGCGCCTGCAGGAGGCGCGGCGGTTGATGCTCAATGACGGGCTTGAGGCAGCGGTGGCGGCTTACAGGGTAGGCTATGAAAGCCCGTCACAGTTCAGCCGTGAGTACAGCAGGCTGTATGGCGCGCCGCCGATTCGTGATGTGGCCAGGTTGCGGGCGTCTGCTGGCTGAAGTTCTGGATGGCAGTACTGGCCTCTTCGCGGGCTTGCCCGCTCCCACAGGTACAGCACAACATTCAGAATCTGTGCAGAATCCTGTGGGAGCGGGCAAGCCCGCGAAAGGGCCCGTACAGGCAACAGCGCTACGTCAGCCCCGCACAGCCCCCTGCCACTGATTCTGGTCAACCTGGATCAGGGTCGGCCCCTTGCGCTCCACTGCCTGCCCCAACGCCACTTGCAGTTGCGCCACATCCGCCACCTGCTCCGCCGCAGCACCCAGGGCCCGTGCCACCCCAATGAAGTCCGGCGTATGGATATCCACTCCGACCGGCTCGATCGCCCGGTTGACCATGTACTTCTTGATTTCCTCGTACCCCTGGTTGTTCCACAGCAGCACGATCAGCGGCACTTGCGCCTCCACCGCACTGGCCAGCTCCGGCAAGGTGAATTGCAAACCCCCATCACCAATCAGGCACACCGCAGGCGCACGCTCGTCGACCTGTTCCGCACTACCCAGCCAGGCACCCATGGCCGCCGGCAGTGCATACCCCAAGGTGCCGTAGCCGGTCGAGGCATTGAACCAACGCCGTGGCTGATCCATGTCCAGGGTCAGGTTGCCGGTGTACAC
This sequence comes from Pseudomonas sp. B19(2017), assembly GCF_002113165.1. NCBI lineage: Bacteria > Pseudomonadati > Pseudomonadota > Gammaproteobacteria > Pseudomonadales > Pseudomonadaceae > Pseudomonas > Pseudomonas sp. B19(2017). The sequence continues at coordinate 145,057 of NZ_NEJR01000011.1, forward strand.
CGGCTGGGTCGAATCGCCCACCAGAATGGCATTGGGCAGGCGCTCGAGAATCGCATTCAACAAACGCGTCTGGCTCAAGGTCGGCTGGTCCCAACCCGCCGCCAGTGCCTGGCGCAGCTTGGCCACCCGGGCCGTCCCCCACGTGCTTTCACGCACAGGTTGCGGCAGTGGCTGCAAGGCGCCGAGCAGCGCCTCGGTAGCCAGTTCGGCATCGGCCACCAGCGACAGCGTCGGCAGGTAATTGCGCACGGTCTGGTCCGGGTCGATGTCGATACGCAAGAGGCTGCCGGGAATTTCGAAACCACCTTTGAAGGTCACGTCATAGTCGGTTTCGGCCAGTTCGGTGCCGATCGCCAGTACCACATCGGCCTCGGCCACCAGTGCCCGCGTGGCCGGCAGAGACTGGGTCGAGCCGATCTGCAGCGAGTGGCTGGCCGGCAGCAGCCCCTTGGCATTGATGGTCAGCGCCACCGGCGCCTGCAGGTGTTCGGCCAGGCGCGCCAGCGCGGCGCCCGCGGCCAATGCGCCGCCACCGGCCAGGATCAATGGCCGCCTTGCATTGGCCAGGCGCTCGGCCATCTGCGCCACGGCCTGCGGCGCTGCCCCTGCCCTGCTGCTGCGCACCACGCGCCCCGGCAACAGGTGATCGGCCGGCTCGACCAGCACGTCGAGCGGGATCTCGATGTGCACCGGGCGCGGTCGGGCACCTTCGAACACGGCGAATGCCCGGGCCAGCACCTGCGGTAGGTCATCGGCACTCATCAGGGTGTGGGAAAACGCCGCCACACCCGAGACCAGCGCTGCCTGGTTGGGCAACTCGTGCAGCTTGCCGCGGCCACCGCCCAGCTGGTCGCGCGACTGCACGCTGGAAATCACCAGCATCGGGATCGAGTCGGCATAGGCCTGGCCCATGGCAGTGGTGATGTTGGTCATGCCCGGGCCGGTGATGATGAAGCACACTCCCGGTTTTCCGCGGGTGCGCGCATAGCCGTCGGCCATGAACCCGGCGCCCTGCTCGTGGCGCGGGGTGACATGGCGGATCGACGATCCCGCCAGGCCGCGGTAGAGCTCCACGGTATGTACACCAGGAATGCCGAAGACATGGTCCACGCCATAGCCTTCAAGGAGTTTTACCAGTACTTCGCCGCAGGTTGCCATCGGTTTCACCATGAATCTTGGTTGGGTTATGCCTTATTGGACCCAGCCACGGCTATCGCCACAATGCAAAAAAACACATACTAGCCATGTCTTGTAATCATGGCTCAGCACAATGAAACGCCTCCCGCCCCTGCCTGCCCTGCATACCTTTCTGGTCACCGCCCAACACTGCAACTTCACCCGTGCCGGGCAGCAGTTGCATATCACCCAGGGCGCGGTCAGCCGGCAGATTGCAGCCCTCGAGGAACATCTGGGTTATGCCTTGTTCCAGCGCCAGGCCCGTGGGCTGAGCCTGACCCGTGAAGGCCAGGACTGGCTGCCAAGGGTGCAGCAGGTGTTCACGCTGATCGAACAAGGGGTGCGCGAGGTGGGTGGACGCACCGCTACCTTGCAGCTCAAGGCTCCGACCTGCGTGATGCGCTGGCTGCTGCCGCGCCTGATGGAATGGCAGGCGTTACGCCCGGATGTGCCGGTGGAGCTGAGCACCACCGTGCAGCATGGGGTGGATTTCCGCCGCGAGGGTTTCGATGCGGCGGTGGTCTACGGCGATGCACCGAACCACGGGTTGCGCGTGCGCAAGTTGTTCGATGAACAGCTGACGCCGGTGTGCGCGCCGTCACTGCGAGAGGGGCCGGTACCGTTGCAGCAGGTCGAGGACCTGGCGCGACACATGCTGCTGCACCCGTCGCGAGATGAGCATGACTGGCGGTTATGGCTGCAGGCAGCCGGGGTGACGCTGGGCACTCAAGGGCCGAAACAGCATTTCGAAACGCTGGACATGGCCATGGCCATGGCCTCGCAGGGGACCGGCGTGGCCATCGGCGACTGGTCGCTGATAGGCGATGACTTGCGCGGAGGGCGGCTGTGCATGCCGTTTGCGCTGAAGGTGATGACCGGCAAGGGGTATTACCTGGTGAGCCAGAGCAAGAGCTTGCCGTCGGGGTTGGTGGAGTTGCTGGACTGGCTGGAGGGCCAGGCCAGCCAGTGAGTGCCCCTTCGCGGGCACGCCCGCTCCCACAGGTACCGCACAAAATCCAGGACCTGCACTGTACCTGTGGGAGCGGGCAAGCCCGCGAAGCAGGCGACTCAGTAGCCGACAGTGAAACGCTGCCGCGAGTGCTGCGGCTTTTCCAGTTCGTCGAGCATGGCAATCGCGTAATCGGCGAAGGTGATCCAGCTTCTGCCATCCGCGCCGATCAGCAGATGATCCTTGCCCAGTTTGTAATGCCCGCTGCGCTCACCTTCAACGAACTCCGCCGACGGCGACAGGAAGGTCCAGTCCAGGTTCGGCTCCCGCTGCAACACCTCCAGAAAATGCACACCGGCATTGGCCTCGGCCTTGTACGCCTCGGGGAAGTCCGGGCTGTCGATCACCCGATGGCCCGATGGCCCGATGGCAGCAACAGGCTGCCGGCACCGCCAACCACCAGCAATCGCCTGACCCCGGCGTGCTTGACCGGCTCGATGATGGCGTGTGGCTCGATGGTCGAGAAATGCGCCGCACTCAGCACCGCATCCACATCCGCGACCGCCGCTTGCAGGGCTGCGCTGTCCTTCACATCCAGCGCCTTGACGGTGACCCCGTCCCGCCCTTGCAAGCGCGACGGGTCGCGGGCGATGGCCAGCACACTGTGGCCACGGCGCAGGGCCTCCTCCAGCAACTGGCTGCCAGCGCGGCCAGTGGCACCGATGATTGCAATCTTGCTCATGGGATACTCTCCATCAATTGAACGGAATTACCATTTCATCTCGCCCTTGGCGACCTTGGCCCCCAGCTCCAGCGAGCTTTCATCGGCCAGGCCCGGGTAACGTCGCTTCATCGCCGCGATCAACGCGCCGGCGTCCTTCGCCTTGGCGGTCTCGGCATCGAAGTCACGTATGTAGTTCGCCGTGAAACGCACGGCCTCGAGCGATCGGCTGCTGTCGCCCAGGTAATGCCCCGGGATGACCGTGCGCGGCGCCAGCGCTTCGATGTGCGCCAGGGTGCCGAGCCAGTCGGCGTGGGACTTGGCCGTTTGCGTGTCGGCCATCCATACATGGATGTTCTCCGACACCACCACGCCACCGACCACCGCCTTGATCGACGGGATCCACACAAAACTGCGATCAGGTTGCGGGCCGTCCAGGCCGACCACATCGAGGGCCTGCCCTTCCAGCGTCAGGCGGTTGCCTTCGAGCACCTGTGGCAGCACCAGACGCGCCGGTTTGTCCGCGCCCATCTGCGGGCCCCAGTAGGCCAGTTTGGCATCCATGGTCTGGCGGATATGGGCAACCGTGGCGGCCGACGCCAGCACCTTGGCGTCGGGGAAGGCCTGGGTCAGGGTATCCAGGCCGAAGTAGTAGTCCGGGTCGCCGTGGCTGATGTAGATGCTGGTCAGCTGCTTGCCACCTGCCCGCAGGCGCTGCACCAGTTGCTCTGCCTGTGCCTTGCCGAACTGGGCATCGACAAGAATGGCATCGTGCTCGCCGCTGACGATCACCGAACTGACCGGGAAGATCGCCTCATGTCCGGGGTTGTATACCTCCAGCCGCAAGGGTTCGGCAGCCAGCACCGGCCCGGCCAGGGTCACGCAGGCCAGCAGCAGGCCACGCAAGGGAGGGAAAAGAGACATCGCAAACACCCGTCAGATGAACAATGCCCAACAGCTTAGTTGCCCGATCCATCACAAAAAATGCGATGCTCGAACATAGTTTGTTTCTGAAACCGGGCAAATCATGGACCGTCTCAACGCCATGCGCGTTTTCGTCACCGTTGTCGACCTGGGCAGCCAGTCGGCAGCGGCAGATCATCTGCAACTGTCCCGGCCGGTGGTGTCGCGCTACCTGGCGGAGCTGGAAGACTGGGTTGGCGCACGGCTGATGCAGCGCACCACACGCAAGCTCAGCCTCACCGCCGCCGGTCAGGAAACCCTGCCCCGCTGCCGCCAACTGCTGGAACTGGCAGGCGACCTGCAGGCCGCGGTGCAGCAACCGGATGACGCACCCAAGGGCGCGCTGCGCATCAGTGTCAGCACTTCGTTCGGCCAGGCCCAGCTGGTGGATGCAGTGGCCGACTACGTCCGGCGTTACCCCGGGGTAAAGGTGGAACTGCAGATGCTCGATCGCACGGTGAATCTGGTGGACGAGCGCATCGACCTGGCCATCCGCACCAGCAATGACCTGGACCCCAACCTGATCGCCCGGCGCTTGAGCGTCTGCCGCTCGGCGGTGTGTGCGGCACCGGCGTACCTGCGCGAGCACGGCACGCCGCAACGGGTCGAGGAATTGAGCCAGCACAACTGCCTGACCCATGCCTACTTCGGCCACAGCCTGTGGCATTTCGAGGTAGCCGGCCAGCAGGTCGCCGTGCCGGTGGCCGGGAATATCAGTGCCAACGAGGCGATGACACTACAGAAGGCGGCGCTGGCCGGCGCAGGTATCGCCATGTTGCCGACCTACCAGGCCGCACAGGCCTTGCGCTGCGGCGAGCTGGTGCGCTTGCTGCCCGAGGCGAAGCCACGCGAGCTGAACCTCAATGCGGTGTACACCTCGCGCAAGCACATGCCGGCGACCCTGCGCAGCATGCTGGACTTTCTGGTGCAGCGGTTCAAGGACGAACCGGAGTGGGACCAGGGCCTGTGACGCTCCTAGCGGGATCGCGCCATCACTCCTCGACGCTCATGTATTCCTTGGCCCAGCGGATGTAGTCCTCGGGCTGGGTGTAGGTGTGCGAGAGTTCGGTGGCGCTGAGGTTTTCCGACTTGTTCTGCTGGCCGCGCTGCAGCCGCAGGCAGTCGTAGGTGGCCTTGATGGCGGCAAAGTAGGCCGCGTGACCATCGACCACGATGCGTACGCCCAGGCGTGCCAGGCGCTCGTCATCGCGCAGGTTCGGGTTGCCGTAGGTCACCAGCATCAGCGGCACCGTCAGGTGCTCGGCAATCTGCTCGAGCTGCGCGAAGTCCTTCACCCCCACCATGCAGATACCGTCGGCCCCGGCCTTCTGGTAGCTCTGGGTGCGCACGATGATTTCTTCGGTGGAGAGTACGCCAGCGTTGGTCCGGGCAATGATCGACAACGACGAATCGACCCGCGCCTCCAGCGCTGCACGGATCTTGCCGACGCCCTCTTCAACCGGGATCAGGTCGGTGGACTTGCGCCCGAACTGGGCCGGCAGCAGGGTGTCCTCGATGGTCAATGCTGCCACGCCAGCGCGCTCCAGTTCGATGACCGTGCGCATGACGTTCAGCGCGTTGCCATAGCCATGGTCGGCGTCCGCCAGCACGGGCAGTTGCGCCACACGACCGATACGGGTGGCCTGCTCGACGAACTCACTGAGGGTGATGAGGGCGAAGTCCGGCGCAGCCAATACCTGCAACGAAGCGACGGAACCACCGAGGATGCCGACCTCGAAGCCCAGGTCTGCGGCAATGCGCGCCGACATCGGGTCGAACACCGATGCGGTGTGATAACAGGAACCTGAAGCGAGCAGCTCGCGGAAGGCAAAACGCAGATCTTGATGGGAAGCCTTGGGCATGATCACTCCGCAAAATAAGTTGAAATTCGAACGGTAACTACCGACCCCTGTAATCGGGTCTACCTGGCTGTTCCAACCGTCGCCATCCGGGCGGTCATGCTCGACATGCAGGCAGAGGAATAAAAGGTGTGGGAGACAGCGGCTTGAAAACCCTGCGGCATAATGCTGCACCATGCTGGTGCAAGCCCCGGTTTTCAGCCTCTGTGGCATACCAACGATATCACGCAGCCATGCAGCACTGGATGAATGCGCCAATGCCGATCTTGCATAGGGGATGCAGATAGTACATAGGAAGCTACCTAACTCAGGTTACAATTCCGGGGCCATTTCGCGGGCACGCCCGCTCCCACAGGTACACCACAACCTTCAAGCCCTGTGTTGCCCCTGTGGGAGCGGGCGTGCCCGCGAAGAGGCCTCAACCGATGAACAAGGTATCCCCGTGACCGCCGCCCTGCCCCCCACCACCCTGCGCAACGTGCTCACCGCCCTGATGCTGGCGATCTTCCTCGGCGCCCTGGACCAGACCATCGTCGCTGTCTCGCTGCCAGCGATCTCGGCGCAGTTCAACGATGTCGGCCTGCTGGCGTGGGTCATCTCCGGCTACATGGTGGCGATGACCGTGGCCGTCCCCATCTACGGCAAGCTGGGCGACTTGTACGGGCGGCGTCGGATGATTCTCACCGGCATCAGCCTGTTCACCCTGGCCTCGATCGCCTGCGCCCTGGCCCAGGACATGCAGCAACTGGTACTGGCCCGGGTACTGCAGGGCATTGGCGCCGGCGGCATGGTCTCGGTGAGCCAGGCGATCATCGGCGACTTCGTGCCCCCGCGAGAGCGCGGCCGCTACCAGGGCTACTTCAGCAGCATGTACGCGGTGGCCAGTGTCGCAGGGCCGGTGCTGGGCGGGTGGCTGACCGAATACCTTTCATGGCGCGGGGTATTCTGGATCAACCTGCCGCTGGGGCTGGTTGCACTGTGGGCGATCCGTCGCGCCCTCGGCGGCATGCCGGCGCAGCGCCGCGAGGCGCAGGTGGACTACCTCGGCGCCGTGCTGCTGATACTCGGCCTGGGCAGCCTGTTGCTGGGCATTACCCTGGTCGGCCAAGGCCATGCCTGGGCCGACCAGGCCGTGCTGGCCCTGTTCGCCTGCGCCACACTCGGCCTGGTACTGTTCATCGCCCATGAACGCCGCTGCCCGGAGCCACTGCTGCCGCTCGGCCTGTTCGGCAACCGCGTGGCGGTACTGTGCTGGGGCGTGATCTTCTTCGCCAGCTTCCAGTCGATCTCCCTGACCATGCTCATGCCGTTGCGCTACCAGGGCATCACCGGCGCCGGCGCCGACAGCGCGGCCCTGCACCTCCTGCCGCTGGTGATGGGGCTGCCTATCGGGGCCTTCACCGGCGGGCGCATGACCAGCCTGACCGGGCGCTACAAGCCGCAGATCCTGGCCGGGGCACTGCTGATGCCGCTGGCCATTTTCGCCATGGCGCTGACCCCGCCGCAGTCCGCCTTGCCCAGTGCACTGTTCATGCTGCTGACCGGTATCGCTTGCGGTCTGCAGTTCCCGACCTCGCTGGTAGGTACGCAAAGCGCGGTGGACAGCAAGGACATCGGCGTCGCCACCAGCACCACCAACCTGTTCCGCTCGCTGGGCGGGGCCATGGGCGTGGCGTGCATGTCCAGCCTGCTGCTGGCACTGCTGCACCAGGGCGGGTTCGACTCGCTGGGTAATCCGTTGCTGGGGAGCCTGACTGCTGGTGAGGTGGACCCCGTGACCCAAGGGCGGTTGCTGGAGACGTTCCGGCAGTTGCTGATGGGGAGTGCCGGGGTGGCTGTGCTCGGACTGCTAGCGGCAGTGGCATTGCCGGATCGGCAACTTCGCGGACGCTAAGAGGCCGCTCCTACAGGATTTGCACCTGTCCCTGCCACCTGAAGGCATTAATCTCCCCTTAACACAAAGGGGTAACACTCCCTCACAATCCTTAACAAAGTGTCATTTGCGCAGAGCCGGGCTCAAGCGCAGCATATCCAGCCCGGTGTCGACCCATTTTTCGACATCCTTCAACAGATCGACACTGTCAGGCAGCAACAGCCAGCGCCCGATCAGGCCATCGACATAGGCGAACATGGCCACCGCCGCGCGCTCGACATCCAGCTCGCCTGGCAACTGGCCCCGGCGCACGGCATTGGCCAACGCCAGGGTGATGCCCTTGTGGCAATCCAGCACCGCACCCTGGCGCTGCTGGCGAATTTCACACATGTCATCGGTGAACTCGCACTTGTGATGCAGTATTTCATTGATACGCCGGGTTCGGGCATCGAGCACCAGCTCGTTGAACACTTGCAACAACAGCTTGCGCATGCAGCCAAGCGGGTCCACTTCGTCCTCGCTTTCGCTCGCCCGCGCCAGGTGGTCATGGGTTTCATGCAGGCTGTCGAGCAGCGCCTGCACCAACTCGGCCTTGTTGTTGAAGTGCCAGTAAATCGCCCCTCGCGTCACACCTGCCAGTTCGGCGATGTCGGCCAGGGTGGTTCGCGCAACCCCGCGCTTGTAGAAGGCCTTTTCCGCCGCCTCGATGATCTGGGCGCGGGTTTCCTGGGCTTCTTCTTTGGTTCGACGGACCATGGCAGTACAAACCTCATCTGCCCCGAACGCGCGGCGCGTGCGGGGAACACTCCGGGGGCACCTCTGCAGGGTGCCGCGCGGAGCAGCTAATCAAGGACTGTGGCAGTACCCAAGTACAACCCAGCGGTATTTACAAACAACCATGAATGTAAGTATATTCCTTAGCAAGCTATTTATCCACCGGATAGCAATTTTTCCAGATCAAGACTCTTCCATTACTCTTGAGCGTCTCCCAGCTCCAGCGACCCGAGGATCCTCATGCAATTCAAGCCAGCCGTTACCGCTCTGGTTTCCGCCGTCGCCCTGGCAACCCTGCTCAGTGGCTGTAAGAAAGAAGAAGCAGCGCCAGCGGCGCAGGCTCCTCAGGTCGGCGTCGTGACCATCCAGCCCCAAGCCTTCACCCTGACCTCGGAACTGCCGGGGCGTACCAGTGCCTACCGCGTCGCCGAAGTGCGCCCGCAGGTCAACGGCATCATCCTCAAGCGCCTGTTCAAGGAAGGCAGTGAGGTCAAGGAAGGCCAGCAGCTCTACCAGATCGACCCTGCCGTGTACGAAGCCAACCTGGCCAATGCCCAGGCCAACCTGCAGGCTACCCGCTCGCTGGCCGAGCGTTACAAGCAGCTGATCGACGAACAGGCTGTCTCCAAACAGGAATACGACGACGCCAATGCCAAACGATTGCAGGCCGAGGCTTCGCTCAAGAGCGCGCAGATCGACCTGCGCTACACCAAGGTCCTGGCACCGATCAGCGGCCGTATCGGCCGTTCTTCGTTCACCGAAGGTGCACTGGTGAGCAATGGCCAGGCCAACGCCATGGCCACCATCCAGCAACTCGACCCGATCTACGTCGACGTCACCCAGTCCACCGCCGAGCTGCTCAAGCTGCGCCGTGACCTGGAAAGCGGCCAGCTGCAAAAGGCCGGCGACAACGCCGCCTCGGTGCAGCTGGTGCTGGAAGACGGCAGCCTGTTCAAGCAGGAAGGCCGCCTGGAGTTCTCCGAAGTCGCGGTTGACGAGACTACCGGCTCGGTCACCCTGCGCGCCCTGTTCCCCAACCCCGATCACACCCTGCTGCCAGGCATGTTCGTGCATGCGCGGCTCAAGGCCGGGGTCAACGCCAACGCCATCCTGGCCCCGCAACAGGGCGTGACCCGCGACCTGAAAGGCGCGCCGACCGCACTGGTGGTCAACCAGGAGAACAAGGTCGAACTGCGCCAGCTCAAGGCCAACCGTACCCTGGGTAGCGACTGGCTGATCGAGGAAGGCCTGAACCCGGGTGACCGCCTGATCACCGAAGGGCTGCAGTACGTGCGCCCGGGCGTCGAGGTCAAGGTCAGCGAGGCCACCAACGTCAAGAAGCCGGGCAGCCCTGATCAGGCCAACGCGGCGAAAGCAGACGCCAAAGCGGAGTAAACCATGTCGAAGTTCTTTATCGATCGCCCGATCTTCGCCTGGGTGATCGCCTTGGTGATCATGCTGGTCGGCGCCTTGTCGATCCTGAAGCTGCCGATCAACCAGTATCCCAGCATCGCGCCACCGGCCATCGCCATCGCCGTGACCTACCCGGGCGCCTCGGCGCAAACCGTGCAGGACACCGTGGTCCAGGTGATCGAGCAGCAGCTCAACGGTATCGACAACCTGCGTTATGTGTCGTCGGAAAGCAACTCCGACGGCAGCATGACCATTACCGCCACCTTCGAGCAGGGCACCAACCCCGACACCGCGCAGGTACAGGTGCAGAACAAGCTGAACCTGGCCACCCCGCTGCTGCCGCAGGAAGTGCAGCAGCAAGGTATCCGCGTCACCAAGGCAGTGAAGAACTTCCTGCTGGTGATCGGCCTGGTGTCCGAAGACGGCAGCATGACCAAGGACGACCTGGCCAACTACATCGTTTCCAACATGCAGGACCCGATCTCGCGTACCGCAGGTGTGGGTGACTTCCAGGTGTTCGGTGCCCAATACGCCATGCGTATCTGGCTCGATCCGGCCAAGCTGAACAAGTTCCAGCTGACCCCGGTCGACGTCAAGACCGCCGTGGCTGCGCAGAACGTGCAGGTGTCCTCCGGCCAGCTTGGCGGCCTGCCGGCCATGCCGGGTACCCAGCTGAACGCCACCATCATCGGCAAGACCCGCCTGCAGACGGCCGAGCAGTTCGAGAAGATCCTGCTCAAGGTCAACAGTGACGGTTCGCAGGTACGTCTGGGAGACGTCGCCCAGGTTGGCCTGGGTGGTGAAAACTATGCCGTCAGCGCCCAGTTCAACGGCAAGCCGGCGTCCGGTCTGGCAGTCAAGCTGGCCACCGGCGCCAACGCCCTGGACACCGCCAAGGCCTTGCGCAAGACCATCGCCGACCTGGAACCGTTCTTCCCGCCCGGGGTGAAGGCAGTATTCCCGTATGACACCACCCCGGTGGTCACCGAATCGATCAGCGGCGTGATCCACACCCTGATCGAAGCCGTGGTCCTGGTGTTCCTGGTGATGTACCTGTTCCTGCAGAACTTCCGCGCTACCATCATCACCACCATGACCGTACCGGTGGTATTGCTGGGCACCTTCGGCATCCTTGCCGCAGCAGGCTTCAGCATCAACACCCTGACCATGTTCGCCATGGTCCTGGCCATCGGCTTGCTGGTGGACGACGCCATCGTCGTGGTGGAGAACGTCGAGCGGGTAATGTCCGAGGAAGGTTTGCCGCCCAAGGAAGCGACCAAGCGCTCGATGGAGCAGATCCAGGGTGCCCTGGTGGGTATCGCCCTGGTGCTGTCGGCGGTACTGCTGCCCATGGCGTTCTTCGGCGGCTCCACGGGTGTGATCTACCGGCAGTTCTCCATCACCATCGTCTCGGCCATGGGCCTGTCGGTGCTGGTGGCGCTCATCTTCACCCCGGCCCTGTGCGCCACCATGCTCAAGCCGCTGAAGAAGGGTGAACACCATGTGGCCAAGCGCGGCTTCTTTGGCTGGTTCAACCGCAACTTCGACCGCAGCGTTACTGGCTACGAGCGCAGCGTGGGTACCATCCTGCGCAACAAGGTACCGTTCCTGCTGGCCTACGCGTTGATCGTGGTCGGCATGATCTGGCTGTTCGCCCGCATCCCTACCGCGTTCCTGCCGGAAGAGGACCAGGGCGTACTGTTCGCCCAGGTACAGACCCCGGCCGGTTCCAGTGCCGAGCGCACCCAGGTGGTGGTCGACCAGATGCGTGAGTACCTGCTCAGCGAAGAGGCCGACACCGTGGCTTCGGTGTTCACCGTCAACGGCTTCAACTTCGCCGGCCGTGGCCAGAGCTCGGGCATGGCGTTCATCATGCTCAAGCCGTGGGACGAGCGCTCCAAGGAAAACAGCGTGTTCGCCCTTGCCCAGCGCGCCCAGCAGCACTTCTTCACCTTCCGCGATGCGATGGTGTTCGCCTTTGCCCCGCCTGCGGTGCTGGAGCTGGGTAACGCCACCGGCTTCGATGTGTTCCTGCAGGACCGCGGCGGTGTCGGCCATGCCAAGCTGATGGAAGCGCGCAACCAGTTCCTGGCCAAGGCCGCGCAGAGCAAGATCCTCAGCGCCGTGCGCCCCAACGGCTTGAACGACGAGCCGCAGTACCAGCTGACCATCGATGACGAACGTGCCAGCGCCCTGGGCGTGACCATCGCCGACATCAACAACACCCTGTCGATTGCCCTGGGTGCCAGCTACGTCAACGACTTCATCGACCGTGGCCGGGTCAAGAAGGTGTACATCCAGGGCGAGCCAAACGCGCGGATGAGCCCGGAAGACCTGCAGAAGTGGTACGTGCGCAATGGCGCCGGCGAAATGGTGCCGTTCTCCTCCTTCGCCAAGGGCGATTGGACCTATGGTTCGCCGAAGCTGTCGCGTTACAACGGCGTCGAGGCAATGGAAATCCTTGGTGCGCCGGCCCCGGGCTACAGTACCGGTGAAGCCATGGCCGAGGTCGAGCGCATTGCTGGCGAACTGCCAAGCGGCATCGGCTTCTCCTGGACCGGCATGTCCTACGAGGAAAAACTCTCCGGTTCGCAGATGCCGGCGCTGTTCGCCCTCTCGGTACTGTTCGTGTTCCTGTGCCTGGCAGCCCTGTACGAAAGCTGGTCGATCCCGATCGCCGTGGTGCTGGTGGTACCGCTGGGTATCATCGGTGCCCTGATCGCTACCAGCCTGCGCGGGTTGTCCAACGACGTGTACTTCCTGGTCGGCCTGTTGACCACCATCGGCCTGGCGGCGAAAAACGCCATTCTGATCGTCGAGTTCGCCAAGGAACTGCATGAACAAGGCCGCAGCCTGTACGACGCGGCGATCGAGGCGTGCCGCATGCGTCTGCGCCCGATCATCATGACCTCGCTGGCGTTCATCCTCGGCGTGGTACCGTTGACTATCGCCAGCGGCGCCGGCGCCGGCAGCCAGCACGCCATCGGTACTGGCGTGATCGGCGGCATGATCAGTGCGACCGTGCTGGCTATCTTCTGGGTACCACTGTTCTTCGTCGCAGTGTCGTCACTGTTCGGTAGCAAAGCGCCGGAAAAAGACGTCACCCCTGAAACTCCACGTTATGAGGCTGGGCAATGACCAAGTCTTTGTTGTCCCTGGCAGTAACCGCTTTCATTCTTGGCGGCTGCTCGCTGATCCCTGACTACCAGACCCCGGAATCGCCGGTGGCTGCGCAGTGGCCGCAAGGCCCTGCATACTCGCCGACGCAATCGGCCGAGGTCGCCGCCGCCGAGCAAGGCTGGCGTCAGTTCTTCCACGACCCGGCCCTGCAGCAGCTGATCCAGACCGCGTTGGTCAACAACCGCGACCTGCGCGTTGCCGCGTTGAACATCGATGCCTATCGTGCGCAGTACCGCATCCAGCGTGCCGACCTGTTCCCGGCGGTTTCGGCCAACGGCAGCGGCAGCCGCCAACGCGTACCGGCGAACATGTCGCAGACCGGCGAAGCAGGCATCACCAGCCAGTACTCGGCCACCCTGGGCGTCAGTGCCTATGAGCTGGACCTGTTCGGCCGCGTGCGCAGCCTGACCGAGCAGGCCCTGGAAACCTACCTGTCCAGCGAGCAGGCGCGTCGCTCCACGCAGATCAGCCTGGTGGCCAGCGTGGCCAACGCCTATTACACCTGGCAGGCCGACCAGGCGCTGTTCAAGCTGACCGAAGAAACGCTGAAGACCTACGAGGAAAGCTACAACCTCACCCGTCGCAGCAACGAAGTCGGCGTGGCCTCGGCACTCGACGTCAGCCAGGCGCGTACCGCCGTGGAAGGCGCCCGGGTCAAGTACTCGCAGTACCAGCGCCTGGTCGCCCAGGACGTCAACAGCCTGACCGTGCTGCTGGGCACCGGCATTCCCGCCAACCTGGCCAAGCCGCTGGAGCTCGATGCCGACCAGCTGGCCGAAGTACCGGCCGGCCTGCCGTCGGACATCCTCCAGCGGCGCCCGGACATCCAGGAAGCCGAGCACCTGCTCAAGGCCGCCAATGCCAACATTGGCGCGGCCCGCGCAGCGTTCTTCCCGAGCATCAGCCTGACCGCCAATGCCGGCAGCCTGAGCCCCGACATGGGCCACCTGTTCTCGGGCGGCCAGGGCACCTGGCTGTTCCAGCCGCAGATCAACCTGCCGATCTTCAATGCCGGCAGCCTGAAGGCCAGCCTGGACTACTCGAAGATCCAGAAGGACATCAACGTCGCCAAGTACGAAAAGACCATCCAGACCGCCTTCCAGGAAGTCTCCGATGGCCTGGCGGCGCGCAAGACCTTCGAAGAGCAGCTGCAGGCGCAACGCGACCTGGTGCAGGCGAACCAGGACTACTACCGTCTGGCCGAACGCCGCTATCGCATCGGTATCGACAGCAACCTGACCTTCCTCGACGCCCAGCGCAACCTGTTCAGTGCCCAGCAGGCGCTGATCGGCGACCGCTTGTCGCAGCTGACCAGCGAGGTCAACCTGTACAAGGCGCTTGGCGGAGGCTGGTACGAGCAGACCGGGCAGGCCAACAACCAGCAGGCAGCGGTGGAAGCACCGAAGAGCTGACTGAAGCTGTCAAAGCATCAAGCCCACCCTCGCGGTGGGCTTTTTGTTTTGTGTTGCCTGAACCGGCCTCTTCGCGGGCTTGCCCGCTCCCACAGGGGAACCACGCCTCCCTCTGTGGGAGCGGGCAAGCCCGCGAAGAGGCCAGCACAGGAAACAATTAACCAACCGGAACATTCCGTTCGATTATCGCCCGCTTCCGTTTGCGGCGAATTGCCTCTCCCCAGCCCTACCCCGCACCATCCTCCCCACGCAACGTTGCCCCGGTTCATCCCAAAAGACCCGCACCTGCAGGCCGCATCCTGCAGCGTACCGGCTCGCCCATAAAAACAAGAGATCCACGACAGATGAGCACTTTGCAACCCGCACGCCAGCTGCTGCCCGGCCTGTTGGCCATGTCCTGCGCACTCCAGGTGTTCGCCGCCGACAACGGCGGTTTTCTGGAAGATGCCAAGGCCACCCTCAACCTGCGCAACTTCTACATAAACCGCAACTTCGTCGACCCGGCCCATCCGCAGGCCAAAGCCGAGGAATGGACGCAAAGCTTCATCCTCGACGCCCGCTCCGGCTTTACCCAGGGCACCATCGGTTTCGGCGTGGACGTACTGGGCCTGTATTCGGTCAAGCTCGATGGCGGCAAAGGCACCACCAATACCCACCTGCTGCCGGTGCACGACGATGGCCGCCCCGCCGATGACTTCGGCCGCCTGGGCGTGGCACTGAAAGCCAAGCTGTCCGAAACCGAGCTGAAAGTGGGCGAGTGGATGCCGGTACTGCCGATCCTGCGCTCGGACGATGGCCGCTCGCTGCCGCAGACCTTCCGCGGCGGTCAGCTGACCTCGAAGGAAATCGCCGGCCTGACCCTGTACGCCGGCCAGTTCCGCGACAACAGCCCGCGCAACGACGCCAGCATGGAAGACATGTCGATGAACGGCAAGGCAGCGTTCACCTCCGACCGTTTCAACTTTGGCGGCGGCGAATACACCTTCAACGACAAGCGCACCATGATCGGCCTGTGGAATGCCCAGCTCAAGGACATCTACCGCCAGCAGTACCTCAACCTGGTGCACAGCCAACCCTTGGGCGACTGGACCCTGGGCGCCAACCTGGGCTACTTCATCGGCAAGGAAGACGGCGCCGAACGCGCCGGCGAACTGGACAACCGCACCGCCTCGGCCATGCTCTCGGCACGCTACCAGGGCCACACCTTCTACGTCGGCCTGCAGAAGGTCAGCGGCGACGACGCCTGGATGCGGGTAAACGGCACCAGCGGCGGCACTCTGGCAAACGACAGCTACAACTCCAGCTTCGACAACGCCAAGGAACGCTCATGGCAGGTGCGCCATGACTTCAACTTCGCCACCGTCGGCGTGCCAGGCCTGACCCTGATGAACCGCTACATCAAGGGTGACAACGTCACCGCTGGGGGTGTGGACGATGGCAAGGAATGGGCACGGGAAACCGAGTTGGCCTATGTGGTGCAGTCGGGCAGCTTCAAGGACCTGTCGGTGAAGTGGCGCAACTCCACCATGCGCCGCGACTTCAGCACCAACTCGTTCGATGAGAACCGGTTGATCGTGAGTTATCCGCTGAATCTCCTCTGAATTCTTCGCGGGCACGCCCGCTCCCACAAGGGCCGCACCAGCCTTGAAACCTGTGCGGTCCCTGTGGGAGCGGGCGTGCCCGCGAAGAGTCCAGAAGCCACAACAAATAACCTGAAGCTATAAACAAATCAAAAAACCTTCTTTGACGACATATACAGCAACCGCTTGAATAGGCCCTTGATCCCCGCCCCAGAGCCGTGAAATGGACCTCCGTCAGCTGCGTTACTTCATCGCCCTCACCGAATACCGCAGCTTCGTCCGTGCCGCCGAGGCCATGGGCATTACCCAGCCAGCCTTCAGCCGAGCCATCCAGAGCCTGGAACACAGCTTCGGTTGCCCCCTGGTCGACCGCGCCAGCAAAGCCCTGCTGCCCACCCCCGAAGGCCTGGTGGTGCTGCAACATGCTCGCCGCCTGGTACAAGGTGCCGCACAGCTGAGCAACGAAGTGCTGCAAATGACCAAGCTCGACGCCGGCGAGCTGCATTTCGGCAGCGGCCCTGCGCTGGCCGTACGCCTGGTGCCCGATGCCCTGCGCCACTTCATCGAACGCCACCCGGGCATCCGCACCTCGCTGCTGGTGGACAACGCCGAACGCTTGGGCCAGGCCCTGCGCCGCGAGCAGATCGAGTTTTTTGTCGACGACATCCGCCCGTTCGAAGCCGACCCCAACTTCCACACCGACCCCCTTTCACCGCGCCCCGGCCTGTTCTTCTGCCGCCCGGGGCACCCGTTGCTGGCCAAGGACAGCTTGTCGACCAACGACCTGTTCAGTTACCCGCTGGCCAGCGCCCTGCTCGCCCCTGGGGTGCGCAAGCGCCTGGCCAACCTGAGCGGGCGCAGCGATTTCACCCCGCACCTGCAAACCGAGCACCTGGCCGTGCTGCGTAGCGTGGTGCAGGCCAGCGATGCGATTGGCACCGCCAGCGAGGAAGCCGTGGCCGAAGACCTGGCCAGCGGCCGCCTGGTGCGCCTGCACTGGCGCAACCTGCCACCGGCGCTGGAAGTGCTGAGCGTGCGTTGCGGTGTGGTCAGCCGCAGCGGTTACCGACTGTCGCCGGCGGCGCGGGCGATGATCGAGACGCTGGTGGGGCTGGATATGCCAATGCGGGCTACTGCCATTCGCTGAGCTGATGATGGTGGTGGCTGCGGGCTATCCTGATCACTATCCGGTCACAAGTTGCCTGTACTGGCCTCTTCGCGGGCTCGCCCGCTCCCACAGGTAATCCACCAAGCTTGAAAACTGTGGTGATCCTGTGGGAGCGGGCAAGCCCGCGAAGAGGCCGGTTCAGGCACAACAAAGCTGAACAGGGAGGCACAACAATGAAAACCCTCGTCGACCACCTGAGCCAATACGCCAGCTACCACCGCGACCCACGCAACATCGCCACCCACTTCATCGGCATCCCCATGATCGTGCTGGCGGTCACCATCCTGCTGTCGCGCCCTGGCTGGGACGTGGCCGGCCTGTGGCTGTCCCCTGCCCTGCTGGCAGCGGCCGCCTCGGTATGGTTCTACCTGCGTCTGGACCTGCGTTTCGGCCTGGTGATGGGGTTGTTGCTGGGGCTGTGCCTGTGGGTCGGCCAGGTGCTGGCCATGCAGACGACAGGGCTATGGCTAGGCGCTGGCCTGGGAGCGTTCGTGGTGGGCTGGATCATCCAGTTCGTCGGCCATTATTACGAGGGCCGCAAGCCGGCGTTTGTAGACGATGTCAGCGGCCTGATCATCGGGCCGTTGTTCGTGGTGGCAGAGGCGGCGTTCATGCTCGGCCTGTGCCCGGCCCTCAAGCGCGACGTGGAAAGCAGCGCCGGCCCGGTGGCCATGCGGCAGAAGAATGCGACCCTGTAAACATTCAATGGCCCCATCGCCGGCAAGCCAGCTCCCACAGCGACCGCGCTGCCCTCAAGACCTGCACTGTCCTCAGGCCTGATGCAATCCCTGTGGGAGCTGGCTTGCCGGCGATGGGGCCGGTACAGGCATTACTGTTGTCGCGACTCTACACCCAACTCATCCCACACCGACTCAGCCAGGTGAAAGGTGGCATTGGCCGCCGGAATGCCGCAATAGATCGCACTCTGCATCAGCACTTCCTTGATCTCGTCACGGGTCACGCCGTTGTTGGCCGCCGCGCGCAGGTGCAGCTTCAGTTCGTCGTTGCGGTTCATGCCGATCAGCATGGCGATGGTGATCAGGCTACGGGTATGACGCGGCAGGCCTGGGCGGGTCCAGATGTCACCCCAGGCGTGGCGGGTGATCATCTCCTGGAACTCGCCGTTGAAGTCGTTGAGCTTCTCCAGGCTGCGGTCCACATGGGCATCGCCAAGCACGGCGCGGCGTACTTGCATGCCGGCGTCGTAACGTTGTTTCTCGTCCATGGCAGTGTCCTCAGTGAGCCAGCAGGAAGTCGAGCACGCGGCGGCTGAACGCCTCGCCGATTTCGACGTTGGACAGGTGCGCCGCCGGGAAGTCGACGTACTCGGCACCCGCGATACCGGCCTGCATGAAGCGGCCGTGCTCCGGGGTGGTGACCACGTCCTCGGTACCGGCAACAATCAGCGCCGGCACCTGGATGCGGCCCAGTTGCTCGCGGTAATCGGCATCACGCACAGCCGCGCAGTTGCCGGCATAACCTTGCGGGCTGGTTTGCGCCAGCATCTGGCAGATGCGCTGGGCCTGCGCTGGCTGGGCCTGGGCGAAGCCCGGGGTGAACCAGCGGGCAATGGAAGCATCGCGCAAGTCGACCATGGCCTGCTGGCCGCCCTTGAGCACGGTGTCGATACGGGTGTTCCACACCTCGTCGTTGGCAATCTTGGCGGCGGTGTTGCACAGGGTCAGGCTGTGCAGGCGCTGGCCGGCATGGACGCCCAGCCACTGGCCGATCAGGCCACCCATCGACAGGCCGACGAAGTGCGCCTTGGCGATATCCAGCCCATCGAGCAGGGCCAGCACGTCACGGCCCAGCTGTTCGATGCTGTAAGGGCCTTCAGTGACCAGCGACCCACCGTGGCCACGTGTGTCATAGCGCAGCACACGGAACTGTTGGCTCCACAGTGGAATCTGCGTGTCCCACATGCCCAGGTCGGTACCGAGCGAGTTGGACAGGACCAGCACCGGGGCGTTTTCCGGGCCATCGATCTGGTAATTCAAAACGCCATCGGCCAGTTGCAAATGCGCCACAGCGGTCTCCTTCAGGCAGTGAAACGTTGATGTTCGGACACGGCGCGCGCCACCCAGACGCGGGCCTGGCCCAGGTAATGGGCAGGATCGAGCAAGCGATCGAGCTCTTCGGCGGACAGTTCGGCACTGACCTGCGGCTCCTCGCCCAGCACGCTGCGCAGGTGGCGCTGTTCGGCCACCGCACGCTGGCAGCATTGCTCCAGCAGGTGGTGGGCGTGGTCGCGGCCCAGGCGCTGGGCGAGGACGATGCTCACCGCTTCGGCCAGCACCAGGCCCTGAGTCAGGTCGAGGTTACGGCGCATACGCGCGGCATCCACCTCCATGCCCTCGGCAATCACCTGGGCCTGGCGCAGCGCCCCGGATACCAGGCAGCAGATGTCGGGCAGGGTTTCCCATTCGGCATGCCACAGACCAAGGCTGCGCTCGTGCTCCTGGGGCATGGCGGCGAACAACGTCGAGACCAGCCCTGGCACCCGGGTCGCCGCACCGATCAGCACCGCGGCGCCGACCGGGTTGCGCTTGTGCGGCATGGTCGAAGAGCCACCCTTGCCCGGCGCGGAAGGCTCGAACAGCTCCCCCGCCTCGGTCTGCATCAGCAAGCTGACATCACGGCCGAACTTGCCCAGGCTACCGGCGACCAGGCCCAGCACCGAGGCAAACTCCACCAGGCGGTCGCGCTGGGTGTGCCAAGGCTGCTCGGGCAAGGTCAGCTTGAGCTGCTCGGCCAGGGCTTCGGCCACGGGCATCGCCTTGCTGCCCAAAGCCGCCAGGCTGCCCGAGGCGCCGCCGAACTGCAGCACCAGCAAGCGTGGACGCAGCTCCCGCAGGCGCTGGCGGTGACGGGTCAACGCGCCCAGCACACCGGCCAGTTTCATCCCCAGCGTCACCGGGGTGGCGTGCTGCAGCCAGGTGCGCCCCACCAGCGGCGTGTCGGCGTGCTGCAAAGCCTGGCGCGACAGGGTACCGGCGAGCTTGCCGAGGTCGGCTTCGATCAGGTCGAGGGCAGCACGCAACTGCAGGACCAGGCCAGTGTCCATCGCATCCTGGCTGGTGGCGCCCAGGTGCACATAGCGCTCGGCCTCGGGCACGCCACTGGCAATCACCTTGCCCAACGCCTTCACCAGCGGGATCGCCGAGTTGCCGGCAGTGGCGATGGCGTTGGCCAGCGCACCGACGTCATAACGCTCGGCGTGGCATGCCGCCTCGATGGCCGCTACCGCGCTGTGCGGGACCAGCCCGGCAGCCGCCTCTGCCCGCGCCAGCGCCGCTTCGAAATCGAGCATGCCCTGCAGGCGGCCACGGTCGGAGAAAATCTCGCGCATGGCTGGTGCGGTGAAATAGGCGTCGAACAGTTGGTTGGTCATGCCACGTCCTTAATCATCGTGGTGCAGATACGCCGCCTGCTTTGGCAGGCGCAGGCTGAACAGGAAGGCAATCGCCATCATCGCCGTCACGTACCAGTAGAAAGTGTTTTCCATGCCCAGGGTCTTCAAGCCCAGGGCAACGTACTCGGCCGAACCGCCGAAAGCCGCATTGGCCACGGCATAGGCAAGGCCCACACCCAGTGCGCGTACTTGCGGCGGAAACATCTCGGCCTTCACCAGGCCGCTGATCGAGGTGTAGAAACTGACGATACACAACGCCAGGCTAATCAGCACGAAGGCCATGAACGGGCTGCTCACGGTTTTCAGCGCCATCAGCAGCGGCACGGTGAACAGCGTGCCCAAGGCACCGAACAGCATCATCGAATTACGCCGGCCGATGCGGTCGGAGAGCATGCCGAAGAACGGCTGCAGCACCATGAACAGGAACAGCGCGCCAGTCATCACGTAGCTGGCGTTTTTCGCGGTCATGCCGGCGGTGTTGACCAGGTACTTCTGCATGTAGGTGGTGAAGGTGTAGAAGATCAGCGAACCACCTGCGGTGTAGCCGAGTACGGTGATGAAGGCCGCCGCATGGTTGCGGAACAGGCCCTTGATGGTGCCGGCGTCCTTGTCCTGGCGGGTTTCGGCGCTGCTGGTCTCATGCAGCGAGCGGCGCAGCATCAGCGAGATCAGCGCGGCGATGGCACCGACCACGAACGGAATGCGCCAGCCCCAGGCGCGCAGCTCTTCTTCGGTGAGCAGCTGCTGCAGGATCACCACCACCAGCACCGCCAGCAACTGGCCACCGATCAAAGTCACGTACTGGAACGAGGCGAAGAAGCCGCGCTGGCCGCGCAGGGCCACCTCACTCATGTAGGTGGCCGTGGTGCCGTACTCGCCACCAACCGACAGGCCCTGGATCAGGCGGGCCAGCAGCAACAGCGCCGGGGCCCAGGTGCCGATGCTGGCGTAGGTAGGCAGGCAGGCGATCATCAGGGAGCCGAAGCACATCATCAGCACCGAGATCATCAGGGAATTCTTGCGACCATGGCGGTCAGCGAGGCGGCCGAAGATCCAGCCACCGATGGGGCGCATCAGAAACCCCGCGGCGAACACGCCCGCCGTGTTCAACAACTGCACGGTGGGATCGTCGGAGGGGAAGAAAGCCGGGGCAAAGTAGATCGCGCAGAAGGCATAGACATAGAAGTCGAACCATTCCACCAGGTTGCCTGAAGAGGCACCAACGATAGCGAAGATGCGTTTGCTGCGTTCTTCGCCGGTGTAATAGGCTGAGGTCATGACGGTTTTACTCCTGGAGGGTCGCAGGTAATTCTAGACACACCTGGTAACACACTCGTTCCGCTAGCTGGCTGGCAATTGGCCTCTTCGCGGGCACGCCCGCTCCCACAGTGGGAGGCGTGGTTCCCCTGTGGGAGCGGGCGTGCCCGCGAAGAGGCCGGTACAGGTCAAACCCGTTCGATGGCCAGCGCCAGACCTTGGCCGACACCCACACACATGGTCGCCAGGCCTTTACGCCCACCGCTTTTCTCCAGCTGGTGAAGCGCAGTCAGCACCAGGCGCGCACCGCTCATGCCCAGCGGGTGGCCCAGGGCGATGGCACCGCCGTTGGGGTTCACCTGCGGCGCATCGTCAGCCACACCCAGCTCACGCAGCACCGCCAGCCCCTGGCTGGCAAAGGCTTCGTTGAGTTCGATCACATCGAAATCATTCACCGCCACACCCAGGCGCTCGGTGAGCTTGCGCACCGCCGGCACCGGGCCAATGCCCATCACCCGCGGTGCAACACCGGCACTGGCCATGCCCAGCACCCGGGCACGTGGGGTCAGGCCGTGTTTCTTCACTGCTTCGGCCGAAGCCAGGATCAATGCCGCAGCGCCGTCGTTCACGCCTGAGGCGTTGCCGGCGGTGACGGTCTTGTCCGGGCCGTTGACCGGCTTGAGCCTGGTCAGGGCCTCCAGTGTGGTTTCCGGGCGCAGGTGTTCGTCATGCTCGACGATGGTCTCGCCTTTCTTGTGCGCAATACGTACCGGCACGATCTCTTCGGCGAAGAAACCGGCGGCCTGGGCGGCAGCTGCCTTCTGCTGGCTGCGCAGGGCGAAAGCGTCCTGGTCAGCGCGCGAAACCTGGTAATCGTCGGCCACGTTGTCGGCGGTTTCCGGCATGGAGTCCACGCCGTACTGGCTCTTCATCAGTGGGTTGATGAAACGCCAGCCGATGGTGGTGTCCTCGAGCTTCATGTTGCGCGAATAGCCGCTTTCGGCCTTGCCCATGACGAACGGGGCACGCGACATCGACTCGACGCCGCCGGCAATCGCCAGCTCCATTTCGCCGCTGGCAATGGCGCGGAAGGCAGTGCCGATGGCATCCATGCCCGACGCGCAGAGGCGGTTCAGGGTAACGCCCGGGATGCTCTGCGGCAGGCCGGCCAGCAGCAGCGCCATGCGCGCCACGTTACGGTTGTCTTCACCGGCCTGGTTGGCGCAGCCGAAGAACACTTCGTCAACCTGGTCCCATTGCACGCCGGGGTTGCGCTCGATCAGCGCCTTCAGCGGTACGGCGGCCAGGTCGTCGGCCCGCACGCCGGCCAAGGCGCCGCCGAAGCGGCCGATCGGGGTGCGGATGGCGTCACAGATGAATACGTCGCGCATCAGGCTTCTCCTGCCACCTGGCCATGGGCCGCGGCGGTACGGGCTTCGAGGTCGCGCAGGGCGGACAGCTCGACTTCGGTAGGTTCGGCAGTGGTCTGCACATCGTCGGCAAAGCGGATCGCCCAGCCAGTGGCGGCGATGATCTGCTCGCGGGTCACGCCCGGGTGGATGGCAGTCACTACGAATTCGTGGGTGCCGGCTTCCGGCTCCATGATGCACAGGTCGGTGATGATGCCGACCGGGCCGTCGCCTGGCAGGCCAAGGCGTTTGCGCGAGTCGCCGCCCTCACCGTGGCCAACCGAGGTGATGAAGTCCAGTTTGTCGACGAAGGCACGCGGCGACTGCTTGAGGATGATCAGCACCTGCTTGGCGGAACCGGCGATTTCCGGTGCGCCACCGGCACCCGGCAGACGGGTTTTCGGCGCGTGGTAGTCACCGACCACGGTAGTGTTGATGTTGCCGAAACGGTCGACCTGGGCGGCGCCGAGGAAGCCGACGTCGATGCGCCCACCTTGCAGCCAGTAGCGGAAGATCTCGCCGGTCGGCACCACGGTGTCAGCGGTTTCGGCCAGCTCGCCGTCACCGATCGACAGCGGCAGCACGCTTGGCTTGGCGCCGATCGGGCCGGATTCGTAGATCAGCACCACATCTGGCGACGAGGTCAGGCGCGCCAGGTTGGCGGCCTTGGACGGCAGGCCGATGCCGACGAAGCACACCGCACCGTTGCGCAGGCGACGGGCTGCGGCGACGGTCATCATTTCGGAAGTGGAGTAGCTCATTGTGCGGCCTCCGCAGTACTGGCCAGCTTGGCCTTGAATTCGTTGAAATCGGCAGTGCCACGGATGTAGGTGTCGATCCAGGCGGTGAACGATTCGCGGCTACGCGCGATCGGGTCCCAGGCCTGGTAGAAGCGGTTGTCACGCTCGTAGTAGCCGTGGGCATAGGACGGGTGCGCACCACCCGGCACCAGGCATACCGCGCTCAGCGCCCAGGTCGGTAGCACGCAAGCGTTCATAGGGGCTTGCAGGTCGTCGACGATTTCCTCGACGGTGACGATGCAACGCTTGGCGGCCAGGGCGGCTTCCTTCTGCACACCGAGGATGCCCCACAGCAGCACGTTGCCTTTGCGGTCGGCTTTTTGCGCGTGAATCACGGTCACGTCCGGGCGTACCGACGGCACGGCTGCCAGCACTTCACCGGTGAACGGGCAGGTCACGCTCTTGATCAGCGGGTTGACCTTCGGCAGGTCGGAGCCAGCGTAGGCACGCAGCACGGCGAACGGCAGGCCCGAAGCACCGGCGACATAGGCGTTGGCCAGGTCGGCGTGGCTGTGTTCTTCGATTTCGATGGCGTGTGGCCACTGCTTCTCGACGGCATCACGCAGGCGGTGCAGCGAACCGACACCTGGGTTGCCACCCCAGGAGAAGATCAGCTTGCTGGCGCAACCGGCGCCGATCAGCTGGTCGTAGATCAGGTCCGGAGTCATGCGCACCAGGGTCAGGTCGCGCTTGCCCTGACGGATGATCTCGTGGCCGGCGGCAGTCGGGATCAGGTGGGTGAAACCTTCGAGGGCGACGGTATCGCCATCCTGGATGAACTGCTTCACGGCTTCGTGAAGCGGGAGAATTGCAGCCATTTGGAGACTCCTGGTCAGGGTGCTTCGGTAAGCTCAGATTAAGGAGACTGGTGGGTGGCTTACAATCCGATAATCGACTATTCGTGCGATTATCGAACTGTTTGTTACCCTGCTATTCATCTCCACGCTGGGGCTGCTGCGCAGCCCTTTCGCAGCACAAGGCTGCTCCTACAGGGGGTCGCGCTTCCCTGTAACAGCGGCCTTGGGTCGCGACGGGCCGCAAAGCGGCCCCAATGTCTCAGGTCGCGTCAGCGTGGCTCACCAGCCCTTTCACGATCACACCCACGGTCGCCAGCCCCGCCGGCACAAGCAACGCCGTCAGCACCTGTTCGAAGTTCCAGCCCAGCCCCAGCAGCGTCGCACCGCTCCAGGCTCCAAGAATCGCCCCGAAGCGGCCGATCCCCAGCATCCACGATACCCCCGTGGCACGCCCCTGGGTCGGATAGAAGCGCGCCGCCAGCGACGGCATCGCCGACTGGGCGCCGTTCACGCACATGCCGGCAACCAGCACCAGCGTGGCCAGTACGGTGATATTGCCCAGGCTCTGTCCCACGGCGTAGGCGAACACCCCGGCCAGCAGGTAGAAAATGCCGATCACCTTGTGCGGATTGAAGCGGTCCATGGCCCAGCCCACGCCGACGGCACTCAGCACGCCGCCGAACTGGAACAGTGCGCCGATGAAGGCAGCCTGCTCCATGCTCGCGCCACTGTCGCGCATCAAGGTGGGCAACCAGCTGGTCAGCAGATAGACGATCACCAGGCCCATGAAGTAGGTCAGCCACAGCAGCAGAGTGCCCATGCCGTAGGTGCCGGAGAAAATCAGCGCAAACACATTGCGCGCGGCCACCGCCTTCTGCTCGGGCACGCTGAAGCTGCCCGCCTCGGCCACCACCTGCGGCGCGATGGGCGACAAGGTCTTGCGCACCTTGTCGGTACCCCGGTTGCGCACCACCAGAAACCGCGCCGACTCTGGCAGCCACACCATCAGCACCAGCGCCAGCAGCAGCGGCAGCACGCCACCGATCACCAGCAGGCTGTGCCAGCCGTAGGCCGGTATCATCTTGGCGGAAATGAATCCACCACCGGCCATGCCCAGGTTGAAGCCACAGAACATGCTGGTCACCAGCAGCGACTTGAGGCGCTCGGGGGTGTACTCAGACAACAGGGTCGTGGCATTGGGCATGCCTGCGCCAAGGCCCAGGCCGGTCAGAAAGCGCAGCACCAGCAACTGGTCGACGTTGGTGGCATAAGCCGAGGCCAGGCTGAAGCCGCCGAACACCAGCACCGCGCCCACCAGCACGCCCTTGCGGCCAAAACGGTCGGCCAACGGGCCGGAGCCGAGGGCACCGAACACCATGCCGATCAATGCCGCACTCATGACCGGGCCGAGGCTGGCACGGTCAATCCCCCACTCCTGCGACAGGGCCGGGGCGATGAAGCCCATCGCGGCGGTGTCCAGGCCATCGAGGAAGACGATCAGGAAGCACAGCAACACCACCCGCCACTGGTAGCGGGATAGCGGCTGCTGATTGATGAACGACTGGACGTCGAGGCTTTTGCCGACGTTGATTTGCGCTTGGTTCATTATTGTTATCCAGAATGGGGGCACAGCCAGGCCACTGCACGCGATCAACGGTACAGAGGACGATAGTTTGGGGGTAATGCGGCCGGCGTCAGCCTGGATACAACGATACTGCGCGCGGGTGCGGCCGCGGCAGCGAGGGGACAGTATTCATGGTAAGTGCCTCTTGGTTTTTCTTGTTCGGTCGGCGCAGCCGACCGTTGCGAGAGACATTAATCAGCGGGCGGGAGTGAAGCAATTCGCCGCGAACGACACTGTGCGTTTATCGCACAGGAAAGGGTTTTGCCTGTTCAAAATTTGAAAGGGGGGGCGCTTTGCGCCCCCGGCGGGCTCAGCCAAACAACTGATGGCAAAGGTCCCGGCTGGCCGCCAGCAGGATCGGCAAGAAGCGCTGCTCCAGCTCACTGCGCGTCACCCGCCCTACATGGGTACTCACATTCAACGCCGCCAACACCTGCCCCGAAGCGTCATACACTGGTACGGCTATCGAGCGCAGCCCCTGCTCCAGCTCCTGGTCCACCACGCACCAGCCCTGGGCGCGTACCTGCTGGATACAGGCGAACAGCGACTCGGGATCATGCAAGGTACGGCTGGTTCGCGCCTTCAGGTCGGCACGTTCCAGGTATTCACGCAGGCTGGTGTCATCCATGGCCGCCAACAGAATGCGCCCCATCGATGTGCAATAGGCCGGCAGGCGTCCACCCACCGACAGGTCAACCGAAATCAGCCGCTCCACCGTGGCCGAACGGGCTATATAAAGAATGTCGTCACCTTCGAGCGTGGCCATGTTGGCCGCCTCGTGCAGCTGGTCGCTGATGCGGTCCAGGTAGGGCTGGGCAGAAATCGCCAGCGGCGTCGAGGACAGGTACGCATGCCCCAGCGTCAGCACTTTGGGTAACAGCGAATAAGTGCGCCCGTCCGTGGTGGCATAACCCAGCTTGATCAGTGTGTGCAGGCAACGGCGTACCGCCGCGCGGGGAATTTCAGTGCGGTGGCTGATCTGGGCAATGGTCAGGTGGCGCTTGCGTTCCTGGAAGGCCTGGATCACGGCCAGACCGCGCGCCAGGGAGGTCATGAAGTCCGGGTCGCCGGTAAAGGCCTGGATGCGCTTCGCCGGCGAAGCCACGATCGGCGGTGCCAAGGCTGCCGAGACAGGCCGTGCCAGCTCTGGATTGGCCGATTCGGCATTGACGGAATCGTTGCCCAGGGTTTCGTCACTCATCGCACACCTCAAAAAAAAGCGCCCACTCGTGCGATTATCGAACAAACGGCCGATAATCGCAATTGACCGCTGACACTTTTACTTATACCTTTCTCCTGCCACTTGTGGCTTCTTTGGAGAGACTGGTCAGGTACCCACCGTAGAAGTCCCCAGGCAACGGCCTCGCCTTTTGGCGAGGCCGTTTTTCATTACACATCCGGTCAATGGCTTCGCGACTGCGCTGCAGCGAACTTTTGTCGTTCTTGCCTTTCAAACTTGTACAAAAGACCCAAACTGTTGTCGGATGCACCCGTTACTTGCGTCAGGTGATGTCAGGGTCAGGTAAATAACGATGTTCGGCGAAATATCGGTTGCTATAATCGATAGCGCAGGCCCCGACGCTTCCGTGTAATGGAACCTTCCGCTGTATCAAGCGTTGCGGCCGGCAAGGCATGTGCATTCGGTACAACGCACAACAACACTCATCAAACTTGATTCAGGTACTCATGTGACGAAAGATGAACTGCGCGCGGAGCTCGAGCGCCAGGCTGAGCGTTACAAGGATGTTTACGGTGGCGAAGTTACCACTTATGCCGCACAACCGGACCCGGAACGCAAACCTTGGCGCAAGCGTGCCAGCGTGCGCGATCAGGCCTTCAGCCAGGAACTGGAACGCATGGAAAAGGAGCTGCGCAGCGACAATTCCTAGCCCCGGGACCACGCCAGCGCGTCGTCGCCCGGCCAGCCCGGGCGCGGTCGATCTTTACTGTCAGGCCGAAGATGAAATGGAATCACACAAATTTCATACGACCGTTTGAACGCTTGCGAAGCGGCTTTTTCCCCGTTTTTTTCTCGGTTTTCGCCCTGTTTTATGCCTTTTAGCACGCATTTTCCTATCCGCTCACCCTGCCGTTCATGTCGCGCTCGCATCAGGAAGATTGCCGTCGGTCTGTCGCAGATGCATCGATTGCCAAGGTTTTCTGGCATAATCCCGCCCCCCTAAGACCGCCAGACAACCTTCATGATCGAATTATTCAGCGGACTGGATGCCTGGGTACTGGTGAGCCTGCTGCTCGCCCTGACCTTCGTACTCGCCTTCGAGTTCATCAATGGCTTTCATGACACCGCCAACGCGGTAGCTACCGTCATCTATACCAAAGCCATGCCGCCGCACCTCGCCGTGTTCTTCTCCGGCGTGTTCAACTTCCTTGGCGTTCTGCTTGGCGGTGTCGGGGTGGCCTATGCCATCGTGCACCTGCTGCCAGTGGAGCTGCTGATAAATGTGAACACCGGGCACGGGCTGGCCATGGTCTTCTCGCTGCTGGCTGCGGCCATCACCTGGAACCTGGGCACCTGGTACTTCGGTATCCCCGCCTCCAGTTCGCACACCCTGATTGGCTCCATCCTTGGCGTCGGCCTGGCCAATGCCCTGATCAACGACATCCCGCTGGGCGACGGTGTCAACTGGCAGAAGGCGATCGACATCGCCATGTCGCTGGTGGTCTCGCCCATGGCCGGCTTCGCCGTTGCCGCCCTGGTGCTGATTGGCCTGAAGTGGTGGCGACCGCTGTCGAAGATGCACAAAACTCCCGAGCAGCGCCGCAAGCTCGACGACAAGAAGCACCCGCCGTTCTGGAACCGCCTGGTACTGGTGGTTTCGGCCATGGGCGTGAGCTTCGTGCACGGCTCCAACGACGGCCAGAAAGGCATCGGCCTGATCATGCTGGTGCTGATCGGCATCGTTCCGGCCAAGTTCGTCCTCGACCTGAACAGCACCACCTACCAGATCGAGCGTACCCGCGACGCCACCCTGCACATGAGCCAGTTCTATCAGCGCAACGCCGCCACCCTGGGCGAGTTCCTGGCACTGGGCAAGGCCAAGTCCAGCGACCTGCCGGAGCAGTTCAGCTGCAACCCGCAGCAGACCGAGCCGACCATTGCCGCGCTGCAGTCCTCGCTTCAGGGCGTGACCGACTACCATAGCCTGAGTGCCGACAAGCGTGTCGAAGTGCGCCGCTACCTGCTGTGCCTGGACGACACGGCGAAGAAGGTCGGCAAGCTGCCGGGCCTGGAAGCCCGTGAAAAGGCCGACCTGGAAAAACTGCGCAAAGACCTGACCGCCACCACCGAGTACGCTCCGTTCTGGGTGATCGTGGCCGTCGCCCTGGCCCTGGGCCTGGGTACCATGGTCGGTTGGAAGCGCGTTGTACTGACCGTTGGCGAGAAGATCGGCAAGCAGGGCATGACCTATGCCCAAGGCATGTCGGCGCAGATCACCGCGGCTTGCGCCATCGGCATGGCCAACATCTTCGCCCTGCCGGTGTCGACCACCCACGTGCTGTCGTCCGGTGTGGCAGGCACCATGGTCGCCAACAAGAGCGGCCTGCAAGGCGGCACCGTTAAGACCATCCTGCTGGCCTGGGTACTGACCCTGCCTGCGTCGATGGGCCTGGCGGCCGGCCTGTTCTGGCTGGCGTCCAAAGCCATTGGCTGAGTGATACCGCAATAAGAAGAAGGCGCCTCATGGGCGCCTTTTTCATAGGTGTCATTTTTGTACCGGCCCTATCGCCGGCAAGCCAGCTCCCACAGGTACTGCACCGCCCACAAGACCTGTGCAGTACCTGTGGGAGCTGGCTTGCCGGCGATAGGGCCGGGTACAGGCAAACTACCTTTTCTTGCCCCCCAGCAACGACCCCATCAACCCCCGCACCAACTGCCGCCCCAACTGGTTGGCCGCCTGGCGCACCGCCGACTTGATCGCCTGCCCCGCCGCACTCTGCAAAAACTCACCGGCCTTGTCGGCAAAGCTCTCCTCATCCACTTTGGGTTGTGGCGCCGGCTCCAGCGGTTCGCCCTTGCGCTGGGTCAGCATTTCATAGGCCGATTCACGATCCACCGGTTTGTCGTAACGCCCCGCCAGCGGCGAAGCGGCAATCAGCGCACTGCGCTCAGCAGCGCTCAACGGCCCGATACGCGACTGCGGCGGTGCTATCAGTACCCGTTGCACCATCGCAGGTGTGCCCTTTTCCTCCAGCGTCCCAACCAGCGCTTCGCCAATGCCGAGCTCGGTCAGTACCGCCAGGGTGTCGAACGCCGGGTTGGGGCGGAAGCCATCGGCCACCGCCCGTAGCGACTTTTGCTCCTTGGCAGTAAACGCCCGCAAGCCATGCTGAATGCGCAAGCCCAACTGGGCCAGCACCGCATCCGGCAAGTCCCCCGGCGACTGGGTGACGAAGTACACTCCCACGCCCTTGGAGCGGATCAGCCGCACCACCTGCTCCAGGCGATCCTGCAAGGCCTTGGGCGTATCGTTGAACAGCAAGTGCGCTTCATCGAAGAACAACGCCAGTACCGGCTTGTCGGCATCCCCCCGCTCGGGCAACTGCTCGAACAATTCGGCCAGTAGCCACAACAGGAAGGTCGCGTACACCTTGGGTGCCTCGTGCACCAAACGGCTGGCGTCCAGCAGGTGGATACGCCCACGGCCATCCGGGTCTGGCCGTAGCAGGTCCTCGAGCTGCAGGCCCGGCTCACCGAAAAGCGCCTCGGCGCCTTGCTGCTCCAGGGTCGCCAGCCGGCGCAACAAGGCCTGGGTAGAGGCCGTGGTCACCAGCGCGCTGTCTTCGCCGAGCAGTTGCGGGTTGTCCTTCAGGTGCGCGAGCAACGCCTTGAGGTCCTTGAGGTCGAGCAACAGCAGGCCTTCACGGTCCGCCACCTTGAACGCCGCATACAACGCCGCCTGTTGGCTGTCGGTCAGCTCCAGCAAGTTGCCCAGCAGCAGCGGCCCCATTTCACTAAGGGTGGTGCGCAGCGGGTGGCCGGACTGCCCGGCAATGTCCCACAAGCTCAACGGGTAAGCCTGCGGCCTGTGCCCCAGCCAAGGCATGCCGGCAATACGCTCGGCCACCTTGCCCTGTGGCGAACCAGCAGCGCCCAGGCCGCACAGGTCGCCTTTGACATCGGCCGCGAACACCGCCACCCCCGCATCACTGAACACTTCCGCCAGATGCTGCAGGGTGACGGTCTTGCCAGTACCCGTCGCGCCGGCTACCAGGCCATGGCGGTTGGCCAGCCTCATCGCTTGCCCAATTGGCTGGCCATCCGGGCCTGCACCTACAACGATGGTCGAAATTTCCGACATCTCATTAATCCTCTGCTCAAGCTTTACCTTAATTCGGCCGATACCTGTGGGTGATATTCGCCTTAATAGAGAGGGACAACCGAAAAGGGACTTTTCGGGATGTTGCATTGCTTTGCGACTCAACGCATGCAATCGCCTGATATAAAACCTTAGCGGAACCGATTACGCCATGAACAAAAGCCTTCGTTTCAGCCACAAGATTCTTTTGGCCGCCTCACTGATCGTGATACTCGCCTTCAGCCTGTTCACGCTTTACAACGATTACCTCCAGCGTAATGCGATCCGCGAAGACCTGGAAAACTATCTGGCTGAAATGGGCACCTCCACTTCGACCAACATCCGCAACCTGTTCGAAGGCCGTATCAAGCTGGTGGAAAACCTGGCACAGAACATTGCCCAGGACCCGGCCAGCGCCGAAACCCTGTTGGGCCAGAATGCCCTGATCTCGAGCTTCCTCACGGTATACGTGGGCAAGGTCGACGGTGGCTTCAGCGTGCGCCCGGACACCAGGATGCCCGACGGCTACGATCCGCGCACCCGCCCCTGGTACAAGGACGGCATGAATGCCGCCGGCGCGATTCTGACCGAGCCTTACATCGACATGGCCACCAACAAGATGGTCATCGGCATCATCGACAAGGTGTCCAGTGGTGTCGGCGTGGTCGGTGGCGACCTGGCCCTGGACGGTCTGGTGCAGATCATCAACTCGCTGAACTTCGGCGGCATGGGCTACGCCTTCCTGGTCAACGACCAGGGCAAGATCCTGGTCCACCCGGACAAGGACCTGGTGATGAAGTCGCTATCGGACCTGTTCCCGCAGCACACGCCGAAACTGACCGGTGAATTGACTGAAGTGCAGAGCGATGGCCAGGCCCGCCTGCTGACCTTCACGCCAATCACCGGCCTGCCGTCGGCCAACTGGTACATCGGCCTGTCGGTGGACAAGGACAAGGCCTTCTCCATGCTCAGCAGCTTCCGCACCTCGGCGGTGATCGCCACGCTGGTGGCGGTGGTGATCATCATCGGCCTGCTCGGCCTGCTGACCCGCGTGCTGATGCAGCCGCTGCACACCATGACCCGCGCCATGGAAGACATCGCTGAAGGTGAAGGCGACCTGACCAAGCGCCTGCGCATCCACAACCACGACGAATTCGGCATCCTGGGCAGCGCCTTCAACCGTTTCGTCGAGCGTATCCACAGCTCGATCCGCGAAGTGTCCTCGGCCACAGAACAGGTCAACGAAGTGGCCCTGCGGGTCATCAGTGCCTCGAACTCGTCGATGACCAACTCCGACGAGCAGTCCAACCGCACCAACAGCGTGGCCGCCGCCATCAACGAACTGGGCGCCGCCGCTCAGGAAATTGCCGGCAACGCCGCACAGGCTTCGCAGCACGCCAGTTCGGCGCGGTTGCTGGCCGAAGAAGGGCAGCAGGTGGTGGAGCGCAACATTGCGGCGATGAACCGCCTGTCGGATCTGATCGTCACCTCCAGCGCGCACATCGAGACGCTGAACAGCAAGACCGTCAACATCGGCCAGATCCTCGAGGTGATCACCAGCATTTCCCAGCAGACCAACCTGCTGGCGCTGAACGCGGCCATCGAAGCGGCCCGTGCCGGTGAAGCCGGGCGTGGTTTTGCCGTGGTCGCCGATGAAGTACGCAACCTGGCGCATCGCACCCAGGAGTCGGCGCAGCAAGTGCAGACCATGATCGAAGAACTGCAGGTCGGCGCCCGCGAGTCGGTCGAGACCATGGACCAGAGCCAGCGTCACAGCCAGGACAGCATGCAGATCGCCAACCAGGCCGGTGAGCGGCTGGACAGCGTTACCGTACGCATCGGCGAAATCGACGGCATGAACCAGTCGGTGGCCACCGCCACCGAAGAGCAGACCGCCGTGGTCGAGGCCATCAACATGGATATCAACGAGATCAACATGCTCAACCAGGAAGGCGTGGAAAACCTGCAGGCCACCCTGCGCGCCTGCTCCGACCTGGAGCAGCAGGCCGGCCGCCTGAAGCAGCTGGTGGGCAGCTTCCGCATCTGATCTCAATCCGCGTCGCCTGCTTCGCGGGCTCGCCCGCTCCCACAGGAACTGCACAGCCCCTGAGGCCTGTGTAATCCCTGTGGGAGCGGGCAAGCCCGCGAAGAAGCCCGCCCCGCTCCCACAGGGATTACACAGGCCTCAGGGGCTGTGCAGTTCCTGTG
>NZ_NEJR01000012.1:0-167177 GCF_002113165.1 Pseudomonas sp. B19(2017)
GCATGGCCACTTGTGATGCTGATAATCTTTGTGACTATCAGTCCGTACTCACAAGCACCCACACGAATTGCTTGATTCGATTTGTTAAAGAGCGTTTGGTTAAGAGCTTTTCGTCTCAACCGAGGCGCGCATTCTACGCTTTCCTCATTTGCTGTCAAGCGTTTATTTTGAAGTTTTTGC
This sequence comes from Pseudomonas sp. B19(2017), assembly GCF_002113165.1. Classification (NCBI taxonomy): domain Bacteria; kingdom Pseudomonadati; phylum Pseudomonadota; class Gammaproteobacteria; order Pseudomonadales; family Pseudomonadaceae; genus Pseudomonas; species Pseudomonas sp. B19(2017). The sequence continues at coordinate 181 of NZ_NEJR01000012.1, forward strand.
GAGAAACTCGTTTAGCTTCAAACACTTGACTCGCTGCGATCTCTCGTAGCGGGAGGCGAATCATACAGCGTTTAGAAGCGCTGTCAACCACCATCTCAACCGCTGTCGATCATTCGATCGTAGCCCTTACAACTTCGCCTTGACTATCTAACTCATTGAATCTCAAGGAGTTTGTCGTTCCGGCGTCGCTGGAAGTGGGGCGCATTATAAGGGGATTCGAGAGGGCGTCAACCTTTAATTTCAAGAAACCTTCATATCGCTTAAAAGTAAAGCGGGGAGGCCTGCCGGCCTCCCCGCTTCTGCTTCATCCCTTACAAACTAGGGAACGCAAACTGCGACGCCTCATGGCTGGCCCGCTGTGGCCAGCGCTGGGTAATTGCCTTGCGACGGGTATAGAAACGCACCCCATCCGGGCCATAAGCATGCAGATCACCGAACAGCGAGCGCTTCCAGCCACCAAAGCTGTGGTAGGCCACCGGCACCGGCAGCGGTACGTTCACACCGACCATGCCCACTTCGATCTCGTCGCAGAACAGGCGCGCCGCTTCACCGTCACGGGTGAAGATACAGGTGCCGTTGCCATACTCGTGATCGTTGATCAGTTGCATGGCCTGCTCCAGGCTGTTCACCCGCACTACGCACAGTACCGGGCCGAAGATCTCTTCCTTATAGATGCGCATCTCCGGGGTCACCTTGTCGAACAGGGTGCCACCAACGAAGTAGCCATCCTCGTTACCGGCCACACGGAAGCCACGGCCATCCACCACCAGCTTGGCACCAGCAGCAACACCGTCATCGATGTAGCCCACGACCTTGTCACGGGCAGCAGCCGTCACCAGCGGGCCCATGTCCAGGCCGCACGAGGTGCCGGCACCAATCTTAAGTGCCTTGATCTGCGGCTCCAGTTTGGCAATCAGGGCGTCGGCCACCTGATCGCCCACGCACACCGCCACCGAAATGGCCATGCAACGCTCGCCACACGAACCGTAGGCCGCGCCCATCAGCGCGCTGACGGCATTGTCCAGGTCGGCATCCGGCATCAGTACCGCATGGTTCTTCGCACCACCCAGGGCCTGCACACGCTTGCCGCGCTTGGTGCCTTCAGCGTAGATGTACTCGGCGATCGGCGTCGAACCGACGAAGCTCAAGGCCTTCACTTCCGGCGCTTCGATCAGCGCATCCACCGCTTCCTTGTCACCGTGCACCACATTGAGGATGCCCTTCGGCAGGCCTGCTTCCAGCAGCAGCTGGGCAATGAACAGGGTCGAACTCGGGTCGCGCTCGGACGGTTTGAGGATGAAGGCGTTACCGCAGGCGATTGCCAGTGGATACATCCACAGCGGTACCATGGCCGGGAAGTTGAACGGGGTAATACCGGCAACCACGCCCAGCGGCTGGAAGTCGGACCAGGCATCGATGTTCGGGCCGACGTTACGGCTGTACTCGCCTTTCAGCACTTCTGGCGCGGCGCAGGCGAACTCGACGTTCTCGATGCCACGCTTCAGTTCGCCGGCGGCATCTTCCAGGGTTTTGCCGTGCTCTTCGCTGATCATCTGCGCGATACGCGCTTCGTTCTGTTCCAGCAGTTGCTTGAAGCGGAACATCACCTGGGCGCGCTTGGCCGGAGGGGTGTTGCGCCAGGCCGGGAAGGCCGCCTTGGCCGAGTCGATCGCTTCCTGCACGGTCGCGCGGCTGGCCAGCTCGACCTTGCGCACGGCCTGACCGGTGGACGGGTTGAAGACATCGGCGGTGCGCTCACCCTTGGTAACCAGTTCGCCGTGGATCAGGTGCTGAACAATGCTCATGCAAAACTCCAGATAAAGAAGGTAGAGGCAGGCGCGCGATGTGGTCACGCGCCTGGCATCAGAATCGGAACGATCAGTCGATCAGGTTCAGGGTTTCGCCCACTGCGTCGAACAGGCGGTCCAGTTCCTGCGGCGTGGTGTTGAAGGTTGGGCCGAACTGCAGGGTGTCGCCACCGAAGCGTACATAGAAGCCTGCCTTCCACAGTTTCATCGCCGCTTCGTACGGACGCACGATGGCATCACCGTCGCGGGCAGCGATCTGTATCGCGCCGGCCAGGCCGTAGTTGCGGATATCGACGATGTTCTTGGTGCCCTTCACGCCATGCAGCAGTTTTTCGAAGTGCGGCGCCAGCTCGGCGGCGGCCTGCACCAGGTTTTCCTTCTGCAGCAGGTCCAGCGCGGCGATACCGGCGGCACAAGCTACCGGATGGGCCGAGTAGGTATACCCGTGTGGGAATTCCACGGCGTACTCCGGGGTCGGCTGGTTCATGAAGGTCTGGTAGATCTCGCTGCTGGCGATCACCGCGCCCATCGGGATGGCGCCGTTGGTCACCTGCTTGGCGATGCACATCAGGTCCGGGGTCACGCCGAAAGCTTCGGAGCCAGTCATCGCGCCCATGCGGCCAAAGCCGGTGATCACTTCGTCGAAGATCAGCAGGATGTTGTGCTGGGTGCAGATTTCACGCAGGCGCTTCAGGTAACCCTTCGGCGGCGGCAGCACACCAGCCGAACCCGCCAGCGGCTCGACGATCACGGCAGCGATGTTGGAGGCGTCGTGCAGCTCGATCAGCTTGAGCATCTCGTCAGCCAGGGCAATACCGCCCTCTTCCGGCATGCCTTTGGAGAAGGCGTTCACCGGCAGCACGGTGTGAGGCAGGTGGTCGACATCCAGCAGTTGGCCGAACAGCTTGCGGTTACCGTTGACGCCACCCAGGCTGGTGCCGGCGATGTTCACACCGTGGTAGCCACGGGCGCGGCCGATGATCTTGGTCTTGGTAGCCTGGCCCTTCAGGCGCCAGTAGGCACGCACCATCTTCAGCGCGGTGTCGGCGCACTCGGAACCGGAGTTGGTATAGAACACATGGTTCAGGTCGCCCGGGGTCAGCTCGGTGATCTTCTCGGCCAGCTGGAACGACAGCGGGTGGCCGAACTGGAAGGCCGGGGAGTAGTCCAGGGTGCCGATCTGGCGAGCCACCGCTTCGGTGATTTCCTTGCGGGTGTGCCCAGCGCCACAGGTCCACAAGCCGGACAGGGCATCGAAAATCTTGCGCCCTTGGTCGTCGAACAGGTAGCTGCCTTCGGCCGCCACGATCAGACGGGGGTCGCGCTGGAAGTTGCGGTTGGCGGTGTAGGGCATCCAGTGGGCATCCAGCTTGAGCTGGCTGGCGATCCCGGCGGTAGCGGTTTCGGGCATGTTCATCGGCGGTTCCTCGGAAGACGATTAGGCAACGATGGATGTTGTTGCAGCTAAATTGGCACGGCGATAAAGTCTGAAAAAGCCAACATTTCTAATCTTCAGACAGGCCCTGACTAAACTAATGAGCCGACGCCCCGATCCACTCGCCCAAGTCAGCGATTTCGACATCCGCCTGCTGAAGATCTACCGCAGTGTCGTCGAGTGCGGCGGCTTCTCGGCCGCCGAAAACGTGCTGGGCATTGGCCGTTCGGCCATCAGCCAGCAGATGAACGACCTCGAGCAACGCCTCGGCCTGCGCCTGTGCCAACGCGGCCGCGCCGGGTTCTCACTGACAGAAGAAGGCCGTGAGGTCTACCACTCGGCACTGCAACTGCTCAGCGCCCTGGAAAGCTTCCGCACCGAGGTCAACGGCCTGCATCAGCATTTGCGTGGTGAGCTGAACATTGGCCTGACCGACAACCTGGTGACCTTGCCGCACATGCGCATTACCCATGCCCTGGCCGAGCTCAAGGACCGCGGCCCCGATGTGCGTATCCAGATCCGCATGATCGCACCCAGCCAGGTCGAGCATGGCGTGCTCGATGGCAGCCTGCATGTCGGCGTGGTGCCGCAGACCAGCCCGCTGTCAGGCCTCGAGTACCAGCCTTTGTACAGCGAGCGCTCGCTACTGTACTGCGCTGTCGGCCACCCGCTGTTCTATGCCGATGACCAGCAGATCGATGACGACCGCCTCAACAGCCAGGAAGCCATCACCCCCACCTTCCGCCTGCCGGCCGAAATCCAGGCGCATTACCAGGCGCTGAACTGCACGGCCAGTGCTTCGGACCGTGAAGGCATGGCGTTTCTCATTCTTACCGGGCGCTACATCGGCTACCTGCCAGACCACTACGCCACGTTCTGGGTGCAGCAAGGCCGCTTGCGTGCCCTCAAGCCCCGGCAACGCTTCTATGACCTGAGCCTCAGCTGGGTTACGCGCAAGGGCCGGCGGCCGAACCTGGTGCTGGAAAGCTTCCTCGAAAGCCTGGCTGCGACACGCTGATGCCAGTCTGTGCCGCAAACGCTTGTCACTTCGGCACAGGCAGGTAATCTTGTCCGACAGCCGCAGCCACTGACCCGTACGGAATCGTCCATGACCCTAGAAGTCCCTGCGCATCGCCTCTCCGCCTCGGGCAAGCCCGCGGGCCGCATCCGCCAGAAGAACGAGCAGGCCATTATCCAGGCCGCCGAAGACGAGTTTGCCCGCCATGGTTTCAAGGGCACCAGCATGAACACCATCGCCCTCAAGGCGGGGTTGCCCAAGGCCAACCTGCATTATTACTTCACCAACAAGCTGGGCCTGTATATTGCCGTGCTCAGCAACATCATCGAGCTATGGGACAGCACCTTCAACGCGTTGAGCGTCGACGACGACCCGGGCGAAGCCCTGAGCCAGTACATTCGCACCAAGATGGAGTTCTCCCGGCGCAACCCCCAAGCTTCGCGGATTTTCGCCATGGAAGTGATCAGCGGCGGCACCTGCCTGACCGAGTACTTCAGTGCCGACTACCGCGAATGGTTCCGCGGCCGTGCCGCAGTGTTCCAGGCCTGGATCGACGCCGGCAAGATGGACCCGGTCGACCCGGTGCACCTGATTTTCCTGCTGTGGGGCAGCACCCAGCACTACGCCGACTTCGCCACCCAGATCTGCCAGGTCACCGGCCGTAGCCGCCTGACCAAGCAGGACATGGAAGACGCAAGCAACAATCTTATCCACATCATTCTGAAGGGCTGCGGCATCAAGCCGGTTGCCTGATCGTCATTTATGCCTTCTACCCTGCTCGACCTCTGCGAATACCGCGAGGAAATCCGCAAAAGCCGCTTCATCACCCTCGCGGGGCCGATCAGCAGTGCCGCCGAAGCGATGAGTTTCATCGAACGCCATAGCGACCTGGCCGCCACCCACAATTGCTGGGCCTGGAAGCTCGGCGCCCAGTACCGCAGCAGCGATGACGGCGAACCCGGCGGTACCGCGGGGCGGCCGATTCTCGCGGCCATCGAAGCGCAGGACTGCGACCAGGTAGTGGTGCTGGTGATCCGCTGGTATGGCGGCATCCAGCTGGGTACCGGAGGCCTGGCCAGGGCCTATGGCGGCGGCGCCAACAAGTGTCTGCAACAGGCACCCAAGCGGCTGCTGGTGCAGCGCAGCGAATTCACCTGCAGTTGCAGTTTCAGCGAACTGTCGCTAGTGAAGTTGCGCCTGGCGGAGGTTGACGGCCTGGTCCTGGATGAGCAGTTCACCGCCAATGGCGTGGACCTGCTGGTTGCGCTTGGTGACGCCCACCTGGCCCCACTGCAGCAGCAGCTGGCCGACTTGAGCCGCGGGCGCATTCTGCTCGAAGCACGCTGAACATTGCCCACAACAACTGTGGGCCGGCCTGTGGATAAGCTTGGGGCATTCGCTTGCAGCCTTCTGCTTTCAAGGCCCGCAGAGCTTTGATCATATTTTGATCACTGTTTGATGACAGCGGCAAACTGCTGAAAGCTCAGAAGTTATCCCCAGCACGAGGCCAGAAGCGCCAGCCTGCTGCCTCTCGGTTTGCACACAATAACTGTGGAACAGCCTGTGGATAACCCGTGCGCCAACAGGCAAAGTGCCCGGCCCCACAAGGGCGCGGCGCGACTGGTTGTTTTTTAGCCAATCCATTTACCCACAGGAGAACACGATCCTCTGTGGGAGATCAACCAGCCCTTTGGGCTGCGCTGTCGCGCAGAGAACTGATTTGGCAGGCGCTGCGCGTACCCTGTGGGAGCGGGCGCGCCCGCGAAGAATCCAACGCGGTGCATGGCACCGGCTGCGCCGGTGTTCGCGGGCATGCCCGCTCCCACAGGTATTGCGGCGCCTGTGGATGAAGGGCTGCAAATCAGCGCCAGTGCATTATCCTCAATAGCCTTATTTGCCAACCGATCACGGAGCGCATCCAAATGGCTAACGCAAAAACCGCACTTATCATCGGCGCCTCGCGCGGGCTGGGCCTGGGCCTGGTGCAACGCCTGCACGAAGACGGCTGGAACATCACTGCCACCGTACGCAACCCGCAGCAGCCCGGCGCGCTGGCAGATGTGCCCGGTGTGCGCATCGAACAGCTGGAAATGAACGATACGGCCCAACTCGATGGCCTGAAGCAACGCCTGCAAGATCAGGTATTCGACCTGGTATTCGTCAACGCCGGCGTCATGGGCCCCCTGCCGCAAGACCTGGAGACGGTGCAGAACAAAGACATCGGCGACCTGTTCATGACCAACGCCGTGGCCCCGATCCGCGTGGCCCGTCGCCTGGTCGGCCAAGTGCGCGAAGGCGGCGGTGTGCTGGCCTTCATGAGCTCGATCCTGGGCAGCGTGACCATCCCCGATGGCGGCGAAATCTGCCTGTACAAGGCCAGCAAGGCAGCCCTGAACTCTATGATCAACAGCTTCGTCGTCGAGCAACAACGCCCCGATCTGTGTGTGCTGGCCATGCACCCGGGCTGGGTGAAAACCGACATGGGCGGCGAAAATGCCGAGATCGATGTGCTGACCAGCACCCGCGGCATGCTCGAACAGATCAAGGCGCAAAGCGGCAACGGCGGCCTGCGCTTCATCAACTACAAGGGCGAACCCTTGGCCTGGTGATTCACCGGGTCGCAGCGGCCGGGCGCATTGCCCGGCCAGGCTCTGTAGAATGGCGGCAACCGTACCTGATCGAGATGACCCACTATGTATGACTGGTTGAACGCCCTGCCCAAGGCCGAACTGCACCTGCACCTGGAAGGCTCGCTGGAGCCCGAGCTGCTGTTCGCCCTGGCTGAGCGCAACAAGATCGCCCTGCCCTGGGACGATGTGGAGACCTTGCGCGGTGCCTATGCCTTCAACAACCTGCAGGAGTTCCTCGACCTGTATTACCAGGGCGCCGACGTGCTGCGCACCGAGCAGGACTTCTACGACCTGACCTGGGCCTACCTGCAACGCTGCAAGGCGCAGAACGTGATCCACACCGAACCGTTCTTCGACCCACAGACCCACACCGACCGCGGCATCCCCTTCGAACTGGTGCTCAACGGCATCAACCAGGCGCTCAAGGACGGTCGCGAGCGACTGGGCATCAGCAGCGGCCTGATCCTCAGCTTCCTGCGCCACCTCAGCGAAGATGAAGCACAGAAAACCCTCGACCAGGCCCTGCCGTTCCGCGATGCCTTCATCGCCGTTGGCCTGGACAGCTCGGAAATGGGCCACCCACCGAGCAAGTTCCAGCGCGTGTTCGACCGCGCCCGCAACGAAGGCCTGGTTGCCGTAGCCCATGCTGGCGAGGAAGGCCCGCCCGAGTACATCTGGGAAGCGCTGGACCTGCTGCAGGTCAAGCGTATCGACCACGGTGTGCGCGCCATCGAGGACGAGCGCCTGATGCAGCGCATCATCGACGAGCAGATCCCGCTCACGGTGTGCCCGCTGTCGAACACCAAGCTTTGCGTATTCGACCACATGAGCCAGCACAACATCCTCGACATGCTGGAGCGCGGCGTGAAGGTCACGGTCAATTCGGACGACCCGGCCTACTTTGGCGGCTACGTCACCGAAAATTTCCACGCCCTGTTCACCCACCTGGGCATGACCGAAGATCAGGCCCGTCGCCTGGCCCGGAACAGTCTGGATGCCCGGCTGATCTGATCGGCATTGCGGCGTTGCGGTCAACCGACCTGCAACGTCGGCACGCGGGCAATGCGATTGATCTGCTGGATACCCAGCGCAGAGATATGCAATGCCCGCGAGTCCTCGGCCTCGCGCATCCAGCCCGATTGCAGGAACAACCGGAACAACGCCTGCCCCAGCACGCCGCCCAGGTGCGGCCCCTCATCGTTCCACTCGGTGCAGCGGCAGATCACGCAACCACGTTGCTGATGCGGTGCCAAGGCATCGATGTAGACCCCGACCAAAGCCAACTGCGTCCGCCCCTCCTCGCTCACCATCAGCTGTCGACCACTACCCTCCACCCAGCCGGCCACCACCAGACGGTGATACAGCTCACCGGCCAGTTCCCCGCCCAGGTGATCGCCACAGCGACGCGCCCTGCGTATCGACATGGGCAGCGATGATACCGGGGCTTTGGCCCACGCCCCCTTGGCGCTCTCCAGCTGGACACTGGCCAGGGCCTCCACCGCCGCCCCGACTTGCGGGGTGGCCAGGCGGAAGTAGCGCTTGCGGCCCCGCGCTTCGTGCCGCAGCAAACCGGCCGACGACAACAGCGAAAGGTGCGCACAGGCCGATGACGAGGTCAGCCCGGTCATTACCGCGAGCTCGTTGGCCAGCCGCGGCGTGCCATCGATCAATGCCCACAACATGGCACTGCGCTTGGGGTCGGCCATCAGGCTGGCAATCTGGCTGATACTGCTGGCTGCGTTCATGTCCCTGTACTCCCTGCAAGTTCACTGTGTGGATGCGATGGCCAACCCTGGCAGGGAAGCGCCTCTCGCTGGCACTGGCCTGGTTCGCCAGTATAAGCCGCAAAAAACGCCATTCAGGCAGCCCAGCGCCGTGGTAGCGCAGGCAAAAAACCACAGGGTATGCCTACCCATGGCAAGCAGTGAAACAGCGTGTGAAACCTGCCCGGGCCGCACGGGCAAGCAGCCCGCCTCCCCAGACAGGAGCACGGTAACGGCAGGCGGGAAAAACACCGAATGCAACTTCGGACGCGGCCGACAACCAATTTCCACAAGTAGCGCAAGCCAAAGCGAAGGTTCCACGTGCTTGCGGGCATTGCGCCCCAAGCAGGCAAAAGCGTGTAGAAAATGTTCCCGACGACCGTCAGTCAGGACAGCGAGGCAGGCCATGGCAGGCAGAAGGGGTAGCGCTACACTTCATCCGCTCTCCCCCTTTGGAGGTATGCCGCGATGAAAATTGTCGTCAGCGCGTCGAGCCGAAACCCCGCCTGCCCGTGGCAGGTCCAGCTCGATCAACACGTGGTCAGTTTCCGCAGCGAGGCCGAGGCGCGGGCCTTCGTCGCCACGCTGGAAACCCGCCTGCAGGCACCTCACTCGCTTATGCGGGAGCCTTGGCCGGCAAACGTCGGGTCAGCAGCGCGACACTGACCACCAGTGCCCCGCACAAGCTGATCACCAGCGCCATCGGCACCGCACTGCCATCATGCAGCAGCCCGACCAGCGCCGCGGCGCCGGCGGCGACGCTGAACTGCAGGCAGCCCATCAGCGCCGAAGCACTCCCGGCCCGCGCGCCCTGCCCGCTCATGGCACAGGCAGAGGCGTTGGGGATGATGCAACCGAGGCTGGCGATGCAGACGAACAGCGGTACCAGCAATGGCCACAGCTGTGTTGGTCGCAATGCCGCCACGCCCAGCAACGTCAGGCCCGCAGCCAGGTACAGCCACACCGCCCGCGCCAGCAGGAACGCCGGCCCACGCTTGGCCAGCAAGCGAGCATTCACCTGCGCCACCAGGATAAAGCCGGCAGCATTGGTGCCGAACAACCAGCCGTAATGCTCGGCCGGCACGCCGTATAGCTTGATGAATACGAAAGGTGAACCGGCGATGTAGGCAAACATGCCGGCAATGGCGATACCACCGGTCAAGGCATGGCCGATGAACACCCGGTCAGCGAGCAGGCGCAAGTACTGACGCAAAGCGCCAGACAGCGGTTGCCGCGGTATGTGCCCGGGCAGGCTTTCCGGCAGGCCCAGGCTGACCGCCAGCAGGCAACCGGCACTGAACAGGCTCAGGGCGAGGAAGATCGATTGCCAGCCGGCCAGGTTCACCAACACCCCGCCCAGCATCGGTGCCAGAATTGGCGCCAGCCCCATGACCAGCATCAGTTGCGAGAACACCTTGGCCGAGGCCACCGGGTCGCACTTGTCACTGACAATCGCCCGCGACAGCACCATCCCGGCGCAACCGCCCAGCGCCTGGACGAAACGCGCCAGCACCAGAGTGTCGAGGTTGGGGGCATAGGCACAGGCCAGTGACGCCAGGGTGAACAGGGTTACCCCGAACATCAGCGGTTTGCGTCGGCCGAAGCGGTCAGCCACCGGCCCGTAGGCCAGTTGCCCGATGGACAGGCCAAGGAAGTAGGCGGCCAAGGTGGCCTGGACGTGTTTTTCATCGGTGGCGAACGCCTGCGCCATGGCCGGGAAGGCGGGCAGGTAGAAGTCGATCGCCAGGGGCCCGAACGCACTGAGTGCGCCCAGGATGAGCACCATTCGCAGGTTCATCAGGAATCCATAGCAGGCTAAGCAAGTGCTCGATTCTACCTGCTGCAGGCCCCTTCAGTACGAAAACATTTGCAACAAACTGGGCCTTTGCAAGGGCAACTGCCTTGCTCACAACCCAAGGGCTGACGCCGCCCCTGTGGGAGCGGGCGTGCCCGCGAAGCAGGCGCCGCGGTGAATGGCACCGGCTGCGCCGGTGTTCGCGGGCGCGCCCGCTCCCACAGGTAAGTATTCAGGCAACGTCGGCCTGATAGCCTTCATCGCGAATGGCAGTAAGGATCCGCTCCTGCGCCAACTCGCTCTGCACCCGTACCTGCCTGGCCGCCAGGTCGACCTCCACCTTGGCCGCGGCGTCCTGCTCCTGCACCGCCCGGGTCACGGCTTTCACGCAATGGCCGCAGGTCATGCCTTGTACATTGAACACTTGCATGGGGTTATCTCCTTCAGGTTTTCCACGAGTTTCAAGCTTGCCATCAGGGCAAGGTCAAGCCCTGCCTGTAACGCCTGGGGTGGAAATAAGCGCGCGCGTCGGCCAAGCTGCGCCTTTGATGATCAGGCAAGCAGGAGATTTTTCATGTTCAGGGCAGCATTGGCCATCGTCGGGCTATTGAGCACGCTGGCTGCAGTGCCACCGGCCAGCGCCGAGGGCAACTCGGACTACAGCGTGCTGATCATTTCCCGGGAGCGTTTGGAAGTGGCCACCAGTTGCGAAATCGGTATCTACCTCAACGACCAGCTCTCCGGGCGTGTGTTCCAGGAGCAGTCCACTTCATTCAACCTGCCGCCCGGCCCGGTAGACGTGCGCCTGCGCTTGCTCCCCGGGCAAATGCCCGGCTGCGCCGCAGGTGTCGAGGACCAACGCAGCACACGACTGAACCTGCAGGCGGGCCAGATCAACAAATACCGCATCGCCATGGGGCAGTATGGGCTGGAATTGAAGCGAGCCGGCCTGGGCTATTGACCTTACCTGCGTGGCAAGGTTGATGCTGGAGGCCTGTCCAAGGAGGAGAGCCATGCCCGCATCCACCATATACGACCTTCCGATCTCCGGCATGACCTGTGCCAGCTGTGCCGGCCGGGTCGAGCGCGCCCTGCGCAAGGTCACCGGCGCTGAACAGGTCAGCGTCAACCTCGCCACCGAACAGGCCCGGGTCCAGGCCCCGGCCAACAGCCTGCCCGCCCTGGTCGACGCGGTACGCGAAGCCGGCTACGGCGTGCCCACCCGCACCGTCGAACTGCAGATTGGCGGCATGACCTGCGCCAGTTGCGTCGGCCGCGTAGAGCGCGCCCTCGGCAAGCTGCCGGGGGTTGAGCAGGTCAGCGTCAACCTGGCCAGCGAACGCGCGCACCTCGAAGTGCTCGTGGCCCTTGACGACAACCTGCTGATCGACGCCGTGCAAAAGGCCGGCTACAGCGCCAGCCTGCCGCAAACCGCCAAAGACGACCAGAACGCTGCCCAGCACCGCCTGCGTAACGAACGTCTGGCGGTTGGCGCAGCGTTGCTGCTCGCCCTGCCGCTGGTGGTGCCAATGGTAGTGCAGCCGTTCGGCCTGCACTGGATGTTGCCAGCGTGGGTGCAGTTTCTGCTGGCCACGCCGGTGCAGTTCATTCTCGGCGCGCGTTTCTACGTGGCCGCCTGGAAGGCCGTGCGCGCCGGTACCGGCAACATGGACCTGCTGGTGGCCCTGGGCACCAGCGCCGGTTACGGCCTGAGCCTGTACCAGTGGGCGCAAGCCCCCGCCGGCATGGCCCCGCACCTGTACTTCGAAGCCTCGGCCGTGGTGATTGCCCTGGTGCTGCTGGGCAAGTACCTGGAAAGCCGTGCCAAGCGCCAGACTGCCAGCGCCATCCGAGCCCTCGAGGCCCTGCGTCCGGAACGTGCCGTGCGCCTGGTCGATGGCCGGGAAGAAGACGTGGCCATCGCCCAACTGCGCCTCGGCGACCTGGTACTGGTCAAACCCGGCGAGCGCTTCCCGGTCGATGGCGTGGTGGAAGACGGCAGCAGCCATGCCGACGAAGCCCTGATCAGCGGCGAGAGCCTGCCGGTGCCCAAGCAGCCCGGGGACAGCGTCACCGGTGGCGCCATCAACGGCGAAGGCCGGCTGCTGGTACGTACCCAGGCACTGGGTACCGAAACCGTGCTGGCACGCATCATCCGCCTGGTGGAAGACGCCCAGGCGGCCAAGGCACCGATCCAGAAGCTGGTCGACCGGGTCAGCCAGGTATTCGTCCCGGCCGTGCTGGTGCTGGCGTTGATCACCCTGGTCGGCTGGTGGCTGGCCGGCGCACCGCTGGAAACCGCGCTGATCAATGCCGTCGCCGTGCTGGTCATCGCCTGCCCCTGCGCCCTCGGCCTGGCCACCCCCGCAGCGATCATGGCCGGCACCGGGGTCGCCGCTCGCCATGGCATCCTGATCAAGGACGCCGAAGCCCTGGAGCGCGCCCATGCGGTCAACCGCGTGGTGTTCGACAAGACCGGCACCCTCACCTCCGGCAGCCCACGCGTTGTCCACAGCCAGGCGCAGGTGGGCAGCAGCGCCGACTTGCACCGCCTGGCCGGCGCCCTGCAGCGCGGCAGCGAACACCCGTTGGCCAAGGCGGTACTGGATGCCTGTGCCGAACAGGGCCTGGACGTGCCCGGCGTTGCCGACAGCCAGTCGCTGACCGGGCGTGGTATTGCCGGGCGGGTGGAAGGCCGCGAGTTGGCCCTGGGCAACCGCCGCCTGCTCGACGAAAGCGCCCTGCCACCCGGCGACCTGGCCGCCAAGGCCCAGGCCTGGGAAGCCGAGGGGCGTACCCTGTCATGGCTGATCGAGCGCGGCGCACAGCCGCGGGTGCTGGGCCTGTTCGCCTTTGGTGACAGCCTCAAGCCCGGCGCCGCGCAGGCGATCGACACCCTGCACGCGCAACACATCAGCAGCCACCTGCTGACCGGCGACAACCGCGGTAGCGCCAAAGTGGTGGCCGACGCCCTGGGCATCGACGATGTGCATGCCGAAGTACTACCGGCCGACAAGGCCGCGACCGTGGCCGCACTGAAGCAGGATGGCGTGGTCGCCATGGTCGGTGATGGCATCAACGATGCGCCGGCGCTGGCCGCCGCCGATATCGGCATCGCCATGGGTGGCGGTACCGATGTGGCCATGCAGGCCGCCGGCATCACCCTGATGCGCGGCGACCCACGCCTGGTACCGGCCGCTCTGGAGATCAGCCGCAAGACCTATGCAAAGATCCGCCAGAACCTGTTCTGGGCGTTCATCTATAACCTGATCGGCATCCCGCTGGCCGCGCTGGGTTATCTCAACCCGGTACTGGCCGGTGCCGCCATGGCCCTGTCCAGCGTCAGCGTGGTGAGCAACGCGCTGTGGCTCAAGGCCTGGAAACCCACCAGCAGCACCCAGGAGGCCCCATGAACATCGGCCAGGCCGCCCGCCGCAGCGGGCTCAGCACCAAGATGATCCGTTACTACGAGTCCATCGGCCTGCTCAAGCCCGCCACGCGCAGCGACAGCGGCTACCGCCTGTACCAGACGGAAGACTTGCACAGCCTGGCGTTCATCAAGCGCTCCCGCGACCTGGGCTTTTCCCTTGAGGAGGTCGGCAAGCTGCTGACCTTGTGGCAGGACCGCCAGCGCGCCAGCGCCGATGTGAAGGCGCTGGCCATGCAGCACATCGATGAACTGAACCGCCGCATCGAAGAGCTGGTGAGCCTGCGCGATACCCTCGGTGAACTGGTCTCGCACTGCCAGGGGGACGAGCGCCCGGACTGCCCGATCCTCAAGGACCTGGCCAACGGCGCTGCGGGCGGCTGCTGTCACTGAGCCACACCGCAAGCCCTTTGGTATGCCATATACGTCCAGATACGACCGAATAGTCACCAACTGCGACTTAATCCAATAAATACGGGCGTTTTCCTACATTAAACCCGGACGCTGCCGATGCAATTGTTACCTGCCTCGTGTATCGAAAACAAAAATCCGGGAGCGTCGATGAGCATCAAACAGAAACTGACCTGGGCATTCGCGGTCATCGCCGGCTTGCCCATCGTCCTCGTGGCCACCCTGGTGGTCCTCAACCTGCGTGGCGAAGCCCGCGACGGATTCCTCGACGGCAGCAGCCGGGAAATCCGCCAGGTCAGCAACGCGATGAACATCTTCTTCCAGGGCATCAACCAGAACGTCGAGTACATGGCTGCGCAGCCGATGGTCGCCGCCACAGGCAACGAGCTGAACAAGTACATGAGCGCTACCCCGTCCTACGAACTGGGCGACCAGGCCAGCAAGCTGCTGGAGTTCATGACCCGGCTGGCCACCACGCATCCCAGCTATGCGTACCTGTCCTACGGGGTGAATGACGGTGGTTACGTTGGCTGGCCGGCCGGGCAGAAGTTCGTCAATTACGACCCGCGCACCCGCCCCTGGTACCAATTGGCAATGGCCAACCCTGGCAAGACCTTGCGTACCGGCGCCTATTACTGGGCTGCCGACGACGCCGTGCTGGTCAGTACCGTGCGCACCGTGGCCAACCAACTGGGCAACCCCGGCGGTGTGGTCAACGTCGACGTCTCGCTCAAAGGCCTTACCGAGATCGTCCAGCAGATCAAGCTGGGCGAAAGCGGCTACGTGCTGCTGGTGGAGAACAACGGCAACGTGCTGGTCGACCCCCGTGATGCCAAGCACAACTTCAAGCAACTGGCGAGCTTTGGCGAGGGATACGCGGAGCTGGCCAGGCACGGCAAGGGGCTGGCCGAAGTGGAGCTGAATGGCGTGCGCTACATGGCCAACATCTACCCGGACGAACAGCTGGGCTGGACCTTGATCGGCCTTATCGAACATAGCGAAGTGATGCAGACCACCACCCGCCTGACCTGGCTGATCGGTATCGTGGCAGTGGTGCTGGCTGCGCTGTTCGCCGTGGTCGGTGCCACCTTCGCCAAGCTGATCGTGCGCCCGATCAACAGCGTAACCAGCGGCCTGGAAGATATCGCCCAGGGCGAGGGCGACCTGACCCGCAACCTGGAAATCCGTGGCCGCGACGAAACCGCGCAACTGGCCAGCTGGTTCAACCAGTTCCTCGGTGCCATTCGCAGCCTGATCCAGCACATCGGTGCTGCTGCCAGCCAGATCCTCAGCACCTCCAGCAGCTCGACCCGGGTTTCCAGCAACATGGCCGAAGCCGCGGGCCGCCAGCGCGAAGCCGTGGACATGGTCTCCACCGCCTTCCACGAAATGGTCGCCACCGCCAACGAAGTGGCACGCTCCTGCAGCCAGGCGGCGCAGTCGGCCGACAGCGGCCAGCAACAGGCACGCGAAGGCCAGCAGCAGATCGATGCCGCGGTCCATAGCGTTGACCGCCTGAGCCAGGAGATCGAGCAGTCGGCGCAATCGATCCAGCAACTGGAGCGTGACAGCAACGCCATTCAGTCGATCCTCGGCACCATCCGCTCGATTGCCGAACAGACCAACCTGCTGGCGCTCAACGCTGCCATCGAAGCGGCCCGTGCCGGTGAGCAGGGCCGTGGCTTCGCCGTGGTTGCCGACGAAGTGCGGGCGCTGGCCAAGCGTACTGCCGATTCCACCGCCGAGATCGACGGCCTGCTTGGCAACCTGGCCAGCCGCACCGCAGAAGTGGCCGCACAGATGCACGCCAGCCTGGAGGTTTCGCAGCAATCGGTGAGCCGTATCGGCCTGGCCCGTGACAGCTTCGGGCAGATTCGCGAGTCGGTGGATGTGATCCGCGACATGAACACCCAGATCGCCACGGCGGCCGAAGAGCAGCACCAGGTGGCCGAGGACATCAACCGTCATATCAGCCAGATTCATGGCGATGCGCAGTTAGTGGCGGAACTGGCCCAGGCGGCCCGGGTGGATTCGGAGAGCCTGGCCGGGTTGTCCAATGAGCTGGATGCACTGGTGCGCAGGTTCCGTACCTGATGTTGCCTGCGCCGGCCTCTTCGCGGGCACGCCCGCTCCCACAGGTATCGCACAGCTTGCAAAGCTGCGGTGATCCTTTGGGAGCGAGCGCGCCCGCGAAGAGGCCGGCACAGGCGACCAATCACTAAAGCCTCAATTCCCCCGGCGTCGCACCGAACAATTGCTTGAACGCCGCAATGTAAGCCGAGGTGGAGTCATACCCACACCCCAACGCCGCCTCGGTCACACTTTCCCCTGCCTCCAGCAACGCCAGCGATGACAACAGCCGCATACGCTGTCGCCAGTTGCGAAAACTCAAACCTGTCTCTCGCTGGAACAGCCGCATCAGCGTCTTTTCCGAACACCCCAGCTCCCGCGCCCACTGCTGCAGGGTCTGCGGCTGGTCCGGCGCCGCGATCAAGCCATTGCACAGCGCCAGCAACCCCGGGTGCCGCGGCAGTGGCAGCGAAAAGCCGACCTCGGGCAGCGTGCGCAACTGGTCGAGCAGTACCGCCACCAGCCGCGCCTCGGCGCTGTCACCCTCCGGGTAATCCGCCGGGAACAGGCAGAACTGCTTGATCAGTTCGCGCGCAAGCGGGGTCACCTCCAGTACCCGGCATTGCTCCGGTGCCCACGGGCAGGCATCCCGGCGCACGTAGAGGCTGCGCATTTCGGCCTGCATCGAGGTGACCACCTCGTGTTCGGCATCGGCTGGTATCCACACGCCCCACTGCGGTGGGGCGAAGTAGCTGCCTTCATGGGTGTACACCCCGAGGACGCCGCTGATGGCGTAGGAGAACTGCACCCAATCGTGCTGGTGGCGGGTGGTCCAGGAGCCGGCGCCGAGACTTTCGGCACGGGCATAGAGCGGCCTGGGCAGGTGGTCCAACGCCGGGATGGCGCGAGGGTGTCCGATGGTCGGCATGGCGGTTTCTTGTAGTTCTGAGCAGACAAGCCTAACAGCTGGGCGGGTATGGCTGTGACATCTGTGCTGCCTTCTTCGCGGGCTTGCCCGCTCCCACAGGTTAATCACTGCATCTGAAGGCTGTGCTGTACCTGTGGGAGCGGGCAAGCCCGCGAAGAAGGCAATGCAATTTTCCAGGTGCTCACCGCTCTACGATAACGGTCACCCCCTGCCCACCCGCCGCACAGATCGAAATCAGCCCCCGTCCCTTCCCCGCCTTCGCCAGCAACTTGGCCAGGTTGGCCAATATCCGCCCGCCGGTCGCGGCAAACGGGTGCCCGGCCGCCAGCGAACTGCCCTTGACGTTGAGTTTGCTGCGGTCGATCGCCCCAAGCGGCGCATCCAGCCCCAACCGCTCACGGCAATAATCACCATCTTCCCAGGCCTTGAGCGTACACAGCACCTGGGCGGCAAAGGCTTCGTGAATCTCGTAGTAATCAAAGTCCTGCAGCGTCAGGCCATTGCGCGCCAGCAGCCGCGGCACCGCATACACCGGCGCCATCAAAAGCCCTTCGCGACCGGTAACGAAATCCACTGCAGCGGTTTCGCCATCAACCAGATAGGCCAGCACCGATAGCC
This sequence comes from Pseudomonas sp. B19(2017), assembly GCF_002113165.1. Classification (NCBI taxonomy): domain Bacteria; kingdom Pseudomonadati; phylum Pseudomonadota; class Gammaproteobacteria; order Pseudomonadales; family Pseudomonadaceae; genus Pseudomonas; species Pseudomonas sp. B19(2017). The sequence continues at coordinate 18,084 of NZ_NEJR01000012.1, forward strand.
CCTGCTGCTCGGCCCATTCCTCGCTGCCCAGCAACACCAGCGAAGCGCCATCGGTCAGCGGTGTGGAGTTGCCCGCCGTCAACGTGCCCTGCCCGCTGCGATCAAAGGCCGGCTTGAGCCTGGCCAGTTGCTCCAGGGTCAGGTCGGGGCGCAGGTTGTTATCACGGGTCAACGACAGAAACGGTGTCAGCAGGTCATCCTGCCAACCTTCGGCGTACGCGGCAGCCAGCGCCTGGTGGCTGAGCAACGCCAGTTCGTCCTGTTCGGCACGGCCAATGCGCCAGGCCTGGGCCATGCGCTCGCAATGCTCACCCATCGACAACCCGGTGCGCGGTTCGCCGTTGCGTGGCAATTCGGGTTTCAGGTGGTGAGGGCGCAGCTTGAGGAATGGCTTGAGCCGCTCGCCCAGGTTTTTGCCACGGTTGGCTTGCAGCAAAATGTGGCGCAGGCCTTCATTGACCGCAATCGGCGCATCGGAGGTGGTGTCCACGCCGCCGGCAATACCGCAGTCGATCTGCCCCAGGGCAATCTTGTTGGCCACCAGCAACGCCGCCTCCAGCCCGGTGCCGCAGGCTTGCTGGATGTCATAGGCCGGCGTTTGCGGCGACAGGCGCGAGCCCAACACGCACTCCCGGGTCAGGTTCATGTCACGCGGGTGCTTGAGCACCGTACCGGCCACCACTTCGCCCATGCGCAACCCATGCAAGCGGTAGCGTTCGATCAGCCCTTCGAGGGCAACGGTAAGCATCGCCTGGTTGCTGGCCGTGGCGTAGGCGCCATTGGAGCGGGCGAAGGGAATTCGGTTGCCGCCCAGGATCGCGACCCGGCGAAGTAAACGCATGCGCTTGTTCCTCCTGAAACAATTTGATCCGTACAGCCTAGGTGTTTTTACCGCATTCGAACGACCTTGCCACAAAGTTGGTCCACACTTTCAAGCTTGCCTTCCGGGAGACCACTCATGAGCGATCGCTACCTCGGCTTTGCCAACTCCAACCTCGGCCGCCGTCTTGTGGATGCCCTTGGCCTGCCACGCCCGGCGCCACTGGAGCGCTGGCAGACAGGCCGCCTGCGCCCGGTCGAGGGTGCCCTGGTGCTGGGTGGCGGGCCTCTGGCGAGCCAGGTCGAAGCCATTGCCCCGTGCCTGACCGACATCCTTTACAGCTTCAATACCGACAACCTCAAGGCCGAGGCGTGGGTGGCAGGCCTGGGCCCCAGGATCAAGGCCGTGGTATTCGATGCCAGTCACCTGTCCGACAGCGACGCGTTGAAGCAGTTGCGCGAATTTTTCCAGCCACTGCTGCGCAGCCTGGCGCCGTGCGCCCATGTTGTGCTGCTGGGCCGCGCGCCAGAAAGCCTCGACGACCCGTTGGCCAGCATTGCCCAACGTGCCCTGGAAGGCTTCAGCCGCTCGCTGGCCAAGGAACTGCGCAACGGTGCGACCGCGCAGTTGCTGTATGTCGGCGCCGGCGCGGAAAACCAGCTGGAAGGCGCCCTGCGCTTCTTCCTCTCGCCCAAGAGCGCCTTTATCTCCGGCCAGGTGCTGCGCCTGCAAGCCTGCGCCAGTCAGGTCGAGGACTGGACCCGGCCGCTGGCTGGCCGCCGCGCCCTGGTAACCGGGGCCGCACGCGGCATCGGTGCCGCCATTGCCGAAACCTTGGCGCGGGACGGTGCCGACGTACTGCTGCTGGACGTGCCGCAAGCCAGCCAGGACCTCGACGCCCTGGCCGCACGCCTGGGCGGCAAGGCGCTAGCCCTGGACATCTGCGCCAGCAACGCGGCAACGCAACTGCTCGCAGCCCTGCCCGACGGCATCGATATCGTGGTGCACAACGCAGGCATCACCCGCGACAAGACCCTGGCCAACATGACCCCGGAATACTGGGACGCAGTGCTGGCGGTCAACCTCAAGGCACCGCAGGTGCTGACCCAGGCGCTGTACGACAACGGCGCCCTGGGGGAAAACGCGCGCGTCACGCTGCTGGCCTCGGTCAGCGGCATCGCCGGCAACCGCGGGCAGGCCAACTATGCCGCGAGCAAGGCCGGGCTGATCGGCCTGGCCCAGGCGTGGGCGCCGCGGCTCGCCGAGCGCGGCGGCAGCATTAATGCTGTGGCCCCCGGTTTCATCGAGACCCACATGACCGCAGCCATGCCCATGGGCCTGCGCGAGGCCGGGCGACGCTTGAGTTCGCTGGGCCAGGGCGGCCGCCCGCAGGATGTCGCCGAGGCCATCGCCTGGCTCAGCCAGCCGGGCTCCGCTGCAGTCAACGGCCAGGTGCTGCGGGTATGCGGCCAGGCCTTGATGGGGGCCTGAACATGAGCCGACACTGGCACGACCTGCACAGCCCGGCTTCGCGCGCCAGCCTGTACCTGCGCGCGGCCAGCAAGCGCACCATCAGCGGCGACCAACTGCCGGACGACGGCCTGCGCTGTTTCATCCGCGTCCAGCAGGGCAACCTGGCTGCCTATCGACGGCTGTGCCATTTCACCGACGATGGCCGCCTGCCGGGTACTTATCCCCATGTCATGGCGTTCACGTTGCAGTTGCAGTTGATGACTGCCGCAGACTTCCCCTTCCCGCTGCTCGGCCTGGTGCACCTGCACAACCGCATCGAAGTGGTGCGCCCACTGGGCGGTATCGAAGGGCTGCGCTTTGCGGTGTATGCGGCCAATCTGCAAGCGCATGCCAAGGGTGGCACCTTCGACCTGGTTACCGAGGCCGAAGACGGCATCGGCCTGCTGTGGCGCGAAACCAGCCGTATGCTGGTACGCGGGCTGAAGCTGGAAAGCGAGGCCGGTGAGCCTGCCGAGGACGCACCGCAAGCGCTGCCCGAGGCAACCCGCTGGTACGCAGACAGCGACATCGGCCGGCGGTATGCCAAGGTTTGCGGGGATTACAACCCGATCCATCTCAGCGCCGCCAGTGCGCGGCTGTTCGGCTTCCCCACGGCCATTGCCCATGGCATGTGGAGCAAGGCCATGGCCCTGGCGCAACTGCGTGGACACCTGCCGCACAGTGGCTATGCCTTCGAGGTGGACTTCCGCAAACCGGTGCGGTTGCCGTCAGAGGTGGTGCTGGGTGCCAGTGAGGCGGGGGCTGCGGGGGAGCTGCGGCTGGACGGGCATGGCGGGGTGTTGCATATGATCGGGCGCTGGGCCCCCCTGTAGGAGCGGCCTTGTGCCGCGATGGGCCGCATGGCGGCCCCGGCGATGCCAGCGGCGAAGCTGATAATCTGGGGCCGCTTCGCGCCCCATCGCGACACAAGGCCGCTCCTACAGGGACCATGCCTGTCCTGGCGGTATACGCTTGCTTTGCATCGGGCCTGCGCGGAAGCTATGCAGCATTAGGAGACCCCCGATGAACCTGCAAGAACTCACCCAACGTCTGCACCAGATCCGCGACAACAACGACTGGCGCAGCTTCCACAGCCCGAAGAACCTGGCCATGGCCGCCAGCGTCGAAATGGCCGAGCTGGTGGAAATCTTCCAGTGGCTGAGCGAAGACCAATCGCGCCAGCTGCCCGCCGACAAGCTGGCCCATGCCGGCCAGGAAATCGGCGATGTGGTGCTGTACCTGTTGCTGCTGTGCAGCGAGCTGGGCCTGGATATGGACCAGGTGGTGCGGGCCAAGCTGGCCGACAGCGAGAGGCGCTTCGCCCGATGAACGACCGTCACTTCGATGAGCTGGCCACCCGCTTTGCCGAGAAGATCTACGGCGGTGCCAAGGGCGCGATCCGCCTGGCCGTGCTGCAGGCCGACCTGGCCGACGCCTTGCCCGACCGACCGCTGCGTATCCTCGACATCGGTGCCGGGTTGGGGCACATGGCCTTGTGGCTGGCCCAGCGCGGCCACCAGCTGACCTTGGCCGAACCCGCCGCGCCAATGCTCGACGGCGCACGGGCGCGCTTCGCCGAAGCAGGCCAACCGGCCACCTTCATCCAGGCCCCCTGGCAAGACCTGCTCGGCCAGCTGACCGAACCCTACGACCTGGTGCTATGCCACGCCGTACTCGAATGGCTGGCCGAGCCCGAAAGCATCCTGCCGGTGCTGCACCAGCTCACGGCCCCCTCCGGGTGGTTGTCGCTGGCCTTCTACAACCGCGACGCGCTGGTCTACCGCAACCTGCTGAAGGGCCATTTCCGCAAGTTGCGCAGCAACCGGCTGGAAGGTGAAAAGCAGAGCCTGACCCCACAAAAACCGCTTGATCCACGTGAACTCAGGGCGCAACTTGATCCTGTGTGGCAGGTTGAAAGCGAAAGTGGCGTGCGGGTGTTCCACGACTACATGCCCAAAGAATTCCAGGGCAAGGCCGAACTGCTCGACCTGCTGGAAATGGAACTGGCCTACCGTCGCCACCCCAGTTTCGCCGGGCTCGGTCGCTACCTGCACTGGGTTTGCCGCCCTCGCTAATCCACCCGCCGGGAGGAATACATGCCCTACCGTCTGTTGTGCCTGGCCCTGCTGCCGCTTGCCCTGGCTGGCTGCCAGGGCAGCAACCCGTATGTGGCCAGCAGCCGGCCGTTACCGCCGGCGCCGGCCCAGGCAGCCAGCACCTTCGATGCCAGTGCCTACCCGGCACCGGCCCGTGATTACGGACACTACCGCAGCTGGAGCTGGCGCAATGGCCAGTTGCCCAGCGGCTCGGTCGATACCGACCCGGCGCAACTGGCCGATGCCGTCAGCGGCGCGCTCGACCAGCATGGCCTGCGCCCCGCCCGGGGCGGCCCTGGCGACTTGCTGGTCAGCGCCGATATGCGCCTGGAAAAACGCTTGCGCCAGGTACGTGACTACGATGCCTACGACCCATATTACGGCCCGTACCCCTATGGAGGTATCGGCTATGGCGGCTACCGCCATGGCTATGGTGGCTATGCCAGCGTGCCCATCGTGCGCACCTACGAGGTTCAGGTGATGGTGGTGCGTATCGACCTGTACGACGCCCGCAGCGGCCAGCCGGTATGGAGTGCCAGCGCCGAATCCGGCAGCGACAAGGACTCGCCGCGCGAACGCGAAAGTGCCTTGCGCGATTCCGTGCACAAGGCGCTTAGCGGCTATCCTCCCAGTTGATATCCAACGGAGAACCATCATGTTGCGCCGTCTCGTTCTACTGTCATTCGTACTATTGGTCGCAGCCTGCTCCAGCAATAACGTCCAGCAGGATTTCGATGCCAGCCGTGATTTTGCCGCCTACCGCAGCTGGGCATGGCAGGAGCCAGGCCTGCAGTACCGCCCGGATGACCCGCGAATCAAGAGCGACCTGACCGAGCAGCGCATTCGCCAAGCGGTCGCCGACCAGCTCGACCAGCGTGGCCTGCGCCCGGTACAAGGTGGTGCGCGGCCGGACCTTGGAGTGCGCGCATACCTGATCGTCGAGCAGCGCCAGCAGCAGATCACCACCAACTACGGCGGTGGCTGGGGGGGCTACTGGGGCGGTTACTGGGGTGGCCCTATGTACAACGAAACCCGCAGCGTCGACTACAAAGTCGCCACCATCCAGATCGACCTGTTCGACGGGCGTGACGGCAAGCTGGTGTGGCGCGGCAGTGCCGAACAGATCATGAACAACTACCCGCCAAGCCCCGAGGAACGCAACAGCGCGATCCAGAACACCGTGACCAAGGTGCTGGCCAACTACCCGCCGGGGAGCAGGAAGTAACACCGAGCGCGGTTATGCAGGCGCCGCAGCCCCTGTGGGAGCGGGTTTACCCGCGAAGAAAACAACGCGGTGCATGGCACCGGCTTTGCCGGTGTTCGCGGGTGAACCCGCTCCCACAAGTGTCACCTGCGAGGCCTGCTTCAACAGCGACAAAATCCATCCCGGCCACGCCTTTTTCCCTCTCCCGCTCCACTCCCCCGCAGGTTCCCGTCTATCTTCACTTAAGGAAACCTGACTGACCGGGTAGATGTGTTCAACATTTGGGAAGGGCGACCTGCCAATGCAAAGCATTGTTCTCCTGCTGTGGCTTGCCTTGTGCACCGAACAGGATGTGCGTCAACGCCAGATATCCAACATGCTCACCCTTGGCGTGGCTACCTGCGCCCTGGCCTGGCTGTTCGCCACCGGCCACAGCTGGATCGGCGCCGATGCCAGCGATGCCGGCTGGGCGCTGGCCATCGTCATGCTGCTGACCCTTCCCGGTTACATGCTCGGCCGTTTCGGCGCCGACGACGTCAAGCTGATGGGCGCACTGGCACTGGCCACCAGCCCGCAATACGTGCTTGGCACCTTCATCGGTGCCGGTGTCAGCGTGCTGCTGTGGCTGCTCACCCGCCGGCGCCTATGGACCTTGCTCAACCCCAAGGTGAAAAAGCGTTTGCAGGCCCTGACCGAGGAAATGGGCGACAAGCAGGCGTTCGTCCCCTATGTGCTGAGCGGCTTTCTTCTGACAGCGGTATGGGTCCAATGAGCTAGACGGACCTCCGTCGCCTTGTACAAATCTTGTACATATTCGCCTGATGCAGCTATTTTTAAGCTGCCAGAGCGTCTGGCCCCGGGAGCAGGGCCGTATAAGAACAGGGAGTGAAACGTGTCCAGACCAGTGAGTGAATTGAAAGTGCTAGTGGTGGATGACCAACCGGTCATTGTCGAACAACTGTGTGAATTCCTCGAAACCAAGGGCTATGCCTGCGTACCCGCCCATTCCACCGACGAAGCCATCGCGCGCTATGCGGCAGACCCGGCCATCGGCCTGCTTATCTGTGATCTGCACATGCCGGAGCGTGATGGCATCGAGCTGGTGCGCGCCTTGAAGGGGATCCACGGTAACCAGCGCATGTTCGAAGCCATCATGTTGACTGGGCATGCCGAGAAGCAGGATGTGATCCGCGCGCTACGTGAAGGCTTTGCCGACTACTACCAGAAGCCAGTGGACTTCGATGAACTGCTCGAAGGCATACGCCGGCAGGAAGAGGCTTTGCTGGAACGCCAGCGCAACTTCCGCGACCTCGGCGGATTGAACCAGCGCCTGCAGGAGCTGGCCGACTCGATTGACGAGCTTTACCAGGATCTGGAAAAAGCCCGCGGCCAAGGTACTCATCGGCGTGCAACAGATGTGGAAGAAAGTGAAAGTGAGCTACCAGCAACGTTCGAGAAGCTGTCGCCACGCCAGCTGGAAGTAGCGCGCCTGGTGGGCAAGGGCAAGACCAACTACCAGATCGCCTGTGAGTTGGGCATTACCGAGAATACCGTGAAGCTGTATGTGTCGCAGGTGCTGCGCCTGACCCACATGCACAACCGCACCCAGCTGGCACTGGCACTGACACCCAGTTCGTCGCAGGTGCATCAGCGGTTTATCACCCATTGAGTGACCGTTAGGCACACGGCTTTTTTAAACGCTACTCACTGACCTGGAACGCCACGCGCGCCGTCTCGCCACTTTCATCCAGCGCGCTGATTTCGGCCTGCCCAACCTGTGGCAAGCGCACCAGCAGGCTGTCTTGCCCTTGGGTTTCGCCCAAGGGATGGCCATTGAGGAACCACCAGCGCCGCCCTCCACCGCCCAGCGCCGACACATGCACTTGCAACGCCTCGCTGCTGGTAGCCGGGCGGCGCAGGTTGTCCCCCGGACGCACACCCACGATCGACAGCGGTGGCGCGCTGGCCGGCAACTGCGGCGGGCAGGCCGGGTCGATGGCCGGCAGGCGCGCCGCACGCCGCTCGGCGCGTGGTAGCCAAGGCTCCAGCGGGGCCGGCCAGAGGGCGATGTCGCGGGCCGTGGCGCCCGGGCAACTGCCATCGACACGCAGCCCCTGGTCGTTGACCCACACGCTTTCACGTAGCCCCAGGCCAAGTGGCTGATCGGCGGCTTGCAGGGTTGGCGGTGTGGTGCCGTCCAGGGTCCAGGCGAAACGCTGACGCCGGCAGTTGGGGTCCTGCTTGTTCATCGGCTGGCCCAGCGGCCAACAAATCGCCGCCACACCGACATTTGCCGGCACCCGCTCCACCGGCACGCTGATGCCACGCTGGCTGTCACGGTTGCTCAACAGGTCGTGCACCTGCAGCATCAGCGGCGCTGCCGAAGCCAGCCCGAATTGTCCGGGCACCGGTGTGCCGTCGGGGCGGCCGATCCATACACCGATCAGGTAGCGCGGCCCCACGCCGATCGACCAGGCATCGCGAAAGCCATAGCTGGTGCCGGTTTTCCAGGCCAGTTGCGGGCGTTGCACCAGCTCGGCATGCGGGTCCCGGTCGGGGCGCGCCTGGCCGCTCAGAATGCGCCGGATGATCCACGCCGCCCCCGGTGACAGCAGGCGCCGTTCCAGCAACGGGTCCTGCGGTTGCAGGCGCACCCGCGCACTGTTGCCACCCCGCGCCAGCGCAGCGTAGCCACCCACCAGGTCCTCCAGGCGACTGCCCGCCCCACCCAGGATCAACGACAGGTTGGGCTCGGCCAGCGGCGGCAGTATCAGCGGCATGCCCGCCATGCGCAGTTGCGCGGCAAAGCGTTTCGGGCCATAGGCCTCCAGCAGCTGCACCGCCGGCAGGTTAAGCGATAGCGCCAGCGCCGAACTGGCCGATACCGGCCCGCTGAAACCCATGGAGAAGTTGCCGGGGCGGTAGTCACCATAACGTCGCGGCACATCCTGCAGCAGCGACTCGGAATGGATCAGGCCGTCATCCAGCGCCATGCCGTAGAGGAACGGCTTGAGCGTGGACCCCGGCGAGCGCAATGAACGCACCATGTCGACATGCCCGAAGCGGCGCTCGTCGGCCAGATCGATCGAGCCCAGGTAGGCACGCACCGCCATGGTTTGCGCATCGACCACCAGAATGGCGGCGGAAGTGCGCTCCGGCAGCCGCGCGCGCCAGCCCAGCAGCAGGTCTTCCAGACGTCGCTGCAACGCGGCGTCGAGTGTGGTGCGGATCAGCGGCGGGCTGCCGGCACTGTTCAGCCGCCGGGCCAGCAGCGGCGCCAGGGCCGGCTCCTGACGTGGCGCCAGCACCAGCGGTTCTTCGCCAGCTTCACGGATTTGCCGGGTCGGCCACACCTGGTATTCGGCCAGGCGTTGCAGCACCTTGTCCCGGGCACGCTGGGCACGTTCGGGGTGACGGTCCGGGCGCAGGCGGCTGGGCGCCTGGGGCAGCACTGCCAGCAGCGCCGCTTCGGCCGGGGTGAGGTGCATGGGCGACTTGCCCAGGTAGGCCCAGCTGGCGGCCGCCACGCCCTGCAGGGTACCGCCGAAGGGCGCGCGGTCCAGGTAGATCTGCAGGATTTCGCGCTTGGACAGATGCCATTCCAGCTGCGCCGTGCGCCACAGCTGGCGCAGTTTGCCGGCCAGGGTGCGCTCATGCGGGTCGAGCAGGCGCGCGACCTGCATCGACAGCGTGCTGCCACCCGACACTACGCGCCCGCCACGCAGGTTCAGCCAGGCAGCGCGGGCCAGGGCCAACGGATTGACCCCGGGGTGGCTGTAGAACCAGCGGTCCTCATAGGTGAGCAGCGCCTGCAGGTACAGCGGCGAAACTTCGTCGGGGCTGACGGGGTAGCGCCACACGCCATCGGCATCGGCGAAACGCCACAACGGTGTGCCATCCTCGGCCAGGACTACCCGGGCCAGGTCGTCGCCGGGCATGGGCAGCGGCCAGAGACGGTCGGCCAGCCACAACAGGCCGAACAGCACCAGCATGCCGATCACCGTGGCGCGCAGCAACCTGCCCGCACGGGTACGCGGCCGCGTTAAGCTTGGCATCGGGAACCGACCTGGCCAGGTGATGGCCAAAGGCTTGGGAACGGCAAAATCGCCGATTCGTTCATCAGGAAGCAACTATGCATGTAGAAGGTTTTTTCGAGTGGCTGGGCCAGGCGCTGGGGTCGTTGATCCGCTTCATCGTCGACGCATTGAGCGGGCTGTTCAACCTGCTGGCCAGTGCCGGTGGCAATTTCATCGATGGCCTGGCGCGCACCTTGGGCATGGAGACCTCGCTGCTCAGCATCCTCGCCCTGATCATCGGCCTGGTGCTGCTGTACTCGGCAATCCGCGCATTCATGCGCGCCTCGATCATCCTCGGGATCATCTGGCTGCTGCTGGGGTTGTGGGTGATGAGCTGGGTGATTCACTGAACTATGCCGGGGGCCGCGCTGCGGCCCAATCGCCGGCAAGCCAGCTCCCACCTCGACCGCATCGACCTCAAGCCAGGCTCCATCCTGTGGGAGCTGGCTTGCCGGCGATGAGGCCGGTAAAGGCGATACAAATCTAGCGGGCTTTAACGGTCATCTCCCCTTGCCCATCCCCAACGGCCTGCAGGTTCGGCCGGTACATCGATTCGACCTGCGGCGGCGGCACGCGGTAGGTGCCCGGGGTTACCGCCCGGGCCAGGTACAGCAGATGGGTGGTGCCGTAGCTGTCCAGCTTGAGCGCGGCAACGTAACGGTCATCGCGGTACTCCTGGTGCACCACGCTGGCGTTCTGCATCGACTCGCGCCATTCCTTCACCGCGCTGCTGGCGTTGTCCAGGCTGGCGGCACTCTGCGCCAGGTTCTGGTTTTCCAGCTCCAGGCCTGCCGGTAGCAAGTCCACCACCAGCGCATCCGGTACGCGGTCTTCAGCCTTGAGCGCCAAGTGCACCAGCACCAGGTCGCCACTGCGCAGGTTGTGCAGATCCAGCGGCTGGCCATTCATGCCCAGGTACTCACGGCGGATCTGCATGCCGTTGCCACCGGCCGCAGGCGCCTGGCGCGGGTAACCTGACAGGGTCAGTTGCTGGTACAGCGTCTCGCTGCCTTGGTTCTGCACACTAAGCGGCGAAGCCAGCAACGGGCCTTCGAGCTTCATGCCGGACTCGGCATTGTTGAACTCGCGTACTTCGCCGGCGCTGTCCAGGCGCGCCTGCCACTGGCCTTCCGGCTTGCCAAGCAGGCTACGGCCGGCCAGGAACAGCGCATTGCGCTCCTGAGTGGACAGCCAGCGGTTGGCCGCCAGTTCATCCGACAGGGCGAACAGGCGCTGGTCGACCTGGCGGCTGGCCAGGTTGCTTTCCTGCAGCAGCGCCAGAATCAGTGCCTGGTCGCGCAGGGCGCTGCCATAGTCGGCCATCCAGCCTTTACCGCGGCTGATGCCCAGCCCCGCCTGCAGGGCCTGCTCGGCACGCGGCTTGTCGCCCATCTTGTCCAGCGCCACCGCCAGTTGCACCAACGGCAGGCCAGAGCGGGCGTCGGCGCGGCGTTCGAACAGACCACGCAGGGCCCCCAAGGGCGCCTGCTGGCTGCGCGACAGCACCAATGCCGCATAGGCCTGCACGGCGAAGCGGGTGTGCTCGGCGTTCTCGCTGTAGTCGACCTCGATCAGGTTGCGCTCCTGCAGGTAGCGCAGCAGGCGCTCGCTGGCCTTCTTCAGCGCTTCGGCCGGCACGCCGTAGCCCTGATCACGGGCACGCAGCAGGAAGTCGGTGACATAGGCGGTCAGCCAGTATTCCTCTTCGCTGTCCGAGCTCCACAGGCCGAAGCTGCCGTTGTAACGCTGCATGCCCAGCAGGTGCTCGATACCCATCTCGATCTTGCGCTTGCGCACATCGGCTGGTTCGCCCTTGATACCCAGGCGCTTGAGGCTGTCGGCATCGGCGTACAGCGATGGGTAGAGGCCGCTGGTGGTCTGCTCCAGGCAACCGTAGGGGTAGGCTTCGAGAGCACGGATCTGCTCGGCCAGGTTCAATGGTGGCCGGCTCGACAAGGCCAGGCTGGCTTCCAGGCCGGCGGGTTCGAAGGCTGCAAGGTCTGCTTCAGGCAGGGTCCATGGCTGATCTTTCAAGGCCACGCGGTAATGCTTGAGTATCGCCGGGTAGGCCGGGCGCACGCCCAGCGTCCACTCACGCTCGAACGCGCCGGTCGGCTCGTTGGGTAGTTGCAGGCCAGTGACCCGCACATGCACCTTGCCCTGCCCCAGGCCCCCCTGGGCCTGTACCGGAATCATCAGGGTGGAGCGCTGGCCTTCCGCCAGGGCAACGTTCTGCATGGCGTTGGCCGCCAGACTCAGTTGCCCCTCCGTGCTGATTTCAACGCTCAGTTGCTGGGCGCGGCCCGACAGGTTGGCCAGGTCCAGTGCCAGGCTGGTGCGGTCGCCACCGGCCAGGAAGCGCGGCGCGGAGAGCTCGGCAATCAGCGGTGCGGCGACCACGGTCTTGCCTTCGGCCATGCCGAAATGTTCCTCGGTCCAGGCCTGGGCCATCAGCCGCAGTTCGCCATTGAAGTCGGGGATATCGACCGTGGCCTGGCCCTCGCCCTTGTCGTCCAGGGTCACCGGCAGGCTCTGCTGGGCGACGATGGTCACCGTGGTGTTGGGGCGCTTGCCCCCCTTGGCCATTGCCGCGTCACCGCCGAACGCCAGGCTGGCCAAGCGGCCCTGGCCGGCTTCGATCAACTGGCCATAGATATCCAGTTGGTCGGCACCGTAGGCCTTGCGCCCGAACAGGCTGGCGAACGGGTCGGGGGTCTTGAAGTCGGTGATGTTGAGGATGCCTACATCCACCGCCGACAGCAGCACATGCACCTGTTTGGGCACGCTGCCATCGGCATTGGCTGCCTTGACCTTCACGGTCAGCGGCTGTTTCGGGCGCATTTTCTCCGGCGCCTGCAGGCTCACCGCCAGCTTGCGCTCGGCACGGTCCAGCGGCAGGTGCAGCACGCCCACCGCACGTTTTGGCGTGGCGTTGGCCTTGCGCTCACCCGGGCGGATCACCAGCGCGCTGATGTACAGGTCGTGGCGTGCCCACTGCTTGTCCAGTTGCACGTCGAAGGTCTTGCCCTCGGCCGGCACGTCGATTTCCTGCCACCACAGCGGGCCATCGCTGGACTCGATCATCAGGTAGCCACTGCCAGCTGCGGGCGGGGTGACGGTGACCTGGGCGGTAGCGCCGTCAGCGTAGGCCGGTTTGTCCAGTGCCAGCTTGACCTGGTCCGGCCGCACCGCACCGCCTTCGGCGTTGTCCTGGGCACGGTAGCCAGCCCAGAAGCGTGCGCTGGACACCAGGCCAGTCTGCGGGTCTTCCACCTCGACGCGATACGGACCCCATTCCACCTGGAAGCTCAGCTTGGCGGTGGAGCCAGCCTTGACGCTGACGGTCTCTTCGCTCTGGGTGAGGAACTTCTCGTTGTAGGCGTAGCTCCAGCCATCGCTCTGCGAGTAGTTCCAGTAGTAGTCGCGGCGCTCGCGTACCAGCCGCACCTTGAGGTCGTTGGCCGCCAGCTTGTTGCCATCGCGATCGGCCACCAGGAACTCGAACTCCACCGGCCCGTCACTGTCGGTTTCTTCACCGTCGAACAGGCCACGCAGGCCCGGCAAGCGCTCGGCCGGCCAGATGGGTTGTTCCAGGCGCCGGGTGATCGGCCGGCCACCGGACTCCTGCAGGCTGGCCTGCACGGTCAGTTGCAGCGGCGAGCGGGCTTCGGCCCAGCGGCTTTCGATATCGACCACGGCCTTGCCGGCCTGGTCGAGGGTGACTTCGTCCAGCTCCAGGTCCTGGTTCAGCTCGGTTTCGGTGACAGAGCCGAACTGGTAGCCAGGCAGCGCCGGTACCGCCTCGCGTAGCGGGCGAACATAGGCCTGGCCGCTCAGGCGGTTGCCGGCAGCCGGGGCGCCGTAGAGGTAACGGCCATTGACCTGGATGCGCGCATCCTGATCCGGAGTCAACGGTTTGCTGCTGCCCTTGAGCTCCAGCGCCAGGCGCTCGGGCAGGAAGTCTTCGACGAGGAACTCATACACCTGCTTGCGCCCGCCGCCCAGGTCGAGCAGCAGTTGCCAGCGGCCGGTCGGCGCCTCGCTGGCCAGCTGCAGCTGGTACTGGTACAGGCCATTGCCGTCGGCTTCCCAGACGAACTTGCGGCTGACCTGCTCATCCGGGCGACGCACTTCCACACTCACCGGCTGAGCCTTGACCGGCTTGCCGTCCTGGTCGCGCAGCAGGCCGTTGAGCAACACCGTTTCGCCTGGGCGATACAGGTCACGCGGGCCGAAGATGAAGAACTGCAGCGGGTTGGCCTGTGGCCCGGTGATATCGAACTCGGCCAGGTCCAGCGCCGCGCTGCTCAGGCGCAGCAGGGTGGTGTGCACCCCTTGGGTGGCGATCAGGGTGTCGGCCTTGGGCGTGATCGGCAGCTGGGCATGGCCATCGCTGTCGGTGCTCGCCTGGGCCAGCAGCTTGCCCTTGTCGTCATGGATTTCCAGGGTGACGCCGTTCATCGCCTTGCCACCTTCCAGTGCCTGGGCGAACACATCGAGGCGGTCGCGGTAGCGATGCGCGGACACACCAATGTCACTGAGGGTGAACAGAGTCGCGGGTTGCGAGTAGTCGTAGGTGCCCGAGGCACGCATCACCGCCAGGTACACGCCTGGCTCCTGCAGCGGCTTGATGCTGGCGATCGGCAGCAGCACGGTCTCGCGGGTGTTGCGTGCAGGGTTGAGGTCGAAGCGGCCGCTGTAGACCAGTTCGGCCATGTCCAGGGTTTCCTTGGACTGGTAGTAGTACAAGCTGCTGTTGCGTCCCCAGTTGACGAGGAAGGCCGAGAGCATGTCCGGCTTCACGCGGAAGAATTCGACATCGACCTTGTCGACGTTGAGCGCGATCACCGGCAGGCCCTCGGCCAGCCGCGTGGGCAGCAGCGAACCGCGGCTGGCGAAGCCGATGGTCGGTTGCATGTCGCGGGTTTCCAGGCGGGTGATCGACTCGCTGTCCAGCTGCTTGCCGTTGACCGCCTGCAGGCCCTTGTCGACGGTCAGCACCAGCTTGCGCTGCGGTTCCAGGTGGCGCAGGCGCAGTTCCATCTGGTTGTCGGAGAGTTCCCAGGCGCCGTCGAGCTTGCCTTTGACCGTGTCGACCAGGTGCACTTTGCTGGTGAAGTCCTGCTTGGCATCGAGCGGTGCCGAGAAGCTGATCGACAGCGTTGCGGCGCCATCGAGCTGCACTTCGGAAACATCCAGCACCGTCAGCTCGCGGCCTTCGTAGCGTTTGGCGAGTACGGCCGGGTCTTCGCGCTTGGGGGCCGGGGTGGCTGCGGGCGCTGTGGCTGCCGGTTTTTCGGCTGGCGCCGGTTTGCCCGGGGTCGAAGAGTCACAGGCACTGAGCAAAGCCAGCGCGCAGGCCAGCAACAATCCTTTGTTGAACATGGAGTAGAACTCTTTGGCAGCGTGTACGTTTAGGGCAGCAACTATAGCGCAACGGCGGATGCAGTACCCGACGTTACGCGTCAGGTGCGACCATGGTCGCGCGAATGGGTGACCCGACCGTTACACTGTGGCCATTCGTTGACTGGGGCCGCTTTGCGCCCCAATCGCCGGCAAGCCAGCTCCCACACTGGCCGCATCGAGTTCAAGTCATGTGCAATACCTGTGGGAGCTGGCTTGCCGGCGATTGAGCCGCAAGGCGGCCCCTGATAAATCAAGGATTCCAATGTCGCAACTGACCACCGACTGGCAGCACCGCCCCACCCACCACAAGGTCTGGGCCCTGGCCGCGCCGATGATCCTGTCCAATATCTCCGTGCCGCTGGTAGCCCTGGTCGACAGCACCGTCATCGGCCACCTGCCGCACGCCCACCAGCTTGGCGCCGTGGCCGTGGGCGCCACGCTGTTCACCTTCATGGTCGGCCTGATGGGCTTTCTGCGCATGGGTTCCACCGGCTTCGCCGCCCAGGCTGCCGGGCGTGCCGACGGCGCGGCGCTGCGCCAGGTGCTGGTGCAGGGCCTGCTGCTGGCGGTGGCCTTTGCCCTGCTGATCGGCCTGCTCGCCCTGCCCTTCAGCCAGCTGGCGCTGCACGCCATGCAGCCAAGCGAGGCATTGCAGCAATCCACCGAAGACTTCTTCCACACCCGCTTGCTCGGCCTGCCGGCAGCGCTGGCCAGTTATGCGCTGGTCGGCTGGTTCCTCGGCACACAGAACGCACGGGCGCCGCTGGCGATTCTGCTGACCACCAACCTGCTGAACATCGCTCTCAACCTGTGGTTCGTGCTGGGCCTGAACTGGGGCGTGCTGGGCTCGGCACGGGCCTCGGTGATCGCCGAATGGAGCGCCGCGTTGCTCGGCCTTGCCCTGACCCGCCCGGCCCTGCGCGCCTACCCTGGGCAGATCGCCTGGGCAGCACTCAGGCGCTGGCAGGCCTGGCGGCCGCTGCTGGCGGTGAACCGCGACATCTTCCTGCGCAGCCTGGCGCTGCAGCTGGTGTTCCTACTGATCACCGTGCAGGGCGCACGCTTGGGTGAAGCCACGGTGGCGGCCAATGCCCTGCTGCTTAACGGCCTGCTGCTGACTGCCTATGCCCTCGACGGGCTGGCGCATGCAGTGGAGGCCCTGTGCGGGCATGCCATTGGTGCTCGCGACCGCGACACCCTGCGCCGCTCGCTGGTGGTGGCCTGTGGCTGGTCGCTGATCATCAGCCTGGGGTTTGCCGGGTTGTTCCTGCTGGGTGGGCACCTGTTCATCGATTTGCAGACCGACATCGAGAGTGTGCGTGCGGCGGCTTACCCGTACTTGCCGTACCTGGCGTTGCTGCCGTTGATTGCGGTGTGGAGTTACTTGCTGGATGGGCTGTTCATCGGCGCGACCCGGGCGCGGGAGATGCGCAATGCAATGTTGCTATCGGTGCTGATTGCGCTGCCCTTTGGGGTGGTCATGAGCGGGTTTGGCAACCATGGGTTGTGGTTGGCCTTTCTCGGATTCATGGCGTTGCGGGCGGTGGCGTTGGGGTGGTCTGGGTGGAAATTGAACCTGCAAGGCAAGTGGGTGGCGGAGCAGGAGAACACAATATGAAAGAATTGCTCAATTGACTGCATTAGATGGCTCAAGGCAAAAAAAGAGCTCTGCCCACGGAGGGGTCGTCATCTTAGCCATGCCATGAGCAAGGAGCCATAATGTACCCACCACCTGCACCTTCTGGCGTCTGTGTAATGAGCAACATGCATGCTGCCAGCCGAGAGCGTGATTACTTCAAAAATGGCGGCACCGGCTTTTTAATATCGTGGTTCTATTCCATGGTTCGAAATGGAGGGAAGTGGGATTACAAGCAACAAGGAAGGAAGTATGAGGCCTTGGGAAATTTCAATTACGGCGCAACCGGAACTGCTGCTGGTCTCTCGGAAGAATTCTTGTTGAGAGGCGCCGGGTGGGCGCAAAGCCGTGCTGGCACCAGTAACTCTACATTTGGCTCGTGGTGAGGGGACCCGCCTTATGGTGACGATCCCGAAGATCAGGAATGGATCAAGGCAGGTATCAGATATGCGAAGACGTTCGGCTACTAAATGGCTGATAGCCGCCCTGCTTCTGCTCGCCCTCGGACAAGCCCTATGGATTCTCACCTCAGGCTCCAAACCTGTGTTGACCAAGGTTGTTTCTGTCACCCCTATTGGCAAACACAGCGCAGTCTATGAAGTGCTAAGCAATGACGGTGGGGCGACGGTGCCGCTGATTTATTTGTACTTTGTGGCTGAACAAACCCAGCGAGATGAGCAGCTACTACCGAATCTAAAGAGACTTAAACCTTTTCTGGTGACACGGCAATCTGGTGCGATAGAGCACGTGGAGGGGTTGAAAATAGCGGCCCGAACCCAGGATACGGTGTACAGCTATTCGAGCACATCGATTCTCGAAGAGAATGGTGCTGTTGTGCCAATCACTATCGAGCTCACGGCAACCGCTCAACCAAAGTAGAAAAAGAAGGGGCCGCATAGCGGCCCCTCCTGGAGTCAGGAAGACAGGTACGAAGACCGGGTCAACCCCAGGCGCAAGGCATCCAGGTACTGGGTCCGCTCACGCGCGGTGATCCTGGCGCTGGCCACCTTGTCACGGTAGTGCGTCATCAACTCCTCCGGCGACAGGTGCACGTAGCGCAGCATGTCCTCGATGGTGTCGTGGGTCTCGATACCGGCGTGGTACACGCTACCGTCGGCGTTCTGGTAGATGTTCACCGAGTCGGTGTCACCAAACAGGTTGTGCATGTCTCCAAGGATTTCCTGGTAGGCACCGACCAGGAACACACCCAGCAGGTAGTCCTCGCCCTCCTTCACCGCATGCACCGGCATGCTGGTCTCGATGCTCTGCTCGTCGACGTACTGGTTGATCTTGCCGTCGGAGTCGCAGGTCAGGTCCTGCAGTACGGCACGGCGCATTGGCTCTTCGTCCAGGCGGTGCAGCGGGATGATCGGCAGTACCTGGCCGATGGCCCAGGTGTCCGGCAGGCTCTGGAACACCGAGAAGTTGCAGATGTACTTGTCGGCCAGCTTGTCGTTCAGCTCGTCCAGCACCTGGCGGTGCGAGCGCTGGCGGGCTTTCAGCGAGTTGTGCAGGCGGCGGCACACGGCGAAGTAGCACTGTTCCGCCAGGGCTTTCTCGGCCAGGCTGATCTTGCCATCGGCATACTGCGCAGCCACGTCACCCATGTAATGGGTGGCGCGCCAGTAGGTCTCGGTGACCATCTCGATGTCGGTCGGGCCGAGCAGGTCGACCAGCCATTGCACGGTCTCGGGCAGGGCTTCTTTGTTGTCGATGGTCGGTACGTCGTCGTTGTGCTTCTCGACGTCGGTCACCTGGATCACCAGCATGGCGTGATGCGCTGTCAACGAACGGCCGCTCTCGGAGAAGATGTGCGGATGCGGCAAGCCCTGCGCGTCGCAGAACTCCTTGAGCATGCCCACCACCACGCCGGCGTAGTCGTCCATGTCGTAGTTGATCGAGCTGGCATTGCGCGAGTGGGTACCGTCGTAGTCCACGCCCAAACCGCCGCCCACGTCGATATGGTCGACCGGCAGGCCCAACGCACGCAGCTCACCGTAGTAACGGATGGCTTCCTTGAAACCGTGCTGGTAGTCGGCCAGGTTGGCAATCTGCGAGCCCATGTGGAAGTGCAGCAGGCGGATACCCTGGTCCAGGCCGGCATCGCGGAAGCGCTGCACCACCGAAATCAGCTGAGCGGCGGACAAGCCGAACTTGGACTTCTCGCCACCGGTGTCGGCCCACTTGCTCGAGGCCAGCGACGACAGGCGCACGCGTAGCCCGACCTGTGGTTTGACCTTTAGCTCCGCGGCCTCCTCGATCACCAGGGCCACTTCCGACTCTTTCTCGATGACGATGAACACGTTGTGGCCAAGCTTCTGGCCCATCAGCGCCAGGCGGATGAACTCACGGTCCTTGTAGCCGTTGCAGACGATGGTGCCGCCCTTCGGCGCCAGCGCCAGCACGGCCAGCAGCTCAGGCTTGGAGCCGGCTTCCAGGCCAATCGAAACGTTCTGCGTGGCGATGATGTTTTCCACCACCGCTTCCTGCTGGTTGACCTTGATCGGGTACAGCGCGGTGTACTTGCTCTGGTATTCCAGGCGCGCGATGTTGGCGTCGAAGGCGCCGGTCAGTTGGCGCACGCGGTCCTGCAGAATGTCGGGGAAGCGCACCAGCAATGGCAGCGACAAGCCGCTCTGGCGCAGTTCGTCGACCTGTTCGAACAGGTCGATCGGTGCGCTTTTCGGGCCGTTGGGGCGTACTTCGACGCGCCCGGCTTCATTGATGGCGAAATAACCAGCGCCCCAATGGCGGATGCCATAAACACTGCGGCTGTCGGCCACGGTCCATTGGCTACCATCGTCTTTGCGTGTGCGTCGTACGGACATTCAAGTCCCCTATAGATAAGTCGAAGACACTGCCCCGCGAGGAGGCGGGCGCAGTGTAAAAGCCAAAAATGACGATTCGTCCGTGCCCTGGGATAGACCCTGGTCACGGCAACGAGTTTAGAAAGCACTGGGCAAAAAATCGCGTGGCCGCCTCAGCCGCCGGATTTTTTCGCCTTGAAGCCCTGCTTGGTCAGCTCACCGATCAGCAGCTCGACATGGTCGCCCTGGATCTCGATGACCCCATCCTTCAGCGCGCCACCAGTACCACAGCGGCGCTTGAGGGTAGAGGCCAGCTCCTTGAGCTGGTCGAGCGGCAGCGGCACGCCGGTGACGGTGGTCACGGTCTTGCCGCCGCGCCCCTTGCTTTCGCGGCGCACACGGGCGATGCCATCGCCTTCGGGGATGACCTGCTGCTTGCAGGTACAGGCATCCACCGGCTGGCCACAGTCGGGGCAGTGCCGACCGGCGTCGGTGGAGTAAACGAGACCGCCAAGGGCGGCGAAGGAAGAAGCTTTCTTGGCCACTTTTGTTCCTCGGTGCTGAGGACAAAAACTGGTCGGCCCCAGGGGGTTGAGCCCGACCGCGAAGCCCCACTCTGGCAGGGGCGGCGCTACCACCGCAAGACCTGCGGCAGCCCGAAAAGGGCGCGCAGTTTAACGATAAATGCGGCTGTTGCTAAGTACCGGAATGCGGCATTTTGCGAATGTTTTGCGACTATTCGCGGGCATGCCCGCTCCCACAGGTACGGCGCCGCATCTGGAGGCTGCGCAATACCTGTGGGAGCGGGCGTGCCCGCGAAAGTGCCGGCACTGCCAAAACAACTATTCCAGGCTGGCTTTATAGCGCTGCAACGCCGCAAGGGAGTCCGGGCAATACGGCTTCGTCAGGCGTTCTTGCTCAGCCTGCTCCAGGCTAATGAACCTCGCCTCGCTCACCTCTTCCGGCTGCAAGCGCAACGGCGCATCCGACACCGCCGAATACACCGCACACCACAAACGGTTATCCGGCTGGTCAAAGTAGAACCGCTCATGAAAATGCAGCGCCACACCAGCGATCCCCAGCTCCTCGGCCAGCTCACGCGCCGCCGAATCGGCATACGCCTCCCCGGCCGTCACCATGCCACCCGCCGCCACGTCCCAGTACCCCGGGTACAGCGCCTTGCTCAGGGTGCGCCGGTGCACGCACAGTTCACCAGCACTGTTGAACAGCAGAATGAACGTGCAACGCCCGATCAGGCCGCGCTCGCGCAGTTCGGCGCGGGGCATGGCGCCCAGCACCTGGTCGGCTTCGTCCACCCAAGTGACCAGTTCGCGGTCGGAAGCCGCCCGGTGGGCGGCCTCGTTTGGGCTGATAGCCATCATCAACCCTGCGACAGCAGCTGACGCAGGTCGATGACCGCGGCGTTGGCCCGGGAAATGTAGTTGGCCATGACCAGCGAATGGTTGGCCCACATGCCGAAGCCACTGCCGTTGAGCACCATCGGGCTCCACAGCGCTTCCTGCGAGGCTTCCAGCTCACGAATGATCTGGCGCACGCTGACCGTGGCGTTCTTCTTCGCCAGCACGTCGGCAAAGTCCACCTCGATGGCACGCAGCAGGTGCGACAGCGCCCAGGCCTGGCCACGGGCTTCATAGAACACGTTGTCGATCTGCAGCCATGGGGTTTCCACCAGTTCCTCGTCCACCTGCGGCGCCTGGCCGGCGACCACCGACTCGGTCTTCAACGTGGTGTTGAGCTTGACCCGGCCAACGCTGGCCGACAGGCGCTGCGACAGCGAGCCCAGGCGGGTGGCTACATCACCCAGCCAGTTGTTCAGGTTATCGGCACGGGTGTAGAAGATCGCGCCCTTGTCACCGGCAGCCAGACGGGTCTGGTAGCGGGTCAGCGACTTGATGCCCTCTTCGAACTCCGACTCGCTCGACGGCAGGATCCAGCTCTTGTTGTCGAAGTTGAAACGCGGCTCGGCCTTGGCCAGGTCGGCGTCTTCGGTGGATTGCGACTGAGAACGGGCGAAGTCCTTGCGCAGGGCACGGGACAGGTCGCGCACCTGGACCAGCACGCCATATTCCCAGCTCGGCATGTTGTCCATCCACAGCCCTGGCGGGAAGCGGTCGTTGGAAATGTAGCCACCCGGCTTGTTCAGCAAGGTGCCGGCCACGGTCTTGAGGGTTTCGATAGTGGTGTAGCCCACCACCATCTGCTGGCCAGTGCGCTCGGCTGCGGCCTGGGCGTTCTGCTGCACCGGGAACAAGGCCGGCTCCTGGCTCCAGTACCAGCCCAGGCCGATACACACCAGCAGGTACAACCCGATCAGGGTCCCCAGGGCACGGCTCCAGAGGCCGCCAAGGTAGCTACGGGCGGCGGCGCCACGGCCATCGACACGCTCGCGGGGCTCGGCTTTGGCCTCGCGGTTTTTCCAGTCCAGCATGGCTTTGTCCTTAATCAGTCACGACGGTTCAGGGGCTTGGACCACAGGCCTGCGTCAGGGTGCCACGGCAAGCCCGCGTGGCAGCACTATAAAGCAGACACCGCCTTACGCATAAGCGACCAATCGGTCAGCAACTGAATATTCGTTCTGCCCGCTTTGTTGATGCGGGGCAGTCACGCACCTGAAAAGAACTGCTAGCATAGAGCCATCATTGCCCCTGCACACCCCAACCTACAAGTAGCCAGGACATGAGCCAAGCAGCCGAGCCGAGCCCGTTGTGCCCCGCCCAACAGCTGACGCGTAGCGGCCTGCGCAAGGATGACCCGCTCGACCAGGTGCTGCTACCGCCCCTGCGCAAGCCGGTGTACATCTTGCTGCAGGACCACGAGCGTGCCCAGCGCCTGGCCCAGCAACTGGAATTCTTTGGCCTGGTGGTGCAGGCACTGGCCAGCGCTGCGGCGTTCAAGGCCTCGATCAGTGAATACCCGCCCTCGGCCATCATCATGGATGTCGACTTCAACGGTGCCGGCCAAGGCCTGCTGCTGGCGGCCCAGGTGCAGCAGGGGCTGGCCCGGCACATACCGCTGCTGTTCTTCAGCCACCAGGAAACCGATACCCCGACCCGCCTGGCCGCCGTGCGCGCCGGTGCCCAGGACTTTCTTACCGGTACCCTGGAAGCCTCCAGCCTGCTGGAAAAGGTCGAGCTGCTGACCAATGCCACCCCGCACGACCCGTTGCGCGTGCTGATCATCGACGACTCGCGCACACAGGCTCTGTACACCGAGCGCGTGCTGGCCAGCGCCGGCATGATCACCCGCAGCCTGACCGACCCGATCCGCACCATGGCCGAGCTGGCCGACTTCCAGCCCGACCTGATCATCCTCGACCTGTACATGCCGGCCTGTACCGGCCCTGAGCTGGCCAAGGTAATCCGCCACAGCGACCGTTATGTGAGTGTGCCGATCATCTACCTGTCTGCCGAGGACGACCTGGACAAGCAGCTGGACGCCATGAGCGAAGGCGGTGATGACTTCCTGACCAAACCGTTTCGCTCACGCCACCTGATCACTACCGTGCGCAACCGCGCCGCCCGTGCCCGGCACCTGAAGGCACGCATGGTGCGCGACAGCCTGACCGGGTTGTACAACCACACCCACATCCTGCAACTGCTGGAGGACT
This sequence comes from Pseudomonas sp. B19(2017), assembly GCF_002113165.1. NCBI lineage: Bacteria > Pseudomonadati > Pseudomonadota > Gammaproteobacteria > Pseudomonadales > Pseudomonadaceae > Pseudomonas > Pseudomonas sp. B19(2017). The sequence goes on from NZ_NEJR01000012.1 coordinate 41,269, forward strand.
GCAGCTTCCGCGCCCGTCGTGAGCAGCAGCCGTTGAGCTTTGCCATGCTCGATATCGACCACTTCAAGAAGATCAACGACCGCCACGGCCACCCAATGGGCGACCGGGTGATCAAGAGCCTGGCGCTGTTTCTCAAGCAGCGCTTGCGCAAGACCGACTTCATTGGCCGTTATGGTGGCGAAGAGTTCGCCGTTGTGATGCCCAATACCGCGCTGGACGCGGCGCACAAGGTGCTGGATGAAATCCGCCGGCGCTTTGCCGAGATTCTCTACCCGGCGCAGCCTCGGGACTTGCAGTGCACCTTCAGTGCCGGGGTGGTGCAGCTGGATGAGGGGCTGGATGCGCTGACCATGGCCAGTGCGGCGGACGAGGCGCTGTACCGGGCCAAGCATGCCGGGCGTAATTGCGTGGTGCGTGTAGAGCCCTGAGTTCTTCTTCGCCTGTACCGGCCTTTTCGCGGGCTTGCCCGCTCCCACAGGGATTGCGCTGCATTCAGGTCTGGTAAATAGCCTGTGGGAGCGGGCGAGCCCGCGAAGAGGCCAGTACAGGCAATACAGATACAGGCACTGTGCCACTTTTTTTATGGCGCCAACCCCCTGTCGTCATCACCCCGTCACAAAAACGCAATAACTTCAGCCACCGAACTCTCCCCTCCCCGCAGGAAGCTCGCGGCTATGCGCCTGAAGTGGCTGACCAATTTCAACACCCTGTTGCTGGTAACCGTGTGTATCGCCCTGGGCGCCACCTTGTGGTGGTCGCAGCGTGCCCTGGAGCGCCCCTATCAACTGATGGAGCGCTACCTGGGTCTGTCCCAGCAGTTTCAGAACCAGGCGGCCGGCAACATCCAGGCTTATCTGGCCAGCGGCGATGCCCTGCGCCACGCTGCGGCAATTCAGGCCAACCAGCAGCTGCAGGCCGCGCTGACCGAATTGCCCACCGAGCTGGCCGATAAACTGCGCCCCAGTCTGGACAACCTGCAAGCCTTTACGGCCGAAGAACTGCTGGCCGCCGGCAAGCTGGCCGGCGACCCGCAAGCGCTGCTGCTGCAGGCCGAGCGGGAACTGGGCGCCAACTTCGAGCAGCTTGCTGGCTACGCCCGCGGCAGCGGCAGCACCGACGCCAACCGCTACCTTGTGCCCTTGCTCGACGCCAGCGTGCACCTCGGCCGCCTGTCGCTGGCCCGCGACAAGCTGGTCAGCAGCGGCCGCCCGGAGCTGGCCGACGAGGTGGAGCGCGAGCTGCAACTGATCCGCGCCCAGGCACAGGCGATCGACGCCTTGCCGTTGCTGGGCGTAACCCGCACCGCCGAATCCGGTGCTGACGACTTCGCCGCGATGATGGGCCTGGAAACCCAGGCCAGCGCCCAGCAGGAAGACATTGCCGTTGGCCTCAAGCGCGAACTGCAGAGCCTGCTCAGCCGCTATCCGGCCGAACTGCAGCGCACCCGCGAACAGATCGAGCGCCGCGTCGCCCTGGCCGCCAGCACTGGCCAGCGCCTGGCAGCCGTGCAGCAGGCCATTGCGGCACTGGAGCCCGAGGTACGCGCCCAGCATGCGAAAATTGCCGCCGAAGTCCGCATCATCCAGGGCCTGATGATCGGCCTGATCCTGCTTATCGCCCTGCTTGTAGACACTCTGCAACGCCGCCTGGCGTGCACCCTGACCGGCTTGGCGCCGGCCCTGTCACGCTGGGCCGAGGGCGACTTCGCCGCAGCCATCGCCCTGGGCAACACCAACCGCGAACTGAGCGACATCCAGGAATCGCTCAACCGTCTGCGCCAATACCTGGTGGAACTGGTGGGCACCATCCGCCACAACGCCGAACAGGTGGCTGGCAGCAGCCATGCCCTGGCCGGCATGAGCGCCGCCCTGCATGACGGCGCCGAACGCCAGGCTGGCGACACCGGGCAGATCCGCGATGCCCTGGGCGAACTGGAAGCGACCATTCAGCAAGTGGCCGGCGACGCCAGCGCCGCCGCCGACGCCAGCCGCGATGCCGGGCGTGCAGTGGAGCAAGGCCAGGCGGTGATTGGCCAGAGTCTGTCCGGCTTGCGTGAGCTGGTCGATGAAGTGCAGGGCAATGCCCGCATGATCGAGCAACTGGCGGAAGAATCGGCCACCATCGGCGGCGTGCTGACGGTGATCCGCTCGATTGCCGAGCAGACCAACCTGCTGGCACTGAATGCCGCGATCGAAGCGGCCCGGGCCGGTGAGATGGGCCGTGGTTTTGCCGTGGTGGCCGATGAGGTGCGTTCACTGGCACAGCGCACCACCGGGGCTACCGGCGAAATTCAGGCGCTGATCGACCGCTTGCAGCAGGCCGCCAGAAGTTCGGTGGCCGGGATGCGTGCGCAACTGGAGCATGCCGAGGCCACGGCCAACCAGGCCCAGGCGGCGGATGGGGCGCTGGACGAGATTGTCTGTGCCATTCGCACCATTTCGGACACTGCGGTGCGGATTGCCGATGTCACGGCGCAGCAGAGCGGTGCCGTGAGCGAGATTCGCGACCACAGCGAGCGGATTCACGAGTTGGGTGAGGACAACCTGCAGCGCATTGGCGAGGGGCGCGAGCAAGGCGAGCAGTTGCTGAGCCTGGGGGGTGAACTGAACCGGGCGGTGCGGGCCTTCAGAGTCTAGGTTGGCCTGTACCGGCCTCTTCGCGGGCATGCCCGCTCCCACAGGGATAGCGCATGGCTTGAGGTTTATGCGGTCGAGGTGGGAGCGGGTTTACCCGCGAAGAGGCCGGCACAGGCAGCACATGAGCCAGCGGCCATGTGTCGCCCCTGATACCGCCAAGGCCCCAACCCGCACCAACTCCGCTATCATGCCCGGCACGTTCCACCTCGCGAGTCCGCCATGCGCCGCCTGTTTTTCCTGCTGTTCCTGCTGCTGGCCAGCCCTGTCTTCGCCACGGGCCTGCTCGACAACCGCCCCAGCGCCACCCTCGGTGCTGCGTCGCTGGCCAACAATGCCGAGTTCCTGCCGGTACACGAGGCCTTCAAGCTCAGCCTGGTCCAGGCCGATGCGCAAACCATCAAGCTGCGCTTCGTCGCCACCGATGGCTACTACCTCTACCGGCACCGCTTCCAGTTCCGCACCGAACCGGCCGACATTGCCCTGGGCACGCCAAACATCCCCAAAGGCGAGGCCAAGCACGATGAATTCTTCGGCGATGTCGAGGTGTACCACGGCGTGCTCGACATCGACTTGCCGCGCAACGACCCGCGCGCCTTCACCCTGCTGGTGGGCTACCAGGGTTGCGCCGACAAAGGTCTGTGCTACCCCCCGGAAACCGCACGCCTGAGCATCGATGGCGAAGCCGGCGCAAGCACGTCGGCCGCCGCTGAACGGGCCTGGACCTGGAAGTCGCTGCTGCTGTTCTTCCTCGCCGGGGTCGGCCTTACCTTCACCCCCTGCGTGCTGCCGATGCTGCCGATCCTCTCCGGTGTGGTGCTGCGTGGCCAGGCCGGCGGCCTGCGCGGGCTGGCGCTGTCGCTGGCCTATGTGCTACCGATGGCAGCCAGCTTCGCGGTACTCGGCGCCCTGATGGGGCTGTTCGGCGCCGGCCTTAACCTGCAGGCGCGCCTGCAGTCGGCCTGGGTGCTGGTGCCCTTCGCGCTATTCTTCGTGGTGTTCGCCCTGGCCATGTTCGGCTTGTTCGAACTGAAACTGCCGCAAGCCCTGAACAACCGCCTGAACAACGTCGCCAGCCACACCCGGGGCGGCTCGTTGCTGGGTGCGGCAATACTCGGCGTACTCTCCAGCCTGCTGGTTTCGCCCTGTGTGTCGGCGCCGCTGGCCGGTGCGTTGCTGTACATCAGCGCCAGCGGCGATGCCTTGGGCGGCGCACTCAAGCTGTTCGCCCTGGGCCTGGGCATGGGCGCACCCTTGCTGCTGGTGGCCACCGGCGGCGCGGCCTGGCTGCCGAAGAGCGGCCCTTGGCTGAATACGGTGAAGAACGCCATCGGCGTGCTGCTGCTGGGCCTGGCCATCGGCTTGCTCAGCCGTGTGTTGCCAGGGCCGGTGACCTTACTGCTGGTCGGGTTCCTCGCCGCGGGCGTAGCGCTGTTCCTCGGCGCCCTCGAGTTCGTCGTCAAGACCGCACGCCAGCGCCTGGCCCAACTGCTTGGCCTGGCCTTGCTGGTGTATGCCCTGGCCTGCTGGTACGGCGCCCTCAGTGGCCAGGGCGACCCGCTACGCCCACTGCCGCCTGCAACCATTGTGGCCACCGGCAACGGCCCGACGGTGCAGGCGGATAGCTGGCAGACCGTCACTACCCCCGCCGCACTGGACGCCGCACTGGCCCAGGCCAAGGCGGCTGGCCAGCCGGTGTTGCTGGACTGGTACGCCGACTGGTGCATCAGTTGCAAGGTGATCGAGCGAGAGGTGCTCACCGCCCCGCAGGTGCAAACGCAACTGGCCGGCTTCAAGCTGCTGCGTTTCGACATCACCGAAAGCAATGCCGAACAACGCAGCCTGCTCGACCGCTACCAGTTGTTCGGCCCTCCCGCCCTGTTGTTCTTTGCAGCGAACGGTAGCGAAATAACCGCTGATCGGGTCATTGGCGAGATAAATGGCGGTGAATTTGCGCAAATTCTGACACGCGTGCGCGACAAAGTCGGTCTATAACTTCCCGCAAGCTGTGAAAAATCCTGAAATCAGTGACCGGATTCAATTGTTTGGTCACATACTTCGCGCGAACCTCGGACATCGTGCTGGCTATTGCCGGGAACTGGACACTTGCCGTCGCTTTACGGCACACTCGCCGCGCTGTGTCGAATTGCCCTACAAATCCAAGGAATCCGCAGATGGCAACGCTACTGGTGCTTCACGGCCCCAACCTCAACCTGCTCGGTACCCGCGAGCCTGGCCACTACGGCGCCGTGACCCTGGCCCAGATCAACCAGGACCTGGAGCAACGTGCCCGCGCCGCAGGCCACCATCTGCAATACCTGCAGAGCAATGCCGAATACGAACTGATCGACCGCATTCACGCCGCACGCAATGAGGGTGTGGACTTCATCCTGATCAATCCGGCTGCTTTCACCCACACAAGCGTCGCATTACGTGACGCATTGCTTGCGGTGAGCATCCCATTCATCGAAGTGCACCTGTCCAACGTGCACAAACGCGAACCGTTCCGTCACCACTCCTACTTTTCCGATGTTGCCGTAGGGGTGATCTGCGGCCTGGGCGCCAGCGGTTATCGCCTGGCCCTGGAGTCCGCGCTGGAACAACTGGCTGCCAACGCACAGCCCAAATGATGAAAACCCTGGCCTCAGTGGGCCAGGGTTCGAGAGAAACGTTTCAGATACGTTTTTTTGTATTTCGCCCCCTGACCGAACCTTTGGGAGTTGATGATTAATGGATATCCGTAAAGTCAAGAAACTGATCGAGCTGCTGGAAGAGTCTGGCATCGACGAGCTGGAGATCAAGGAAGGCGAAGAGTCGGTCCGTATCAGCCGTCACAGCAAGACCCCGGCTGCCCAGCAGTTCTACGCGCCTGCGCCGATGGCTGCCGCTCCTGCTGCTGCCCCGGTTGCCGCTGCTGCCCCGGCCGCCGAAGCCGCTGCTGCCGCCCCGGCCCTGAAAGGCACCGTGATCCGCTCGCCAATGGTAGGCACCTTCTACCGCAAGCCTTCGCCGACCTCGCCGAACTTCGCTGAAGTTGGCCAGACCGTGAAGAAAGGCGACACCCTGTGCATCGTCGAAGCCATGAAGATGATGAACCACATCGAAGCCGATGTTGGCGGTGTCATCGACGCCATCCTGGTAGAAGACGGCCAGCCGGTTGAGTTCGACCAGCCGCTGTTCACCATCGTTTGAGTCGCGGAGAGCCAACGATGTCTGGGAAGCTCGAAAAAGTCCTGATCGCCAACCGCGGGGAAATTGCCCTGCGGATCCTGCGTGCCTGCAAAGAGCTGGGTATCAAGACAGTCGCCGTGCACTCCACCGCCGACCGTGAACTGATGCACCTGGGCCTGGCAGACGAGTCGGTCTGCATCGGCCCTGCATCGTCCAAGGATTCCTACCTGCATATCCCGGCAATCATCGCTGCCGCCGAAGTGACTGGCGCCACCGCGATCCACCCGGGCTACGGCTTCCTGGCGGAAAACGCCGATTTCGCCGAGCAGGTGGAAAAATCCGGTTTCGCCTTCATCGGCCCGAAAGCCGACACCATTCGCCTGATGGGCGACAAGGTTTCGGCCAAGGACGCGATGATCAAGTCGGGCGTACCGACCGTGCCGGGTTCCGATGGCCCGCTGCCGGAAGATGAAGAAGTCGCCCTGGCGATTGCCCGTGACGTCGGCTACCCGGTAATCATCAAGGCCGCCGGTGGCGGTGGTGGTCGCGGGATGCGTGTGGTGCACAAGGAAGAGGACCTGATTGCCTCTGCCAAGCTCACCCGTACCGAAGCCGGTGCCGCCTTCGGCAACCCGATGGTCTACCTGGAGAAGTTCCTGACCAACCCACGCCACGTGGAAGTCCAGGTACTGTCCGACGGCCAGGGCAACGCCGTCCACCTCGGCGACCGTGACTGCTCGCTGCAGCGCCGTCACCAGAAGGTACTGGAAGAAGCACCAGCCCCGGGTATCGACGAGAAAGCCCGTCAGGAAGTGTTCAAGCGCTGCGTCGATGCGTGCATCGAGATCGGCTACCGTGGTGCCGGTACTTTCGAGTTCCTGTACGAGAACGGCCGCTTCTACTTCATCGAGATGAACACCCGCGTGCAGGTTGAGCACCCGGTGTCGGAGATGGTCACTGGTATCGACATCGTCAAGGAGATGCTGAGCATCGCCGCTGGCAACAAGCTGTCGTTCCGCCAGGAAGACGTGGTCATCCGTGGCCATGCGCTGGAATGCCGGATCAACGCCGAAGACCCGAAGAAGTTCATCCCGAGCCCAGGCAAGGTGAAGCACTTCCACGCACCGGGCGGCAACGGCGTGCGGGTGGATTCGCACCTGTACAGCGGTTACTCGGTTCCGCCGAACTACGACTCGCTGATCGGCAAGCTGATCACCTACGGCAAGGACCGCGACGAAGCCATGGCGCGCATGCGCAATGCCCTGGACGAGATCGTCGTCGACGGCATCAAGACCAACATCCCGCTGCACCGCGACCTGGTGCGTGATGAAGGTTTCTGCAAAGGCGGCGTCAACATTCACTACCTCGAGCACAAACTGGCCAGCCAGGAGTGATCGCGTAGTGTGATGTACTGAAAACCCCGGACTTGTGCCGGGGTTTTTTATTGCCTGGGGGATACTGGGGCCGCTTTGCGGCCCATCGCGACACAAGGCCGCTCCCACAGGATTTATGCTGCCCTTGAGCCTTGTGCGGTACCTGTGGGAGCGGGCATGCCCGCGAAGAAGGCTACGCGGTGGATGGCACCGGCTGCGCCGGTGTTCGCGGGCACGCCCGCTCCCACAGGTACTGCACCAGCTTCAAGAGCTGCAAAATCCTGAGCGGCCTGTGTCGCAAAATGGCGCAAAGGGCCCCCAAAGGCCCTACCCCTTCATCCTCGGCATCTCGATGTGATGCTCATGCACCCGCCGGTACAAGGTCGCCCGCGATATCCCCAGAGCCCGCGCCGCATCGGCCGGCTTCCAGCGATGGCGGATCAGCGCATCCAGCAACAACTGCCGCGCTGGGCAGGCCCCCCCTCTTTCAACCGACGACACAGCCTCACCGCGCACCTCCTTCGGCAAGTCCTGTAACTGCACCTGCCCGCCCTCACTCACCGCACAGGCATAGCGCAACACCTGCCGCAACTGGCGCAAGTTCCCCGGCCAGCGGTAAACCAACAGCGCCTGCAGCGCATCATCCGCCAACACCACCTCGACCCCGCAGGCCTCGGCCTCCTCGGCCAGCAACTGGTGAATCAGCCCCAGGCGGTCCTCGCGCTCGCGCAGCGGCGGCAATTCGAAGCGGGCATTGGCCAGGCGAAAGTACAGATCCTCGCGAAAACGTCCATCCTCCACCATCGCCGCCAAATCGCGGTGGGTCGCGCAAATCACCTGGATGTCCACCCGCTCCCGCCGCGCCGCGCCCAACGGCGCCACTTCCCCCTCGGCCAGCACCCGCAGCAACCTGGTTTGCAGGTTCAGCGGCATGTCACCGATTTCGTCGAGGAACAGCGTGCCGCCATCGGCCTGCTGCAACAGCCCCTGCATGCCTTTGCTGGATGCCCCGGTAAAAGCCCCGGCGACATAGCCGAACAGTTCGCTCTCGATCAGGCTCTCCGGGATGGCCGCGCAGTTGAGGGTGACGAACGGGCCATCGCGACGCAGGCTTTGCTGATGCAGCTGGCGGGCGAATACTTCTTTGCCGGCCCCCGTCTCGCCTTGCACCAGCACCGCCAGGTTGCAGTCCTTGACCCGTGTGGCCAGGCGCAAATGCTGCTCGATACGGGCGTCCTGGGCCTGGCGCAACGGCTGCACACGCTGGCGTTGCTGTGGGGCGCTGACACGGCCATACAGCCCCCCCAGGCCGGGCAGGCGCTGGGCCGACGACGCGCTTACCCGGCGCAGCTGGTCGATGTCGAACAGCTCGCCAATGTGCTCGGGCAAACGTCCCAGGCGCTCCACCAGACGCTGCCGCGCCAGGCTGTTGATCGCCTGCAGGCGGCCATCGCCATCCCAGGCCAGCAAGTAGTCGGGCTGGCTTTCCACATAGCCCGGCGTGCCATGGGCACGCATCACCCAATGGCCCTGGGCGCTGTGCATGAAGAAGGCATTTTCGATCTCGCGGGCGGTCTGCTCGACCAGTTGGCGGATCAGGTGCTGGCTGCGGCGGTCGTCCGGCGACTGCAAGGCCGAGACATCCACCACGCCCAGCAACTCGCCCAACGGGTCGAACACCGGCGCCGCCGTACAGGTCAGGCCAATGAACGCCGCGCGGAAGTGGTCGCGCTTGTGCACCGTGACCGGGGCCTTGCTGGTCAACACCGCCGCCACACCGCAGGTGCCTTCCTCGCCCTCCGACCAGCAGGTACCCAGGTACAGCCCGGCCTTGCGGCAGTCGTTGCGAATGGCTGACTCGACCCGGTAATCGATGGTGCGCCCCAGGGCGTCGGTGAGCAGCACGCAGTAGTCGGCACCGCGTACCCGTTCATGCAGGCGGGCCACGGCATCGCTGGCGATGCGCAGGAACACTTCGGCGCGTTCGCGACATTCGTTGAGCAGGCTTTGGGACAGGATGCGCGGCCCCTGCTGGGACCCGGGGTCGAGGCGGTACAGCTCCATGGAGCGGCGCCATGAATCGAGGATCAGCGGTGGCACCGGCGCCTGCGGCAGGCGGTCGGCATTCTTCAGCACCCTGCTGACGCAGTCGACATGGGCTCGGGAGTTCGCGGCAAGCATTCAGGCCCTCCGGTTCTCATTGCTGTTTTTATCGTTGTCCGGCCATTAAGCGCTTCCAGGCCTGCCCCGACAAGCACTGTGTGATTACCGGCCAGCTTGAGACGCAGCGTCTCAGCGTCTCGCCAGCGTCGGCCCCGCGCTGGCACCGGGCGTCTCGCCAGCCCAACCATCCGCCCCTGCCGAAGCGAACGAAAACCGCTCTATTGCAGGCACTTCAGCCAATACAACAGAAGCTGGCACCGCGCTTGCTCCTGCCTTGGCAAACAAAAATACGAGGTGCGCCATGCCGCTACCCGCCCCGACCGTCGGGATCATTGCCAACCCTGCCTCTGGCCGCGACCTGCGCCGCCTGACCGCCAATGCCGGGCTCTATTCGAGTACCGACAAGGCTTCGGCGATCCAGCGCCTGCTGGCCGCCTTCGGTGCCACCGGCATCGGCCAGGTGCTGCTGCCCAGTGACATGACCGGCATCGCCGCCGCCGTGCTCAAGGCCAGCCTGGGCCCGGTCGCCCGCGACCAGCACTGGCCGCCCATCGAGATACTCGACCTGCCGCTGACCCAAACCGTTGCCGATACCCGCCTGGCGACTCGCCGCATGGTCGAGCGCGGCGTGGCGATGATCGCCGTGCTCGGCGGCGACGGCACCCACAAGGCAGTCGCCGCCGAGGCCGGCGACGTGCCGCTGCTGACCTTGTCCACCGGCACCAACAACGCCTTCCCCGAACTGCGTGAAGCCACCAGTGCCGGCCTGGCTGGCGGCTTGCTTGCCAGCGGCCGGGTACCGGCCAGCATCGGCTTGCGCCGCAACAAGCGCCTGCTGGTCAAGGTACCCGAGCAGCGGCTTGCCGAATGGGCCCTGGTGGAAGTAGCGGTGTCGCCCCAGCGCTTCGTCGGCGCTCGGGCATTGAGCCGCAGCGAGGACCTATGCGAAGTCTTCGCCTGTTTCGCCGAACCCCATGCCATTGGCCTGTCGGCCTTGTGCGGCCTGTGGTTCCCGGTTTCGCGCCAGGCCCCGCACGGTGCCTGGGTACGCCTGAACCCCGGCGCCGAGCAGGCGCTGCTCGCGCCGCTGGCACCCGGCCTGCTGCAAGGCTGTGGCATCACAGCCAGTGGCCCGCTCTCGCCCGGCGTCGCCCACCGCCTGAGCCTGGCCAGCGGCACCCTGGCGCTGGACGGCGAACGCGAAATCGAATTCGCCGAGCACGACAGCCCCACCATCACCCTCGACCACCAAGGCCCATTGAGCGTGGACGTCGAGGCCGTGCTGGCGCATGCCGCCCGCCATCACCTGCTGGCCGTACCGCGCGGCCACCGGTTGCACCCTGCAAACCCGTGTTGAGACAACCTGGAGAACAACAAGATGTCCAATCAACTCAGTACCGAACAATTGCTGCATGCCTATGAAGTGATGCGCACCATCCGCGCCTTCGAGGAGCGCCTGCACGTGGAGTTCGCCACCGGCGAGATCCCCGGCTTCGTCCACCTCTACGCCGGCGAAGAGGCATCCGCTGCCGGTGTCATGGCCCACCTGCGCGACAGCGACTGCATCGCCTCGACCCACCGCGGGCATGGCCACTGCATCGCCAAGGGCGTGGATGTGTACGGCATGATGGCCGAAATCTACGGCAAGAAGACCGGCGTGTGCGGGGGCAAAGGCGGCTCGATGCATATCGCCGACCTGGAAAAAGGCATGCTTGGCGCCAACGGCATCGTCGGTGCCGGTGCCCCGCTGGTGGCCGGGGCGGCGCTGGCGGCCAAGATCAAGGGCAAGGACGATGTGTCGGTGGCCTTCTTCGGCGATGGCGCTTCCAACGAAGGCGCGGTGTTCGAAGCCATGAACATGGCGTCGATCATGAACCTGCCGTGCATCTTCGTCGCCGAGAACAACGGCTACGCCGAAGCCACCGCCTCGACCTGGTCGGTGGCCTGCGACCATATCGCCGACCGCGCTGCCGGTTTCGGCATGCCCGGCGTCACCATCGACGGTTTCGACTTCTTTGCCGTGTACGAGGCCGCTGGTGCAGCCATCGAACGCGCACGTTCCGGGCAGGGCCCGTCGCTGATCGAGGTCAAGCTCAGCCGCTACTACGGCCACTTCGAAGGCGATGCACAAACCTACCGTGCGCCCGATGAAGTGAAGAACCTGCGCGAATCCCGCGACTGCCTGATGCAGTTCCGCAACAAGACCACCCGCGCCGGCCTGCTCACGGCTGCGCAACTGGACGCCATCGACGCCCGCGTCGAGGACCTGATCGAAGACGCCGTGCGCCGCGCCAAGTCCGATCCCAAGCCACAGCCCGCCGACCTGCTCACCGACGTCTACGTCGCCTACCCCTGAGCCGCGGATTACAAGAACAAAAGGAGAACCACCATGGCAAGAAAGATCAGCTACCAGCAGGCCATCAACGAAGCCCTGGCCCAGGAAATGCGCCGCGACAGCACGGTATTCATCATTGGCGAAGACGTTGCCGGCGGCGCCGGTGCCCCTGGCGAAGATGACGCCTGGGGTGGCGTGCTGGGCGTGACCAAGGGCCTTTACCACCAGTTCCCGGGGCGCGTGCTCGATGCGCCGCTATCCGAAATCGGCTACGTCGGTGCCGCCGTCGGTGCCGCTACCCAAGGCCTGCGCCCGGTGTGCGAGCTGATGTTCGTCGACTTCGCCGGCTGCTGCCTGGACCAGATCCTCAACCAGGCCGCCAAGTTCCGCTACATGTTCGGCGGCAAGGCGGTCACCCCGCTGGTGATGCGCACCATGTACGGCGCCGGCCTGCGCGCGGCGGCCCAGCACTCGCAGATGCTCACCTCGCTGTGGACGCACATTCCCGGCCTGAAGGTGGTGTGCCCGTCTTCGCCGTACGATGCCAAGGGCCTGTTGATACAGGCGATCCGCGACAATGACCCGGTGATCTTCTGCGAGCACAAGCTGCTGTACAGCATGCAAGGCGAAGTGCCGGAAGAGGTCTACACCGTGCCGTTCGGTGAAGCCAACTTCCTGCGCGATGGCGATGATGTGACCCTGGTCACCTACGGCCGCATGGTGCATGTGGCGCTGGAGGCGGCCAACAACCTGGCCCGCCAGGGCATCGACTGCGAGGTGCTGGACCTGCGCACCACAAGCCCGCTGGACGAAGACAGCATCCTGGAAAGCGTGGAAAAGACCGGCCGCCTGGTGGTGATCGACGAAGCCAACCCGCGTTGCTCCATGGCCACCGACATCAGCGCACTGGTAGCGCAGAAGGCCTTCGGCGCGCTCAAGGGGCCAATCGAGATGGTCACTGCGCCGCATACCCCGGTGCCGTTCTCCGACGCCCTGGAAGACCTGTACATCCCTGACGCGGCGAAGATCGAGGCTGCGGTACGTAAAGTGATCGAAGCCGCAAGGAGTGCCGCATGAGCCAGATCCATACCCTGACCATGCCCAAGTGGGGCCTGTCGATGACCGAGGGCCGGGTGGACACCTGGCTCAAGCAGGAAGGTGACCAGATCAACAAGGGCGACGAGGTGCTGGACGTCGAGACCGACAAGATCAGCAGCAGCGTCGAGGCGCCATTCAGCGGCGTGCTGCGCCGTCTGGTCGCCCAGCCCGACGAAACCCTGCCGGTTGGCGCGCTGCTGGCAGTAGTGGTTGAAGGCGAAGCCGATGAGGCTGAGATCGATGCCGTGGTCCAGCGCTTCCAGGCCGAGTTCGTCGCCGAAGGTGGCGCCGACCAGGCTCAGGGACCGGCACCGCAAAAGGCGCAAGTGGGGGATCACCTGCTGCGCTGGTTCGAGCTGGGCGAAGGCGGCACGCCCCTGGTGTTGGTGCACGGCTTTGGCGGCGACCTCAACAACTGGCTGTTCAACCACCCGGCGCTGGCTGCCGAGCGACGGGTGATCGCCCTCGATCTGCCGGGGCATGGTGAGTCGGGCAAAGCCCTGCAACGCGGCGACCTGGATGAACTGAGCGAAACCGTGCTGGCCCTGCTCGACCACCTGGACATCGCCAAGGCCCACCTGGCCGGCCACTCCATGGGCGGTGCGGTCAGCCTGAACGTGGCGCGGCTGGCACCGCAGCGGGTAGCCAGCCTGAGCCTGGTGGCCAGTGCAGGGCTGGGCGAGGCCATCAACGGGCAGTACCTGCAAGGCTTCGTCGCTGCCGCCAATCGCAATGCCCTCAAGCCGCAGATGGTGCAGCTGTTTGCCGACCCGGCGCTGGTCACCCGGCAGATGCTGGAGGACATGCTCAAGTTCAAGCGCCTGGAAGGGGTGGACGACGCGTTGCGCCTGCTGGCATCGGCCATCGCCGACGGCGACCGTCAGCGCCATGACCTGCGTGGGGTGCTGGGCCAGCATCCGGCCCTGGTGGTGTGGGGCGGCAAGGACGCGATCATCCCGGCCAGCCATGCCGAAGGGCTGGAGGCCGAAGTGCTGGTACTGCCTGAGGCTGGGCATATGGTGCAGATGGAAGCGGCCGAACAGGTCAACCAGCAACTGCTCGCGTTCCTGCGCAAGCACTAAGCCTTTTTCGTGAGCCTGGAGAACAACAATGAACGACCTGAGCCACACCCACATGCGCGCCGCCGTCTGGCATGGCCGCAATGACATTCGCGTCGAACAGGTGCCCCTGCCGGCTGATCCTGTACCTGGATGGGTGCAGATCAAGGTGGACTGGTGCGGCATCTGCGGCTCCGACCTGCACGAATACGTCGCCGGTCCGGTATTCATCCCGGTAGAGGCACCCCACCCGCTGACCGGCATCCAGGGCCAGTGCATCCTCGGCCACGAGTTCTGCGGCCAGATCGCCAAGCTGGGTGACGGCGTGGAAGGTTTTGCCGTCGGTGACCCGGTGGCTGCGGACGCCTGCCAGCATTGCGGCACCTGCTACTACTGCACCCACGGCCTGTACAACATCTGCGAGCGCCTGGCCTTTACCGGCCTGATGAACAACGGTGCCTTCGCCGAACTGGTCAACGTGCCAGCCAACCTGCTGTATCGGCTACCGCAGGGTTTCCCGGCGGAGGCCGGGGCGCTGATCGAGCCACTGGCGGTGGGCATGCATGCGGTGAAAAAGGCCGGTAGCCTGCTAGGCCAGACCGTGGTGGTGGTCGGCGCCGGCACCATCGGCCTGTGCACCATCATGTGTGCCAAGGCAGCGGGGGCGGCGCAGGTGATTGCCCTGGAAATGTCCTCGGCGCGCAAGGCCAAGGCCAGAGAGGTTGGCGCCAGCGTGGTGCTGGACCCAAGCCAGTGCGACGCGCTGGCGGAGATCCGCAAGCTGACTGCCGGGCTGGGGGCGGATGTAAGTTTTGAATGCATCGGCAGCAAGCACACGGCCAAGCTGGCCATCGACACTATCCGCAAGGCGGGCAAGTGTGTGCTGGTGGGCATTTTCGAAGAACCCAGCGAGTTCAACTTCTTCGAACTGGTATCCACCGAGAAACAGGTGCTGGGGGCGCTGGCCTACAACGGCGAGTTTGCCGATGTGATTGCCTTCATCGCTGACGGCAGGCTGGATATTCGCCCGCTGGTGACCGGGCGGATCGGGCTGGAGCAGATTGTCGAGCTGGGCTTCGAGGAGTTGGTGAACAACAAGGAGGAGAACGTGAAGATCATCGTGTCGCCGGGCGTGCGCTGATTGCACCTCAAAGGCAACACGAAAACTGTGGGAGCGGGCGTGCCCGCGAAGCAGGCGACTCGGTGGATGGCACCGGCTTCGCCGGTGTTCGCGGCTAAAGCCGCTCCCACAGGTATTGCGCAAAGCTGGAAGTCACCGCTGGACCTGTGGGAGCGGGTTTACCCGCGAAGAAGGCCACGCGCTGCATGGCACCGGCTTCGCCGGTGTTCGCGGGCACGCCCGCTCCCACAGGGATCGCGTTCGCTGTTTCAGGATCCCATTCTGCGTCATACTCGGCAGACCTATTGCCCGGTCTTCGCCATGCGTTCACTGCTCCCCATCACCCTGGCCCTGATGCTCGCCGCCTGCGGCGATGGCGAATCGCTGCTCCCGCCGGACGCGCGCCTGCCTGACGGTGGGCGGTACCGGGGGCAGGTGGTCGATGGCCTGCTGCAAGGCGAGGGCCGGATCGACTACCCCAACGGCAGCTGGTACGCCGGTACCTTCAAGGACGGCCAATGGCACGGCCAGGGCGAGTGGCACGGCCGCAACGGCGAGGTGTACCGCGGCCAGTTCGCCGCAGGGCTGTTCCAGGGGCTGGGTGAGCTGACCACCCCGGGCAGCCACTATGCCGGCACCTTCAGCCACGGCCGCCGCGACGGCGAAGGCACCCTCAAGCAAGCCGACCAGACCTACCGCGGCCAGTTCAAGGATGACCTGTACGAAGGCGCCGGCGAGCTGGAACTGGCCGACGGCAGCCGCTACCAGGGCCTGTTTGCGAAGGGCAAGCCCAACGGTGCCGGGGTGCGCAGCGATGCCAGCGGCAACCAGTTCAGCGGCCGCTTCATCAACGGCCAGCTGGAAGGTAGCGGTACTTACGACAGCGTCGACGGCGAGCAGTACATCGGCGAATTCAGGAACAACCGCCTGGAGGGCCGTGGCCGCTACGAAAACGCCGAGGGTGATGTGTGGATCGGCGAATTCAAGGACGGCTCGCTGGTCGGTGAAGGCGAACTGCTGGGCAGCGACGGTAGCCACTACAAGGGCACCTTCGCCGACTGGCGCCTGTCGGGCCAGGGCAGCCTGCAACTGGCCGACGGCAGCAAGTACATCGGTGGCTTCCTCAACGATGCCTACCACGGCCAGGGCCGGCTGATCCTGGCCAGCGGCAAAGTCGAAAGCGGCACCTGGAGCAACGGCGTGCGCGTACGCGACCAGAACGGCAAGCTGTTGCCCGACCCGCTGGACCTGGCGTTGCTCAATCAGGGCCGGTTGCTGGACGAGGCGCTGGCCCGGGTTCCGCGTTCCACGCCACCGGTCCAGCTATACAGCCTGGTGGTGGCCGGCGATGGCCAGCAGAGCGTGTTCCTGCGCGAAGCCGACTACGTCAGCAATATGCTCAAGGTGCGCTTTGGCGCCCGTGGCCAGGTCACCTTGGTCAACCACCGCGACCACATGACCACCCGCGCCATGGCCACGCGCGAGAACCTTACCCGCGCCGCCCGCACCCTGGCCGAGCGTAGTGGCCCCGAAGACCTGGTGTTCATCTACCTCACCAGTCATGGCAGCCAGGACCATCAGCTGGTACTCGACCAGCCGCGCCTGCAGCTGGCCGATCTGTCTGCCGACGAGCTGGCGAGCGCGCTGGCGCCGCTGAAAAACCGCGACAAGGTGGTTGTCATATCCGCCTGCTATTCAGGGGGCTACATCACCCCGCTCAAGGACGAGCGTACGCTGATCATGACCGCCGCCCGGGCCGACCGCGTGTCCTTCGGTTGCTCGGAAGAAGCCGATTTCACCTACTTCGGCGATGCCCTGTTCGCCGAAGCGCTGAACCAGACCGACGACCTGAAACAGGCGTTTGAACTGGCGCGAGCCAGCGTTGCCGAAAGAGAACAAAGGGAAGGTTTCGAGGCCTCTGAACCGCAGCTGTGGGCGCCGCCGAGCGTGCTCGAGCACTGGCAGCACCTGCGCCGGCAACAGGCCGAAGAAGCATTGCGTAACGCCGCACAGGCCAATGTGGAGGGACAGGCGGAAACGTCACCCAGCCACTAAGCTTGTGTGTAACAAGGGAGAGACATCATGTATTTGACGCCTCAACATGTCCTGCTTGCTGGTGCCACGGGTCTGACAGGTGAACACCTGCTCGACCGCCTGCTCAACGAGCCCACCATTACCCGCGTACTGGCGCCTACCCGCCGACCCCTGGCCGAGCACCCGCACCTGGAAAACCCGGTGGGCGACCCGGCGGTGTTTCTTCCGCAGCTGGCCGGGCGCGTTGATATCGCTTTTTGCTGCCTGGGCACCACGTTGAAGCAGGCCGGCTCCGAATCGGCCTTTCGTGCGGTGGACCTGGACATGGTGCTGGCCTTCAGCAAGCGTGCCCGGGAGATGGGCGCGCGGCACCTGCTGGTAGTCAGTGCGCTGGGGGCCGACCCGAAATCTTCGATTTTCTACAACCGGGTCAAAGGCGAGATGGAAGAGGCGCTCAAGGCCCAGGACTGGCCGCAGTTGACCATCGTGCGGCCGTCATTGCTGCTGGGCGAGCGGATCGAGCCGCGGCTGGGCGAACAGTTGGCTTCGCCGTTTGCCAAGCTGATACCCGGGAAGTATCGGGGGATCGAGGCTTGTACTTTGGCCCGGGCGCTTTGGCGGCTGGCACTGGAGGAAGAGGACGGGGTGCGGATTGTGGAGTCGGATGAGTTGCGCAGGTTGGGCAAGAAATAGGCTTCACTTGTGACGGCCTCTTCGCGGGCACGCCCGCTCCCACCGGTACTGTGCCAGGCCTGAGGGCAATGCAGTACCTGTGGGAGCGGGCGTGCCCGCGAAAGGGCCATCACAGGCCACCGGTGGCCTGGAAGCCTACACCGGCCGCTGTCAGCAAGGACAAGGGCAGCAACAGGGTATCGAGCAGCATGCTCCCCGGCAGGTCCAGTCTCGGGTACGCCGGGGCATCAGCTCCATAATGATCGCGCGGGCAACAGCCGCCATTGATCACGTACAAATCCAACCGGGTACCGGCATACACCACCGGCGCCCCGGGCTTGTTGGCATCCAGCGTGCGCACCGTGGCGCAGCCACCGAGCAGCACCAGCATCAAAACCCCCGCCAGCGCTCGCTTCAATCATCCACTCCGTAGTGGTGTTCGCCCCAACGCGGCAACATGTCCTGGGGAATGTTCAGCAGGTTGAGAATGCGCGCCACGACAAAGTCGACCAGGTCGTCGATGGTCTGCGGCTGGTGATAGAAGCCTGGCGATGCCGGCAGGATGATTGCGCCCATGTGCGACAGCTTGAGCATGTTCTCCAGGTGGATGGCGGAAAACGGCGCTTCGCGCGGCACCAGGATCAGCTGGCGACGTTCCTTCAGAGCAACGTCGGCGGCACGCTCGATCAGGTTGTTGCAGGCGCCGGTGGCAATCGCCGACAGGGTGCCGGTGGAACAGGGCACCACCACCATCGCTGCCGGCGCGCCAGAGCCCGAGGCTACCGGCGACATCCAGTCTTCCTTGCCATATACCCGGATCTGCCCGTCGGCAGCACCTGTGTATTCGGTAAGGAACGTCTGCATTGCCTGGGGTTTGGCTGGCAGCACCACGTCGGTCTCGGTGGCCATCACCAGTTGCGCGGCCTTGGAGATCAGAAAGTGCACCTCGCGATCCTCGCGCACAAGGCAATCGAGCAGTCGCAGGCCATACTGGACGCCCGAAGCCCCGGTCATCGCCAGTGTGATGCGTTCCGGCCCGTTCACTGCAATGCCTCGGCCAGCTTGCCGTGCAGGCCGCCGAAGCCGCCGTTGCTCATGATCACTACATGGGTGCCTGGGCGGGCCTGGCCCTTGACCCGCTCGATGATCGCTTCGAGGCTGTCGGCCACCACGCTGGGCACTTTGCACTGGGCGGCAGTGCCCGCCAGGTCCCAGCCAAGGTTGGCCGGGGCGTACCAGATCACCTGGTCGGCGTCGTTGACGCTTTCCGGCAGGCCATCACGGTGGGCACCGAGCTTCATCGAGTTCGAGCGCGGCTCGATCACGGCGATCACCGGTGCCTCGCCAACGCGCTTGCGCAGGCCGTCGAGGGTGGTGGCGATGGCGGTGGGGTGGTGGGCGAAGTCATCGTAGATGGTCACGCCCTGCACTTCGGCCACCTTCTCCATGCGCCGCTTGACGCTCTTGAAGGCGCTCAGGCCTTCGATGCCCATGGCTGGCACCACGCCTACATGGCGCGCCGCTGCAAGGGTGGCCAGGGCGTTGGCGACGTTGTGCTGGCCAGTCAGCGCCCAGTCAACCACGCCCTGCGCTTCGCCCTCGAACAGCACTTCGAAGCGCGAGCCGTCGGGGCTGAGCAGACGGGCTTGCCACTGGCCACCTTCGCCAGTGGTCTGCACCGGGGTCCAGCAGCCCATGCCGATCACACGCTCCAGCGCCTGCTCGGTGGTGGGGTGGATGACCAGGCCTTCGCCGGGGATGGTGCGCACCAGGTGATGGAACTGCCGCTCGATCGAGGCCAGGTCGGGGAAGATGTCCGCATGGTCGAATTCGAGGTTGTTGAGGATCGCCGTGCGTGGGTGGTAGTGGACGAACTTGGAGCGCTTGTCGAAGAAGGCGCTGTCGTACTCGTCGGCTTCCACCACGAAGAACGGCGTGTCGCCCAGGCGTGCCGACACCGAGAAGTTCTGCGGCACACCGCCGATCAGGAAGCCCGGGCTCATGCCGGCGTGCTCCAGCACCCAGGCCAGCATACTGCTGGTAGTGGTCTTGCCATGGGTACCGGCAACGGCCAGCACCCAGCGGCCCTGCAGCACGTGATCGGCCAGCCACTGCGGGCCGGAAACATAGGGCAGGCCCTTGTTCAGCACGTACTCAACCGCCGGGTTGCCACGCGACATGGCGTTGCCGATGACCACCAGGTCTGGCGCCGGGTCCAGCTGGGCCGGGTCATAGCCCTGGGTCAGTTCGATGCCCTGGGCTTCGAGCTGGGTGCTCATTGGGGGATAGACGTTGGCGTCAGAGCCGGTGACGCGGTGGCCAAGCTCCTTGGCCAGCACCGCCAGCGAGCCCATGAAAGTACCGCAAATACCGAGAATGTGAATATGCATGGTCGACCTCGCAAAACATCGAGGCAGGGTAGCCCAGGGCGAGAAAAATCGCACACGATGTTTCGCTTAGTCGGCCCTGGTGATGCCGTGTTTGCGCAGTTTTCGATATAAGGTATTGCGGCTGATGCCCAAGTGTTCGGCGACACGGGTGAGGTGCCAGTGTTTTGCCTCCAGTATCTCCATTAGCGCTTGCCGTTCCGCGTCTTGCAAAACCTCGGTACCCACGGGCTCCCCATCAATTCCTGGACCAACGCCGGACCTGTGGGAGCGGGCGTGCCCGCGAACGAGGGCAACGCCCTCGCCCTGCGTTGCTTGATCGGACGTCTTCGCGGGCGCGCCCGCTCCCACAGGATTGGCGCTGCTGCAGACAATTGTGGGGAGATCCGAAAATGCTATGCGGGCATCTTCGCAAAGTGCCACCAGGGTACGCAGCACGTTGCGCATCTGCCGCACGTTGCCCGGCCAGGCAAAGTCGAGCAGTGCCTGGCGCGCCCTCGGCTCGATGTCGATCAGTTGCCCCTGCGCCTCCTGACGCAACAGAAAGTCCAGCAACTGCGCCTTGTCACTGCGCTCGCGCACCGCAGGCAACGCCACTTCCAGGCCATTCAGGCGGTAATACAGGTCCTCGCGGAAACTACCCTGCTCCACCCGCTCCAGCAGGTCACGGTGTGTAGCGCTGACGATGCGCACGTCGACCGCCTGCGGTTCGCCACCGATCGGCACCACCTGGCGTTCCTCCAGCACGCGCAGCAGGCGGGTTTGCAGGGCCAGTGGCATGTCGCCGATCTCGTCCAGCAGCAAGGTGCCGCCGTCGGCCTGCAACAGCTTGCCGCGCATGCCTTCCTTGCGCGCACCGGTAAAGCTGCCGCCGCGGTAACCGAACAGTTCGCTCTCGATCAGGCTCTCCGGGATCGACGCGCAGTTGATGGCGACAAACGGTTTGCCGCGCCGCTCGCTGGCCTGGTGCACGGCCTGGGCGAAGGCCTCCTTGCCGCAGCCGGTCTCGCCGCGCAACAGCAGCGGCACATCACGCTCGAACACCCGCACGCTGCGGCGGAAGTCGTTCTGCAAGGCCGGGTCGAGCAGGCATACAAGCGGCTCCACTTCCCGCGCAGGGCGCGGTTGGGCGGTGGGCACCGACCACACCGGTGCGCGCGCCTGGCCACGCAGGCTGGCGAACACCTGGCGCCCGTCCAGGGTATGCAGCGGCCAGGCCGTGCTGCCGCCGGGCGTGGCGCGGCTGAACAGTTCGTCGTGGCTGCATGCGAAAAAGCGTTCCAACGGTTTGCCCAGCACGCCACCCCGCACCGTGCCCAACAGGTTCAGCGCGCTCTGGTTGGCGGCACAGATGCGCCCGTCACCGTCGAACGCCAGCAGGCCTTCGCTGAACAGGCCGACCGACTCCGCCTGCAGGTGAAAACGCAGCAACCATTGCTGTTCGAAATGGCGCAGGAAGTAGCAGCTTTCGATCATCTTCGCCGACAGGTTGACCAGGGCCATGGTGTGGAACTGGCTCTGCCGGGAAACATCGGGCCGTGCCGAAGACACATCCAGCACCGCCAGCAGCTCGCCATGCGGGTCGAACACCGGGCTGGCCGAGCAGGTCAGGCCGGTGTGGCGACCACGGAAGTGCTCGTTCTGGTGAATGGTCAGCGCCTGGCGCTCAACCAGGCAGGTGCCGATGCCGTTGGTGCCCTCGCGCGCCTCGCTCCAGTCGGCGCCCAGCCACAGCCCGGCGCGCTCGAAGCTGCGTCGCTCGGTCGGCGCGCTGACGCAATTGAGGATCACCCCACGGGCATCGGTCAGCAGTACCGCATGCCCGGCCCCGGAAAGCTGCTGATGCAGGCTGTTCATTTCAGGGTCGGCAATCTGCAGCACCTGGCGCAGGCGCTCGCGGCTTTCCAGCAGGCGCCCGTGTTCGAGCACCACCGGGGCCTCGATAACCGACGGGTCGAGGTGGTAGTCCTCCAGGCAGCGCAGCCAGGAGCGGGCGATGGACGGGTCACTGCCGCCCTCCCCGGCCCCACCATGGGCGACGGTATGGACTTGCTGGGCATGGCGACTGAAATGGTTGCTCTGCATTGTTGTAGTTCTCCGCAGATAGAGAGTCCCGCCAGCATCCTCCACCCGCGAAGGCTTTGCAATGCACCCTCGGGTTACGTGTCGCAAATGGCACAAAGTGTCACCCCTGCGCGTACCGGTGCTGGCACAGCGACCGTGGGCATGGCACCGGACGCCGAGCCAAGTCATTGATTTTCCTGGTGCTCGAAACGCTGGCCCGACCTTTGCTCTACGCTTTCCAACTCCCTAACAAACACAATAGCCAGGAGACACACCATGCGTTACGCACATCCCGGTACCGAAGGCGCGAAGGTTTCCTTCAAGAGCCGCTACGGCAACTACATCGGTGGTGAGTTCGTTCCTCCGGTAAAGGGGCAGTACTTTGAAAATACCTCCCCGGTGAATGGCAAGCTGATCGCTGAATTCCCCCGTTCCACTGCCGAAGACATCGAGAAAGCCCTGGATGCCGCCCACGCTGCGGCCGACGCCTGGGGCCGCACGTCAGTGCAGGACCGCTCCAACGTTCTGCTGAAGATCGCCGACCGTATCGAGCAGAACCTCGAACTGCTGGCCATTACCGAAACCTGGGACAACGGCAAGCCGATCCGCGAAACCCTCAATGCCGACATCCCGCTGGCGGTTGACCACTTCCGCTACTTCGCGGGCTGCATCCGTGCCCAGGAAGGCGGCGCCGCCGAGATCAACGAAGGCACCGTGGCCTATCACATCCATGAGCCGCTGGGCGTGGTCGGGCAGATCATCCCGTGGAACTTCCCGATCCTGATGGCCGCCTGGAAGCTGGCCCCAGCCCTGGCCGCCGGCAACTGCGTAGTGCTCAAGCCGGCCGAACAGACCCCGCTGGGCATCACCGTGCTGCTGGAAGTGATCGGTGACCTGCTGCCAAAAGGCGTGCTCAACGTGGTGCAAGGCTATGGCCGCGAAGCCGGTGAAGCACTGGCCACCAGCAAGCGCATCGCCAAGATCGCCTTCACCGGATCGACCCCGGTCGGCTCGCACATCATGAAGTGCGCCGCCGAAAACATCATTCCGTCCACCGTCGAACTGGGCGGCAAGTCGCCTAACGTGTATTTCGAAGACATCATGCAAGCCGAGCCAAGCTTCATCGAGAAGGCGGCCGAAGGCATGGTGCTGGCGTTCTTCAACCAGGGCGAGGTATGCACCTGCCCATCCCGGGCACTGGTACAGGAGTCGATCTACCCGCAGTTCATGGAAGTGGTGATGAAGAAGGTGCTGCAGATCAAGCGCGGCGACCCGCTGGACACCGACACCATGGTCGGCGCCCAGGCCTCGCAACAGCAGTTCGAGAAGATCCTGTCGTACCTCGACATCGCCCAGAAGGAAGGCGCCGAACTGCTGACCGGCGGCAAGGTGGAAAAACTGGAAGGCTCGCTGGCCACCGGTTACTACATCCAGCCGACCCTGCTCAAGGGCAACAACAAGATGCGCGTGTTCCAGGAAGAAATCTTCGGCCCGGTGGTCAGCGTCACTACCTTCAAGGACGAAGCCGAAGCCCTGGCGATTGCCAACGACACCGAGTTCGGCCTGGGCGCCGGCGTGTGGACCCGCGACATCAACCGGGCCTACCGCATGGGCCGCGGGATCAAGGCTGGCCGCGTGTGGACCAACTGCTACCACCTTTACCCGGCGCATGCGGCGTTCGGTGGCTACAAGAAGTCCGGTGTCGGGCGTGAGACGCACAAGATGATGCTCGATCACTATCAGCAGACCAAGAACCTGCTGGTGAGCTACGACATCAATCCGTTGGGCTTCTTCTAAACCGCGTCGCGGCCTTCGCGGGCTCGCCCGCTCCCACAGGTATTGCACTGGTCTTGAACCTTGTGCGGTCCCTGTGGGAGCGGGCAAGCCCGCGAAGAGGCCAGGCCTGCATATACCAAACCCAGAGCGGAAACCGTACACCAACCGCTCTGGCTCGCTTCCTGCAGTAACCATCACCATCGGTCCGGAACCCGTCCGGCCACCAAGAAAAACAACAGGTGAATCTATGCCAAGCGATCATTCCGCCGGCTCGCCGGCAGGCTCGTCCGTCGACTTCGAAAAAGTCGGCTCGGACTATTTCCAGCAACGTGAACTGAAAAAAGGCGCCGCCGGCTGGGTCCTGCTGGTCGGTCTGGGGGTGGCCTACGTCATCTCCGGCGACTATGCCGGCTGGAACTTTGGCCTGGCCCAGGGCGGCTGGGGCGGCATGTTCCTCGCCACCCTGCTGATGGCCACCATGTACCTGTGCATGTGCTTCTCGCTGGCCGAGCTGTCGTCGATGATCCCCACCGCAGGCGGCGGCTACGGTTTCGCCCGCAGCGCCTTCGGCCCCTGGGGCGGCTTCCTCACCGGGACGGCGATCCTCATCGAATATGCCATCGCCCCCGCCGCCATCGCGGTGTTCATCGGCGCCTACTGCCAGTCACTGTTCGGCATCGGCGGCTGGATGATCTACCTGGCGTTCTACATCGTGTTCATCGGCATCCACATCTTTGGCGTGGGTGAGGCGTTGAAGCTGATGTTCATCATCACTGCCATCGCCGCCATCGCCCTGGCTGTGTTCCTGGTGAGCATGCTGCCCCATTTTGATGCAGCCAACCTGTTCGACATCGCCAAAACGGACGCCGTGGGCGCCAGCAGCTTCCTGCCGTTCGGCTACGTCGGCGTGTGGGCAGCCATCCCCTACGCCATCTGGTTCTTCCTCGCCGTAGAGGGCGTGCCGCTGGCCGCCGAAGAAACCAAGAACCCCAAGCGTGACCTGCCACGCGGCCTGATCGGCGCCATGCTGGTGCTGCTGGCCTTCGCCCTGCTGATCCTGGTGGTCGGCCCTGGCGGCGCAGGCTCCGAAGCACTGAAAGCCTCGGGCAACCCGCTGGTAGAAGCCCTGTCCAAGGCTTACGGCGGTAGTACCTGGATGGGCGGCTTCGTCAACCTGGTTGGCCTGGCTGGGCTGATCGCCAGCTTCTTTTCGATCATCTACGCCTATTCCCGGCAGATCTTCGCCCTGTCCCGCGCCGGCTACCTGCCGCGCAAACTGTCGGAAACCAACAAGAGCAAGGCCCCGGTACTGGCCCTGGTCATCCCCGGGATCATCGGCTTTGCCCTGTCGTTGACCGGCCAGGGTGACCTGCTGATCCTGGTGGCGGTGTTCGGCGCTACCCTGTCGTACGTGCTGATGATGGCCGCGCATATCACCCTGCGCATCCGCCGGCCGAAGATGGAGCGCCCATACCGCACCCCCGGTGGCATTTTCACCTCGGGCCTGGCCCTGGTGCTGGCCTGCATCGCTGTGGTCGCCGGTTTCCTTGTCGACCCACGGGTGGTGATTGGCGCCGCAGTGATCTATGCGGTATTAATTGCCTACTTTGCTTTCTACAGCCGCCACCATCTGGTCGCGGGAACACCGGAAGAGGAATTCGCCGCGATCCAGAAGGCCGAAGAAGCCTTGCACTGATCGCCGCCACCCGCCGCGGGGCAACCCGCGGCTCTGGAGAGTCTGTATGGCAAGTTTCGTACACACGGTCGGCCACCTGGTCTACCGCTTCGACAGCCTCAAGGAAGTGATGGCCAAGGCCAGCCCCGCCCGCTCGGGGGACTATCTGGCGGGCGTGGCGGCCAGCAACGACGGCGAACGGGTCGCCGCCCAGATGGCCCTGGCCAATATCCCGCTGACGCATTTTCTCAATGAAGCGCTGATCCCTTACGAAGAAGATGAAGTCACGCGCCTGATCATCGACACTCACGACGCCCAGGCCTTCGCCCCGGTCAGCCACCTGACCGTGGGTGGCCTGCGCGACTGGCTGCTGAGCGAAGAGGCCGACGAGGCCAGCCTGCGCAGCCTGGCACCCGGGCTGACGCCGGAAATGGCCGCAGCGGTGTCGAAGATCATGCGCGTGCAGGACCTGGTGCTGGTGGCGCAGAAGATCCGCGTGGTCACCCGCTTCCGTGGCACCATGGGCCTGCGCGGGCGGCTGTCGACCCGGCTGCAGCCCAACCACCCGACCGACGAGCCGGCCGGCATCGCCGCCAGCATCCTCGACGGCCTGCTGTACGGCAACGGCGACGCCATGATCGGCATCAACCCGGCCACCGACAGCATCGCATCGATCTGCGCCTTGCTGGAAATGCTCGACGCCATCATCCAGCGCTACGACATTCCCACCCAGGCCTGCGTGCTGACCCACGTGACCACGTCGATCGAGGCGATCAACCGTGGCGTGCCGCTGGACCTGGTGTTCCAGTCCATCGCCGGCACCGAAGCGGCCAACGCCGGTTTCGGCATCAACCTGAACGTGCTGCAGGAAGGCTACGAAGCAGGCCTGTCGCTGAAACGCGGCACCCTCGGGCAGAACCTGATGTACTTCGAAACCGGCCAGGGCAGCGCGCTGTCGGCCAACGCCCACCACGGCGTCGACCAGCAGACCTGTGAAACCCGCGCCTATGCCGTGGCCCGCCACTTCAAGCCGTTCCTGGTCAACACCGTGGTCGGTTTCATCGGCCCGGAGTACCTGTACAACGGCAAGCAGATCATCCGCGCCGGCCTCGAAGACCACTTCTGCGGCAAGCTGCTGGGCGTGCCGATGGGTTGCGACATCTGCTACACCAACCACGCCGAAGCCGACCAGGACGACATGGACACCCTGCTGACCCTGCTGGGCGTGGCCGGGATCAACTTCATCATGGGCATCCCCGGCTCCGACGACATCATGCTCAACTACCAGACCACCTCGTTCCACGACGCGCTATACGCACGCCAGACCCTGGGCCTTAAGCCCGGGCCGGAATTCGAGGCATGGCTGGCCCGCACCGGCATCTTCACCCAGGCCGATGGCCGGGTGCGCTTCGGTGACAACCTGCCGCCGGCCTTCCGCCAGGCGTTGGCACAGCTTGCATAGGGATGACCATGGACCACCGCACGCCTACCCCCGACAACCCCTGGCTGGCCCTGCGCAACCTGACCCCGGCGCGCATCGCTCTGGGCCGCACCGGCACCAGCCTGCCGACCGGGGCGCAACTGGACTTCCAGTTCGCCCATGCCCAGGCCCGCGACGCCGTGCACCTGGCCTTCGACCATGCCGGCCTGGCTACCCAGTTGAGTGATCGCGGGCGCGAAAGCCTGGTGCTGCACAGCGCCGCCAGCGACCGCAACCAGTACCTGCAACGCCCGGACCTGGGGCGACGGCTGAACGAAGATTCGGTTGCCGCGCTACGCCAGCACGCCCAGGCCAACCCTGGCGGAGTCGACCTGGCCATCGTCGTCGCCGACGGCCTGTCGGCACTGGCCGTACACCGTCACACCCTGCCGTTCCTGGCGCGTTTCGAGGAACAGGCTGCCGCCGACGGCTGGACCAGTGCCCCGGTGGTGCTGGTGCAGCAGGGGCGCGTGGCAGTGGCCGACGAGGTCGGTGAACTGCTTGGCGCACGGATGACAGTGATGCTGATCGGCGAACGCCCTGGGCTCAGTTCACCCGACAGCCTTGGCCTGTATTTCACCTATGCACCGAAGGTCGGCCTGACCGATGCCTACCGCAACTGCATTTCCAACATCCGCCTGGAGGGGCTGAGCTATGGCATGGCGGCACACCGCCTGTTGTACCTGATGCGCGAAGCCTGCCGGCGCCAGCTTTCCGGGGTGAATCTGAAGGACGAAGCCGAGGTCCATAGCCTGGAGAGTGAACACAGCACCGGCCAGAAAGGTAACTTCCTGCTCGGCAAAGGGTAAAAAACATGTCACGGAAGGCGGATTGCGCTGGCACCGCGCATTGGGCAGCATGCGCTTGAAGGCTGCTGGCAATCCGCTGTTTCCCCTAATGGACCCTGAGGGCCGCACATGCGCATCATCAAGGCAACCCTGGAACACCTCGACCTGCTCACGCCGATGTTCGTCAAATACCGTGAGTTCTATGGGCAGCTTCCCTACCCGGACAGCTCGCGCAGCTTTCTGGAAAAGCGCCTGAAGCGGGATGAGTCGGTGATCTACCTGGCGCTACCCGATGATGACGACGGCAAACTGCTGGGCTTCTGCCAGCTGTACCCGAGCTATTCGTCGCTGTCGCTGAAGCGGGTATGGATTCTCAACGACATCTACGTGGCCGAGGACTCGCGGCGCATGCTGGTGGCCGACCACCTGATGCGCGAGGCAAAGAAAATGGCCAAGGAAACCAATGCCGTGCGCATGCGGGTGTCGACCAGCGCGGACAACGAGGTCGCTCACAAGACTTACGAGTCCATCGGGTTTCGTGAGGATAACGAGTTCAAGAGTTATATCCTGCCGATCAATCAGGATTGACCGTGCTGGCCCTTTCGCGGGCACGCCCGCTCCCACAGGTACAGCACTGCCTAAGGAAGCGGTGATACCCCTGTGGGAGCGGGCATGCCCGCGAAGGGGCCAGCACCGGAATACCCCTGCCGTAACCCCCCGCTACAAACTCCCCGGGCATGATCCTGACTTAGCCGTATAATGGCCCACCTGTCATGTGTGAAATTTTACCCATCCCCAGGTAACCGAGCCTACGCCCAAGAACACAGGTGCTGTACATGGATTTCAACCCGCTGGACCTTATCCTGCATCTCGATGCCTACCTCGATCTGCTGGTCACCAATTACGGTCCCTGGATCTACGCCATCCTCTTCACCGTGATCTTCTGTGAAACCGGGCTGGTGGTCATGCCTTTCCTGCCCGGCGATTCGCTGCTGTTCATCGCCGGTGCCGTGGCCGCCGGTGGCGGCATGGACCCGGTACTGCTGGCTGGCCTGCTGATGGCTGCCGCGATCCTCGGCGACAGCACCAACTACGTGATCGGCCGCACGGCCGGCGAGCGGTTGTTCAACAACCCCGACTCGAAGATCTTCCGTCGCGACTACCTGCAGCGTACCCACGATTTCTATGAACGCCACGGCGGCAAGACCGTGACCATGGCGCGCTTCCTGCCCATCCTGCGCACCTTTGCGCCGTTCGTCGCCGGCATAGCCCACATGCACTACCCGCGCTTTCTCGGTTTCAGCGTCGCCGGTTCGCTGCTGTGGGTTGGCGGCCTGGTGACCTTGGGCTACTTCTTCGGCAACGTACCATTCATCAAGCAGCACCTGTCGCTGATGGTGGTGGGTATCATCATCCTGTCGCTGGTGCCGATGATCCTCGGCCTGCTGCGTGGCCGCCTGGGCCGCACGGCCAAGGCGCACTGAACCTGCCGATGTGGTCGTTCAGCGCCTGGCGGCGCAAGCGCACCCTGGCGCGCTACCCCATCACCCCCCAGCAATGGCAGGCCGTGCGCGAGCGCCTGCCGATGCTGGACGGCATCACGGACGAAGAAGATCGCTGGCTGCGTGAAGCCTGCATCCTGTTTCTGCTCGACAAGCACCTCACCTGCCTGCCCGGCGTCGAACCGGACGACGAGCAGCGCCTGTTGCTGGCCGCCCAGGCGCAATTGCCGCTGCTGCACCTGGGCGAGCTGAACTGGTACCAGGGCTTCCACGAAATCATCCTCTACCCCGACGACTTCAAGAGCCCCCAGCGCCACCGCGATGCCAGTGGCGTGGAGCACGTATGGGACGGCGAGCACAGCGGCGAAGCCTGGCAGCAGGGCCCGATCATCCTCGCCTGGAACGGCGTGCTGGCCAGTGGCGGCTGGGAGGCCTACAACCTGGTCATCCATGAACTGGCGCACAAGCTCGACATGCTCAATGGCGATGCCAACGGCCTGCCACCGCTACACAGCAGCATGCCGGTGGATGAATGGGCAACCGCCATGCAACAGGCCTATGACGACCTCAACCGCCAGCTGGACGCCAACCCCGACGCCGAAACCGCCATCGACCCGTACGCCGCGGAAAACCCTGCGGAGTTCTTTGCCGTCACCAGCGAGTACTTCTTTAGTGCTCCCGACCTGCTGCAACAGGCTTATCCACAAGTCTACCGCCAGTTGTCGCTGTTCTACCGCCAGGACCCGCTGGCGCGCCTGTGCCGGCTGCAGGCCGAACACCCGGAATACCGCGAAAGCCACGCCTGACGGGGCCGCACATCAGGCCAGGCGTGGCATGCCCATGCAGAATGTGCCTATAATCGCCGCCACTTTTTTGGTCAAACACGGGGGCACTGCCCAATGAGCTACAGCAAGATTCCGGCGGGCAAAGACCTGCCGAACGACATCTACGTCGCCATCGAGATCCCGGCCAACCACGCGCCGATCAAATACGAGATCGACAAGGACAGCGATACCCTGTTCGTCGACCGTTTCATGGCTACCCCGATGTTCTACCCAGCCAACTACGGCTTCATCCCGAACACCCTGGCCGATGACGGTGATCCGCTGGACGTGCTGGTCGTTACCCCTTACCCGGTAGCCCCAGGTTCGGTTATCCGCGCCCGTCCGGTCGGCGTGCTGAACATGACCGACGACGGCGGCGGCGACGCCAAGGTCATCGCTGTTCCTCACGACAAGCTGTCGCAGCTGTACGTCGACGTGAAGGAATACACCGACCTGCCAGCCCTGCTGATCCAGCAGATCGAGCACTTCTTTGCCAACTACAAAGATCTCGAGAAGGGCAAATGGGTCAAGATCGAAGGCTGGGAAGGCGCCGACGCCGCCCGTGCCGCGATCACCAAATCGGTTGCTGCCTACAAGGGCTGATACCGGTTGCATGAAGAACCCCGCCCTGGCGGGGTTTTTTTATGCCTGATGGATAGCTGGTCGCCCTGGCACTGGATGACCTGCCTGCGCGATCCCTGTGGGAGCGGCGTGCCCGCGAACACCGGCGCAGCCGGTGCCAGCCACCGCGTTGGCCTCTTCGCGGGCACGCCCGCTCCCACAGGAACCGCGCACTTGCTTGGGAGAGTAAAAAATCCTACGTAGTCCTACTCCAGCGCCCTACAAACAGGCCCTTTTCACACAAGCCCCATCAACATCCGGTTCATATCCTTGCTGGCACCCCGCCGCTACACTCGCCGCCATGAACACATCCGGCGACCGCCTCAAAGCCCTGCTCCACGAGTGTGGCCTGACCCCTTCCGACTTCGCCGCCCAGCGCAGCGTCACTCCCCAGCACGTCAACAACTGGTTCAAGCGCGGCGTGCCCCTGGCCCGGCTGGACGAACTGGCCGACCTGTTCTGTGTGCATCGTCGCTGGTTGCGCACGGGCGAAGGCCCCAAACACCACAACCCGACCCTGCGCAACTGCCCGCCTGGGCCGGCGCCCGCCAACCCGCCCACGCCGTTGTCGGCGCAAGGCGGCCGGGCACTGAAAGTGCCCTTTTACGAACTGCACGACGGCCTGCTGTCACCCGTAGCCAGCAAGCATCTGTGCCTGCCCGCCAAAGCCCTGAAAGTGTTGGGTGTGCATGCCGACGACGCCATCTGCATGGCCATGCCCGCCAGCAACATGACCCCATTGATTCCATTGCAGGCCACCTTGGCCATCGACCTGGGCATGACCCGGGTGGTCGAGGGCGAAACCTATGCCCTGCTGCATAATGGCGCGCTGCGGGTGAACAACCTCAGCCTTGGCCAGCAGGGCACGCTTTACCTGCACAGTCATGATCGGCGCACCTATGCGGTAGAACGCTACACCGCCGCCCAGCGCCAGGCTCAAGGGCTGGAAATTCTTGGCTGGGTGTTCCACTGGTCGCATTTCCGCCGGCAACGCCCCGGCTGAAACAACCTGTGCCATTTTTTGCTGGGCATCCTGCGCGGGCCCTTGTATGCTACGCCGCACATTCAGCCCCGACCGGCGCAAGCCGCGCTCCAGAGGGCTCGGCGATATCCCACACGGGCATCTGCCATCTCTTTCAGGCCCTTGATGGCCACACAGTTAAGGCGATTGCGACTTACCATAAATTAGTCGGAAGCGTCCCCGAGAAGCCGGCCACAAGCCGGCTTTTTAATGCCCGAAGAAAAGCCATTCTCTTCCTCTGAAATTTTCTGCAGCCATTCCTGATGGCTGGGAAATCGCAGTTGTAAAAGCGAAAATAATCTCATTCGTCATTTATCTGACACTACACTGACGCTCATCCGAAAATCGTCGGATAAATGACGTCTCGCGTGGAGCTTTCACCCTCCTGATCTAGGCTCAAGCCATATGGCAGGAGGTGTAGTCCATGCGCAAATTATTGATTGGCTCGTCGATCCTGGCTTGTCTGGTGGTGCTGGGCGGCTGGTTGAGTCGACCGCAGCCGTTGCCGGTCAGGCTGTTGGAGGTTGAGCGGGGGCCGGTGGAGACGGTGGTGGCCAATACGCGCGCGGGTACGCTGAAGTCCTGTCGACGCTCGCACCTGTCCTTCAATGTCGGCGGCCAGGTTGCCGAGTTGCAGGTCAGCGAGGGCCAGCGGGTCCAGCCGGGTCAGGTACTCATGCGCCTGCGCCAGGACGAGCAACAGGCCAGGCTGCAGGAGGCCGAGGCGCGGCTGGAGGCGCAACGCAACACCCGCGAACAGCGCTGCCAGCAAGCGCTCCTGGACCGACGCGACCTTGATCGCCTGGGCCAGCTGGCCGACCGCAAGTTGATTGCCGCCGATCGCCTCGACCAAGCCGCGACCAAGGCCAACCTGGCGAAGCTGATGTGCAGTGCAAGTGCCGTGCTGATCCGCGAGGCTGACGCCAGCCTGCAGTTGCAGCGTTCGCTGCTGGAACAGACGACCCTGCGTGCCCCCTTCGCCGGCGTAGTCGCAGAAATCAACGGCGAACTCGGCGAATTCGTCACCCCTTCGCCACCGGGTATCCCCACGCCACCAGCGGTCGACCTGATCGACGACAGCTGCCTGTATGTCGAGGCACCGATCGATGAAGTGGACGCGGCCCGGGTTCACCCCGGCACCGCCGTGCGGATCAGCCTGGATGCCTTCCGTGGCCAGCATTTCACCGGCCGCGTCAGCCGTATTGCACCCTATGTGCGTGAACTGGAGAAGCAGGCGCGCACCGTCGATGTAGAAGTGCGTTTCGACCAGCCGCCGGCAGACCTTGCCCTGCTCACCGGCTATAGCGCCGATGTCGAGATCCTTCTGGAGCAGCACGCAAGTGCTTTGCGCATCCCCACCGAAACCCTGCTGGAGGGGCAGCGTGTGCTGCGCTATGACCCGAGCGCCCGGGTGTTGCGCGAGGTGCAGGTGCAAACCGGGTTGAGCAACTGGCGCTGGACCGAGGTGCTCGCTGGGCTCGACGAGGATGCTCGAATCGTCGCCAGCTTCGAGCAGGAAGGGCTCAAGGATACCGTGGCGGTGATCCCGCTGGATGCCGCGGAGACCGGGAAATGATCCGCCTGCGCGGCGGCAGCCGCAGCTTCCAGCTGGGCGAACAGCAGGTGATGGGGCTGGACGGCCTCGATCTGGACATCGCCGCAGGTGACTACATGGCGGTGATGGGCCCGTCCGGCTCGGGCAAGTCCACCTTGCTGAACATCCTCGGCCTGCTCGATGCGCCGAGCGCCGGCGAATACTGGTTGCAGGGCGAGGCCACGGCGGCGCTGAGCGAGGCACGCCGCGCCCAGTTGCGTAGCCGACTGATAGGTTTCGTGTTCCAGTCCTACCACCTGATCGCACGGCTGACGGTGCTGGAAAACATCGAGCTGCCGATGGTCCTCGCCGGCATCGGTGCGGTACAACGGCGCAAGCGCAGCAGCCAGTTGGTGGCACGCCTGGGGCTGGGCGAGCGTATTGCCCACCGACCGGCCGAGCTGTCCGGTGGCCAGCGCCAGCGCGTCGCGATCGCCCGGGCGATGGTCATGCAACCGGCGCTGTTGTTGGCCGACGAGCCTACCGGCAATCTCGATAGCCAGGCCGGCGTCGAAGTATTCAACCTGCTGGAAGAGCTCAACAGCGAGGGCCTGACCCTGATCGTGGTGACCCACGACGCCAGCCTGGGCGCCCGTGCACAGCGCCAGCTACACATGCGTGACGGGCGCATCCACAGTATTGCGCCGCAGCGGGCGCTGGCCTGATGCGCGCTGCCGATGCCCTGGGCTTCTGGCTCGGCGCCTTGCGTGGGCACCGCTCGCGCAGCCTGATGCTACTGCTGGCCATCGCCATCGGTGTGGTTGCGGTCAACCTGCTCACCGGCCTTGGCGCCGGGGCGCGGGCGTTTGTCCTGAACGAGTTCTCACTGCTGGGCCGCGACATCCTGATCGTTTTCCCGGGCCGCAAGGAAACCACCGGGCGAATGCCGCCGCTCACCGGCCTGACGCCGCACGAGTTGACCTTGCAGGATGTGCAGGCTATCACCCGCCTGCCGGGCATCCGCCGGGTCGCGCCGCAGCAGGCCGGGCAGATGGAGGTGATCGTCGGCAACCGCAATCGCGAGGTGCTGACCTTGGGCACCACCCGTGACTTCTTCGCCATTCGTCAACTGACGGTCGTCCAGGGCCAACCTCTGCCGGCGCTGGACCCTGGGCAGGCCGAGGCCGTCTGCGTGATCGGTGGCAAACTCCGACGCGAGCTGTTCGGGGCTCGCCCGGCCCTGGGTGAATGGTTGCGCGCTGGCGACCGACGCTTCCGAGTGGTCGGTGTCCTCGGTGAGCGGGGCGAATCCCTGGGGACGGATTTTTCCGAGATGGTGATCATCCCGGTGGCCAGTGCCCAGGCCTTGTTCAATAGCGAGGGGTTGTCGCGGGTATTTGTCGAGGTGCAGGGCCCACGCTTTCTCGACCGAAGCAAGCGGCTGATACTCGCCGCGCTGAAGGAGCGCCACGAGGGGGAGGAAGACGTGACCCTGGTCAGCCAGGACAGCCTGCTCAGCGCCTTCGACCAGATACTCGCGGTGCTGACCCTGGCGGTGGCCGGGATTGCCGCGATCAGCCTGCTGGTGGCAGGCATCCTGATCATGAACGTGACCTGGATTGCAGTGAGCCAGCGCAGCGCCGAGATCGGCCTGCTCAAAGCCATAGGCGTGACGGCGGCGCAGTTGCGCCTGCTGTTCCTTGGCGAGGCGGCGTTGCTGGCCCTGGCGGGGGCGCTCGCAGGCCTGCTGCTGGCCGAAACCTTGCTCTGGCTGGGGCGCCTGGCGTTCGACCTGCCGCTCCATGCTCCCTGGTGGGCGCGGGCTGGCGCAGTGCTGCTGGCACTCGGCACGGCACTGCTGTTCGCCTGGCTGCCGGCCGCCCGGGCTTCGGCGCTGGAGCCGGTGGCGGCGCTACGCCCGCCGGGAGCGCACTGATGCGCTGGCAAGATGGCTTGCGGCTGACCAGTTCGGCGCTGGCCTGTCGCCCCTTGCGCAGCCTGCTGACCCTGCTCGGGGTAGCGATCGGCATAGCCGCGGTGGCGCTGCTCACGGCCATGGGCGAAGGCGTGCGCGGCTATGTGCTGGAGAACTTCTCGCAGTTCGGTACGCGGATCATCACCGTGCGCCCGGGCAAGACCCAGACAAGCGGCCTCGGTGGCCTGCTCGGCAGCGTACGCCCACTGACCATCGGTGACACCGATGCCCTGCGGCGCTTGCGGCATGTCGAGGCGGTGGTGCCGATCATTCAGGGCAGCGGGGATGTGCAGTTCGGCCAGCTGAGCCGGCGCAGCGACATTCTCGGTGGCGGCCATCAGCTGGCGCAGGCCTGGCGCATGCAACTGAGCCTGGGCGAGTTTCTGCCTGCGGCCCGCGACGGCCGCTCGCCGCCCTATGTGGTGCTCGGTCATCAACTGCGCGCCGAGCTGTTCGGTGCGCGCAATCCGCTCGGCGAGCTGATCCGCGTCGGCGGCGTGCGTTTCCGGGTGATCGGCGTGATGGAGAAGAAAGGCCAGTTGCTCGGTTTCAACCTCGACGATATCGCCTACATCCCGGTGGATTGGGCGCAAAGCCTGTTCAACCGCACCGGGGTGGTCAAAGCCCATGTGGTGTTCGGCGCAGCCACCACTTCACAGGCATTGAGCCGACAGATTCGCGAGGTGCTCGGCGAACGCCACGGCGCGGAGGACTTCAGCCTGACCACCCAGGACGACATGCTGCGCAGCTTCAACCGCGTTCTCGGCACTCTGAGCCTGGCCATTGGTGCCTTGGGGGGTATTTCGCTGTTGGTCGGTGCGGTTGGCATTCTCACCATCATGACCACCACGGTGGGCGAGCGCACGGCCGAAATCGGCCTGTTGCGGGCGATTGGCGCCAGTCCGCGGCAGGTACTCGGGCTGTTTCTTGCCGAAGCGACGTT
Organism: Pseudomonas sp. B19(2017); assembly: GCF_002113165.1. Lineage (NCBI taxonomy): Bacteria > Pseudomonadati > Pseudomonadota > Gammaproteobacteria > Pseudomonadales > Pseudomonadaceae > Pseudomonas > Pseudomonas sp. B19(2017). The sequence goes on from NZ_NEJR01000012.1 coordinate 77,516, forward strand.
GCTTTCGCTGGCCGGTGGCCTGCTTGGCTTGCTGTTGATGGCCCTCCTGCTGGGGCTGCTGCACCTGACCATGCCGAGCCTGCCCTTGGCGCTGCATCCGCTGTTTCTGTTGCTGGCGCTGCTGCTGGCGGCGGTGCTCGGCGTTCTCGCCGGCCTGGCCCCGGCCGTGCGGGCGGCCCGCCTGCATCCGGTGGCCGCGCTGCGCATCGAGTAGCGGCCCGGCCAATGAGCCCCTTGATGGGGCTGCTTTGCAGCCCTTCGCGGGCACGCCCGCTCCCACAGGTCCCGCGCATCTACTGACTACAGCGCCATCCCTGTGGGAGCGGGCGTGCCCGCGAAGGGCCGCAAGGCGGCCCCAGATTCAGCATGCCATGCGCTTCGTCAGCCACACCCACCACAAGCTGACAGAAAAGTAATCTGAAGCTCAGCCAGCTGACAGCGCAGGTCCACTAGGGTTAAGGGAGGGCTGGGGCATTAAACCGCCTGAATAACAGCGACTTCTCGACTGACTGGACGCAACGGCATGCAAAGCAAAACCACCAGACGCTCCTTCGTCAAAGGCCTGGCCGCTACCGGACTGCTTGGCGGGCTGGGCATGTGGCGCGCGCCGGTCTGGGCCGTGACCAGCCCCGGCCAACCGAATGTGCTGAGCGGCACCGACTTCGACCTCTACATCGGTGAACTGCCAGTCAACATTACCGGCGCTGCGCGTACAGCGATGGCCATCAACGGCTCCATTCCCGGCCCCATTCTGCGCTGGCGCGAAGGCGATACCGTCACGCTGCGTGTGCGCAACCGCTTGCAGCAGGACACCTCCATCCACTGGCACGGCATCATCCTGCCGGCGAACATGGACGGCGTGCCGGGCCTGAGCTTCCATGGCATCGCCCCCGACGGCATGTACGAGTACAAATTCAAGGTCCAGCAGAACGGCACCTACTGGTACCACAGCCACTCCGGTTTCCAGGAGCAGGTCGGGGTATACGGCGCCCTGGTCATCGATGCCAAAGAGCCTGAGCCGTTCACCTACGACCGCGATTATGTGGTCATGCTCAGCGACTGGACGGATGAAAACCCTGCCCGGGTGCTGGCCAAGCTCAAGAAGCAGTCTGACTACTACAACTACCACAAGCGCACGGTGGGTGATTTCGTCAACGATGTGAGCGAAATGGGCTGGTCCGCCGCGGTAGCCGACCGCAAGATGTGGGCCGAAATGAAAATGAGCCCCACCGATCTCGCCGATGTAAGCGGCTACACCTACACCTACCTGATGAACGGCCAGGCCCCGGACGGTAACTGGACAGGGGTGTTCAAGCCGGGCGAGAAAATCCGCCTGCGCTTCATCAACGGCTCGGCCATGACCTATTTCGATGTGCGAATCCCCGGCCTGAAGATGACGGTTGTCGCGGCGGATGGGCAGCATGTCAAACCCGTTGCGGTCGACGAGTTCCGCATCGCCGTTGCCGAAACCTACGATGTCATCGTCGAGCCCGAAAACGAGCAGGCTTACACCATTTTCGCTCAATCCATGGACCGTACCGGATATTCCAGGGGCACCCTGGCTGTTCGCGAAGGCTTGCAAGCCCCTGTTCCAGCTGTCGATCCACGGCCGATCATTTCCATGAGCGATATGGGCATGGACCATGGCGGCACGGGCGACATGGACCACGGCAGCATGGCTGGCATGGGTCACGGCGACATGGCTGGCATGGACCACGGCAGCATGGCCGGCATGGACCACGGCGACATGGCCGGCATGGACCACGGCGACATGGCTGGCATGGACCACGGCGACATGGCTGGTACCAGCGCGCCCATGCAGAGCCACCCAGCCTCCGAGACGAACAACCCCCTGGTCGACATGCAGACGATGAGCCCAACGCCAAAACTGGGCGATCCGGGCATCGGCCTGCGTGACAACGGCCGCCGTGTGCTGACTTATGCGGACCTGCGCAGCACCTTCCCGGACCCGGACGGCCGTACACCTGGTCGAACGATCGAACTGCACCTCACCGGCCACATGGAAAAGTTCGCCTGGTCCTTTGACGGCATCAAGTTTTCCGATGCCGAGCCACTGCGCCTCAAATATGGCGAGCGCCTGCGCATCACCCTGGTCAACGACACCATGATGACTCACCCCATCCACCTGCATGGCATGTGGAGCGACCTGGAGGATGAGGACGGCAACTTCATGGTGCGCAAACACACAATCGACATGCCGCCTGGCTCAAAACGAAGCTATCGCGTCACGGCAGATGCCTTGGGGCGTTGGGCCTATCACTGTCACCTGCTGTTCCACATGGAAATGGGCATGTTCCGCGAAGTCCGTGTGGACGAATGAACTGGAGATCCGAGATGAGCAAACCAATGAAACGAAGCGCGTTTTTCTTCTCTGCTGCGATAGCCGGCCTGTTTGCATTTTATGCCCCGTCATCTTGGTCCGACGGCAACAATCAGCAGCCTGCCGATGCCAAGGAAGCCAAAAGCGCTCAAGGCATGGACCATGGTGCGATGAAGGGCATGGATCATGGCGCCATGAAAGGGATGGATCACGGTTCGATGAAAGGTATGGACCATGACGCCATGAAGGGTATGGACCATGGTTCGATGCAAGGCATGGACCATGACAAGATGATGGAATCCCATGGCAGCGGCAAAGCCAAGGCAGGGAAAGATGCTCAATAGCCTGGCACGACCATCGCTGCTGGCATTGACCGTTTCGCTCGGCGTGCTGGGTGCTGCGCCCAGCTTCGCCGCTGAAGAAATGGACCATTCGATGATGGACCATTCGGCCATGGACCACAGCCAGATGGATCATGGCAGCATGCAGGGCATGGACCATGGCGCTATGGATCATGGCGCTATGGATCATTCGAAAATGAACCACGGCTCGGCGGATACGCCGACCACCAGCCGTACCCCGATCCCGGTGCTGACCGATGCAGACCGCCAGGCGGCCTTCCCCCCGTTGGGCGGGCATCAGATGCACGACAGTGCTATCAACAGCTTCCTCCTGCTGGATCAGCTCGAGTACCAGGATGCCGATGAAGGCAGCACGCTGTCCTGGGATGCTTCTGGCTGGATAGGCGGCGATATCAACCGGCTGTGGATCCGCTCCGAAGGTGAACGCACCAACGGTGTCACCGAGGATGCCGAATTGCAGCTGCTGTACGGCCGCTCGATCAGCCCTTGGTGGGATGTGGTTGCCGGGGTGCGCCAGGATTTCCAACCTGAGTCCCCCCAGACCTGGGCGGCGTTCGGTATCCAGGGCATGGCGCTTTACGACTTCGAAGCCGAAGCCACCGCGTTCATTGGCGAGAACGGCCAGACGGCCGCGCGCCTGGAAGGCGACTACGACATTCTGCTGACCAACCGGCTGATCCTGCAGCCAACCGCTGAAGCCAATTTCTACGGCAAGAACGACCCTGGGCGCGGTGTGGGTTCCGGCCTTGCCAATACCGAAGTCGGGCTGCGCTTGCGCTACGAAATTGTCCGCCAGTTCGCCCCCTACATCGGCATCACCTGGAACCGCTCTTACGGCAAAACCGCCGACTTCATACGCGACGAGGGTGGTGATGTGGATGAAGCGCGTTTCGTGGCCGGTATCCGCATGTGGTTTTGAGAACCAGACATGAAAAGAACAATAACAACGCTTGTTGCAGCAGGCGCAGTGGCCAGCTTGGCCGTGCTGGGCGCTGCGTACTCCGGCCTGGTCAACGTCGGCGCCGATGATCCCCATTTCCCCGCCGTGCATGCCTTTCTGGCCATGGCACGGGACCGCTCTATCGCAGTACGGGCCAGAGACATCGAGGTGCCAGACCTGAAAGATGAAGCGCTGATTCGTACCGGCGCTGGTAACTACAACGCCATGTGTATCGGTTGCCACCTCGCCCCTGGCGTCGAGAAGACCGAGCTTAGCCAGGCGCTGTATCCATCTCCCCCCAATCTGACCAAAAGCGGGATCGGTGGCGACCCCGCTGCGGCGTTCTGGATCATCAAGCATGGCATCAAGGCCTCTGGCATGCCGGCCTGGGGCAAGAGCATGGGCGATGAATACATCTGGGGCATCGTCGCCTTCCTGGATCAGCTACCCCGGTTGAACGCCCAGCAGTACCAGACGATGGTCGCGGCCAGTGGCGGCCACCAGCATGGGGGGGGCGAAAGTGAAATGCACAACCATGAAGGCCAGCACCGCGGCAATGTGCCTGGCCACCAGGGTGAGCAGGCCTCGGGAGCAGGCCAGCATGATGAGGGGCATTCAAAGGCGCATACTCATCGCGATGGCAAGCAGCACATGCATAAAGACTGAAGGCAGGGTACGTGTATGCCGACAGGTTTGCACTCAGGTAGTGGGCAGCCCAGATCATGAATCCCCTGAAAGTTCTCGACTGCTTGCTCTGGCCCTTTCGCGGGCACGCCCGCTCCCACAGAGACCTCACAGGCTTCACCTTCTAGCGGCAGTTCCCTGTGGGAGCGGGTTTACCCGCGAAGGGGCCGGCACAGGCAGCACACCCGTCAGCCCTTCACACACACCACCTGCCGCAAGGTGTGCACCACTTCCACCAGCTCCTGCTGCGCGCGCATCACCGCATCGATGTCCTTGTAAGCCATGGGGATCTCGTCGATCACCTCCTTGTCCTTGCGGCATTCCACATGCGCCGTGGCCCGCCGCTGGTCGTCCACGGTGAAGCGGCTCTTGGCCTTGGTCCGGCTCATCAGTCGGCCGGCGCCATGGCTGCAGGAACAGAACGATTCCTCGTTGCCCAGCCCTCGCACGATGAAACTCCTGGCTCCCATCGAGCCGGGAATGATGCCCAACTGGCCCTTCTGCGCCGACACCGCGCCCTTGCGCGTCACCAGCACCTCGCGGCCAAAATGCTGTTCGCGCTGCACATAGTTGTGGTGGCAGTTCACCGCTTCCAGGCTGGCCTCGAACGGTTTGCCCAGCGCCTTGCGCGCAGCACCGACCACCGCCAGCATCATCAGCTCGCGGTTCTGCCTGGCGTAGTCCTGCGCCCATTCCACCGCTTCGACGTAGTCGGCGAAATGGCGGCTGCCTTCCTCGAAATACGCCAGGTCCTTGTCCGGCAGATTGGCCAGGTGCTGGCGCATGTCGGCCTGGGCCAGCTCGATGAACAGGTTGCCAATGGCATTGCCCACGCCCCGGGAGCCGCTGTGCAACATGAACCAGACGCGGTCGGCCTCGTCCAGGCATACCTCGATGAAGTGGTTGCCACCGCCCAGCGTCCCCAGGTGATGGCGGTTATTGGTCTTCTCCAGCCGCGGGTACTTGTCGGTGATGGCCTTGAAACGCCCGGCCAGCTGGCCCCAGGCCTTGTCCGCCTTGGCTGGCACATCGGCCCAGGCGCCCTGGTCGCGTTTGCCGAAGGTCTTGCCATGCGGCACGGCATGTTCGATGGCATTGCGCAGTCCATGCAGGTTGTCCGGCAGGTCGCGGGCGTGCAGCGATGTGCGTGCGGCGATCATGCCGCAGCCGATGTCTACACCCACCGCGGCGGGGATGATCGCGCCAACGGTGGGAATGACGCTACCGATGGTCGAGCCCTTGCCCAGGTGCACGTCCGGCATTACCGCCAGGTGCTTGAAGATGAACGGCATCCTGGCCGTGTTGAGCAGCTGTTTGCGGGCGTCGTCTTCCACCGGTACGCCGTCGGTCCACAACTTGACCGGCTTGCCACCGGCGACCTGGAGAATGTCCATGGGCTGTTCCTCGAATGCATAGCCGCATGATACCGCCAAAGGTCGTAGAGCCGTGGGTTGCCTGCGGGGTGGCAATGTGCTGTATGCTTGGCCGGTCTTCAGGGCGGGGTGAAAGTCCCCACCGGCGGTAAATCGAAAGATGAGCCCGCGAGCGCCCCGGCCATGCCGGGGGTCAGCAGATCTGGTGAGACTCCAGAGCCGACGGTCATAGTCCGGATGAAAGAAGGCGTCAGGCAGGGGCCATTCGGGCGCCCCTGCGCACGCATTTTGTTCGCCCCGAGACGTTCATCGATCATTCACGAGGAGCGTTTCATGTCCACCAGGCACCACCCGCAATTCCCCAATGTTTCCGCAGCCATCGCCGCCTTCCAGGCCGGGCGCCCCGTGCTGCTGCTCGACGACGACGACCGCGAGGACGAAGCGGACATCATCGCCGCCGCCGAGAACATCTCGCTGCAGACCATGGCCATGATGATCCGCGATTGCAGCGGCATCGTCTGCCTGTGCCTGGACGAGGCCACCGTCGACGAACTGCAACTGGCACCCATGGTGCAGAACAACCAGGCCCGCCATGGCACCGGCTTCACCGTCACCATCGAGGCGGCGGAAGGTATCACCACCGGGGTTTCCGCCCAGGACCGCATCACCACCATTGGCGCGGCACTGCGCTCCACCGCAGACCAGCGCCATATCGTCAGCCCGGGGCATGTGTTCCCGCTGCGCGCCCGCAATGGCGGGGTGCTGACTCGCCGTGGGCATACCGAAGGCTCGGTAGACCTGGCACGCCTGGCCGGCTTGCGCCCGGCAGCGGTGCTGTGCGAACTGATGAACCCCGATGGCACGATGGCCCGTGGCGAGCAGGTAGCGGTGTATGCGCGGCAATACAATCTGCCGGTGCTGACCATCGAGGAACTGGCGCGGTACCGTGAGGCCATGCTGGAGCTGGAAGCAGAGCCAGCCTGATAGGCCACCTCGGGGCCATTCGCGGGCACGCCCGCTCCCACAGGTACACCACAGCCTTCAAGACCTGTGGTGCACTGTGGGAGCGGGCGTGCCCGCGAAAGGGCCCTTGAAACACACCTCATTACCCCTGAAGTTTGCTCCCCCCGCCCCGCTCTGCTAGTGTCGCGCCGTTCTGAATGCCACCGAGACAGTCGCCATGGCCCGCAAAAAAGCCTCCCTCGATTTCGAGCAATCCCTCGCAGACCTGCAAGCACTGGTCGAGCGCCTGGAGAACGGCGAGTTGTCGCTGGAAGAGTCGCTGGCCGCCTTCGAGCAAGGCATCGCCCTGACCCGTGACTGCCAGGGCGCCCTGGCCCAGGCCGAGCAGAAGGTGCAGATCCTGCTGGAACGCGATGGCGAACTGGCTGCCCAGCCCTTCGACGCGGAGCCGGAAGCATGATCGGCACCTACCAGGCCAGTTGCCAGGCGCGGGTCGACGCCGCCCTGGAACCGTTGTTCGTCGCCCCGACCAAGGAACTCGAACGCCTTTACGCCGCCATGCGCTACAGCGTGATGAACGGTGGCAAACGCGTGCGCCCGTTGCTGGCCTATGCGGCCTGCGAAGCCTTGGGCGCCCCGGCCGAACAGGCCAACGGCGCGGCCTGTGCGGTGGAACTGATCCACGCCTACTCGCTGGTGCATGACGACCTGCCGGCCATGGATGACGACGACCTGCGCCGTGGCCAGCCGACCACCCACAAGGCCTTCGATGAGGCCTGCGCGATCCTCGCCGGCGACGGTTTGCAGAGCCTGGCCTTCAGCGCCCTGCTCGACCCGCGCCTGAGCCCGCAGGCCGACAGCATTCGCCTGGCCATGGTCCAGGCCCTGGCCAAGGCGGCCGGCCCGGCAGGCATGGTCGGGGGGCAAGCCATCGACCTCGGTTCGGTGGGCCTGAAGCTGGACCAGCAGGCGCTGGAATTCATGCACCGGCACAAGACCGGTGCACTGATCGAAGCCAGCGTGCGCCTCGGCGCCCTGGCCAGCGCCCGCGCAGAGCAGGTGCAACTGGATGCCCTGCAGACCTATGCACAGGCGATCGGCCTGGCCTTCCAGGTGCAGGACGATATTCTCGACGTGGAAAGCGATACCGCCACCTTGGGCAAACGCCAAGGGGCCGATATCGCCCGTGACAAACCGACCTACCCGGCGCTGCTGGGCCTGGAAGCGGCCAAGGCCTATGCGATCGAACTGCGCGACCAGGCGCTGGTCGCACTGGAAGGCTTCGGCGAAAAGGCCGAGCCGCTGCGGGCGCTGGCGCGTTACATCGTCGAACGCCGCAACTGATTTGATTGGGGCCGCTGTGCGGCCCTTCGCGGGCGCGCCCGCTCCCACAGGGCCCTCACCGCTCTCGAGCCCTGTACCTCTGGGAGCGGGCGCGCCCGCGAAGGGCTGCACAGCAGCCCCAATGCGACACCCGTCTGAATGGGCAGTATTTCCTACAATGGGGTAAACTGCCGCGTCTTCACACACCTATAACGACTCGCCTGATGCCCACGACGTTTCAAGAGATCCCCCGCGAACGCCCGGTCACGCCGTTGCTCGACCGCGCTGACACGCCTGCCGGCCTGCGCCGGCTGGCCGAAGCCGACCTGGAGACCCTGGCTGACGAACTGCGCCAGGAATTGCTCTACACCGTGGGTCAGACCGGTGGGCATTTTGGTGCCGGCCTGGGCGTCATCGAACTGACCATCGCCCTGCACTACGTCTTCGACACCCCCGACGACCGGCTGGTGTGGGACGTGGGCCACCAGGCCTACCCGCACAAGATCCTCACCGGGCGCCGTAAGCGCATGCTCAGCCTGCGCCAGAAGGACGGCATCGCCGCCTTCCCGCGCCGCAGCGAGAGCGAGTACGACACCTTCGGCGTCGGCCACTCCAGCACGTCGATCAGCGCCGCACTGGGCATGGCCATTGCCTCCCGCTTGCAGAACAGCGACCGCAAGTCGATCGCGGTGATCGGTGATGGCGCGCTGACCGCCGGCATGGCCTTCGAGGCGTTGAACCACGCCCAGGAAGTCAACGCCGACATGCTGGTGATCCTCAACGACAACGACATGTCGATTTCGCGCAATGTCGGCGGCCTGTCCAACTACCTGGCCAAGATCCTTTCCAGCCGTACCTACGCAAGCATGCGCGAAGGCAGCAAGAAAGTGCTGTCGCGCCTGCCGGGCGCCTGGGAAATCGCCCGCCGCACCGAGGAGTACGCCAAAGGCATGCTGGTGCCGGGCACGCTGTTCGAAGAACTGGGCTGGAACTACATCGGCCCGATCGACGGCCACGACCTGCCGACCATGATCGCCACCCTGCGCAACATGCGTGACCTCAAGGGCCCGCAGTTCCTGCACGTGGTGACCAAGAAGGGCAAGGGCTTCGCCCCGGCCGAGATCGACCCCATCGGCTACCACGCCATCACCAAGCTGGAGCCGGTCGACAAACCCGCTGCACCGAAGAAGGCCAGCGGCCCGAAATACTCCGCGGTGTTCGGCCAGTGGCTGTGCGACATGGCCGCCGCCGACAACCGCCTGGTGGGCATTACCCCGGCGATGAAGGAAGGCTCCGACCTGGTCGATTTCAGCGAGCGCTACCCGGAGCGTTATTTCGACGTGGCGATCGCCGAGCAGCATGCCGTGACCCTGGCGGCCGGCATGGCCTGCGAGGGCAGCAAGCCGGTGGTGGCGATCTACTCTACCTTCCTGCAGCGCGCCTACGACCAGCTGATTCACGACGTGGCGGTACAGAACCTCGACGTACTGTTCGCCATCGACCGCGCCGGCCTGGTCGGCGAAGACGGCCCGACCCACGCGGGCAGCTACGACCTGTCGTACCTGCGCTGTATCCCGGGCATGCTGGTAATGACCCCAAGCGACGAGAACGAGCTGCGCAAGATGCTCAGCACCGGCCACCTGTACAACGGCCCGGCAGCTGTGCGCTACCCGCGTGGCACCGGCCCGAACGCGCCGATCAGTGGTGACCTGGAACCGCTGGAAATCGGCAAGGGCGTGGTCCGTCGCCAAGGCGAGAAAGTCGCCTTGCTGGTGTTTGGCGTGCAACTGGCCGAGGCCATGCAGGTAGCCGAGCAGATCAACGCTACCGTGGTCGACATGCGCTTTGTCAAACCGCTGGACGAGGCGCTGGTGCTGGAGCTGGCCGCACGCCATGACCTGCTGGTGACCATCGAAGAAAACGCCATCATGGGCGGTGCCGGTGCGGCTGTTGGTGAGTTCCTGGCCAAAGAGGCGATCGTGAAACCGCTGTTGCACCTGGGGTTGCCGGACATCTATGTCGAGCATGCCAAGCCTGCGCAGATGCTGGCTGAGTGTGGGCTTGATGCGGCAGGGATCGGGGCTTCGGTGAAGGCTCGGATGGCCAGGCTAGGCCTGTAAACCCTGGGGCCGCTTTGCGGCCCATTCGCCGGCAAGCCAGCTCCCACCTCGACCGCGCCAGCCTCAAGACATGCGCTATCCCTGTGGGAGCCTGGCTTGCCAGCGATCGAGGGCGCAGCCCTCGCAGAAGCTCACTTGGCCGCCGGCGCTTTAGCCTCGAGCAACGCACACAACCGCGCCGTTGCTTCAATCATCTGCCCACTGGGCCGCTCCAGGCCTTTGTCCGGCACCACCAGCAAATGCTCATCGGCAACCGCACGCAGTTGCGGCCAGGCCCTCCAGCTCGCCAGTTGCGCTTCATCACCCGCCAGGATGACCTGGGGGTTGCGCAGCAGCACAGATTCCACATCTACCTGCGGCGCCGGCTGGGCGAGATCGGCAAAGACATTACGCGCCCCGCAAACGGCCAGGGCATCGCTGACCACCTGCCGGCCACCGAGCGTGTACAGCGGACGGTCCCAGACCTGGTAGAACACCTGCAAGGGCTCGGCCCTTCGATACTGCTGGCGCAACTGCCGCAACCGGTCACGCAAGGCCTGGGCATACCGCCGGCCCTGTTCGGCACGGCCGACACGCTCAGCAATGGCTTCGATCTGCTCGATCAGTTGGTCTATATCATGGGGTTCGGCGCTGAAGGTAGCGATGCCCAGGCGCTTGAGCTGGTCACGTTGGGCCGGCGGCACGCTGCCCGGCCACAGCAGCAACAGGTCGGGGCGCAGGCTGAGCAGGCGCTCCATGTCCAGCTGCCCCTGGCGCCCCACCGAGGGCAGCTCGCGCAGCGCCGCCGGCCGTTCGCCACCGTCAAGCACACCGACCAGCAGGTCATCGGCCTGCAGTTCGAGCATGATCTCGCTCATCGACGGGGCCAGGCTGACCACCCGCAGCGGTTCGCCAGCCAGTGCGGAGCAGGCGAACAGCGCCAACAGGCCGGGCAGCAGGCGCATCAGCCGAGCTGGCGGGGAATGCGATAGAGGTACAGCACCACCACGGTGGACAACGCCAGCAGGATCTGCGGCACCGCCTCCAGGCCGACCAGTACCGACAGGGCGGCAACCCAGGCGGGGAAGCAGGCATACAGCATGGCCAGGCGCCGCACCCGCGCCAGCTCGATCCAGGCGGCAGGTTCTTCGCCTGTGCCAAGCACCTTGGAAGTGGCGATGAGGGCGCGCTTGTAGGCACCGAAGCGCGGCAGGCTGAGGAACATGGTCGCCGCGCCGGCAATGAACAGCGGCATGGCCAGCACCGAGGCCAGCGCATCACCACCACCGAAGGCCCAGGCCATCACCGGCAGCGGCACCAGGCCCACTGCCAGGTACTGCCACCAGGCCAGCGCCAGGCGCCGCTTGACCTCGGCGCGAGTCACGCCTGAGGCACCTCGCCCTGGTGCTCGTTACCCAGCATATGGCCCAGCTTGCCGGCCTTCGTCGCCAGGTAGTAGCGGTTGTGCGGGTTGTGCCCGGTATGCAGCGGTACGCGCTCGGCGACGACGATGTTCATGTCGGTCAGGGCTTTGACCTTGCGCGGGTTGTTGGTCATCAGGCGCAGCGACTTCACGCCCAGGTGCTCCAGCATCGGCAGGCATATGGCGTAGTCGCGCTGGTCGGCGGCAAAGCCCAGGCGCTCGTTGGCCTCGACGGTATCGGCGCCACCATCCTGCAGCTCGTAGGCGCGAATCTTGTTCAGCAGGCCGATGCCGCGGCCTTCCTGGCGCAGGTACAGCAGCACGCCACGGCCTTCACGGGCGATTGCCTGCAGCGCGGCTTCCAGCTGTGAACCGCAGTCGCAGCGCTGGCTGAACAGGGCATCGCCGGTCAGGCACTCGGAGTGCAGGCGCCCCAGCACCGGCTGGCCGTCCGCGATGTCACCCAGGCTGAGCACCACGTGCTCACGGCCGGTGGCTTCGTCGAGGAAGCCATGCATGGTGAAGGTCGCGAAGGGCGTCGGGAGTTTAGAGGCGGCAACAAAGACGACGGGCACGTTGTGCTCCTGGAATAAGTTGAAAATTTCTCGTGGGCCGATTGTATCAGCAGGTTGGGGGATATGGGCTGGCTGAATACCGTGGGGTAAGATCGAAAAGTTCGATGCTTATTAGGCCACCAATCAACCGTGCCCCACGCGGTTTCTGTGGGAGCGGGTTTACCCGCGAAGAAGCCAGCGCGGTGCCTGGCACCGGCTTCGCCGGTGTTCGCGGGTAAACCCGCTCCCACAGGGACCGCACATGCCTTGGCGCTCTGCGTCTCAATGCGGTTTGCTGTCGGGCCTGAACGGATACGGCTGCTGCCAGTGCTCGAATATGGGCTTGAGCTCGCCACTGCGTACCAGTTCGGCCATGCGCTTGTCGAACAGGTCGCGCAGGGCCTTGGCCTGGTCGTTGCGGGCAAAGGCCAGGTACAGCGGCAGCTCGGCCACATGGCTGCGGCGGAAGCGCTCGGGCTGGGAGGTCTGGCCGAGCACGTAGTCGACCTCGGTCAGCGCATCGATGTAGAAGTCCACACGGTCATGCTCCAGCATTGGCAGGATACCTTCGCGGCGCTGGACCTCGCGAAAATCATGCACATTCGGCAGGTAGCTGCCGAAGTCGTAGCCACGCACCCAGGCCAGGCGGTAGCGGCCTATGGTCTGCTGGGTAGGCACAGGCTTGCTGGCCAGCCCCAGGGCATAAATGTGGTCCATGTCGAAGTGCCAGCGCGGGTACAGGTTGTCGTCGTTCTCTTCCTTGTATGAGCCTACCCAGGCGTCTGCCTCGCCACGCTTCACCAGCCCGACGGCACGGCTGTAGGGCGCGCTCTGGGTCACCACCTTGACCCCGGCCGGCTCGAACACCTTGCGCAGCACATCCCAGGCCACCCCGGTACCGTCGGCGTTGGTGTAGTCGAGCCACTCTTCGCTGACCAGGTGGACCTGCTTCGGCACACCTTCGGCAGCCGCCCAAGGGGCGAGGCTCAGCAGCATTACCAGCAGCATCGCCCTCATGGCCATCCATCCGCTCCCTGTATCAGGCAACCGCCCACACCAGAACCTGCATGCTTAACCAGGCAAACACGCCGGCCAGGATATCGTCGAGCATGATCCCGACGCCCCCATGCACATGCCGGTCGACCCAGCGGATCGGCCACGGTTTGAGGATGTCGAAGAAACGGAACATCAGGAACCCCGCCAGCAGCCATTGCCAGCCTTCCGGCACCAGCCAGAGGGTTATCCACATGCCGACGATCTCGTCCCAGACAATGCCTTCGTGGTCGTGCACGCGCAAATCATTGGCGACCTTGCCGCAGAGCCAGAAGCCGAACAGCATGCTCACGCCCAGCAACAGCCAGTAGCCCCAGTCGGGCAGCATCTGCCACAGCGGGATGAACGGGATGGCCACCAGCGAGCCCCAGGTACCCGGCGCCTTGGGCAAGGTGCCGGAGCCGAAGCCGAAGGCGATGAAGTGCCACGGGTTGCGCCTGACCGAAGGCGGAACGAACTCCGCAGGCACCTGGTTGGGGTGATCGGTCACGGTGTCTCCCTAAAATGTTGATAGCCGCGTTGCCGCGGGGTTATGTCCCGGCCCTGCCGGTCGCGCAGGCTGACACCCTGCCCTTCGAGCACCCGCCCGATGACATGCAGCGCCGCCAGGCCTTGTGCCTGCAGGGATGAAAGCTGGTCTGGCGGCAAGGTGAACGCCAGCACATAGTCGTCGCCACCGGTCAGCGCCGCGTGTATAGCCGCCTCGGTGCCGAGCAGGCCCTGCAGGGCAGATGACATCGGTACCTGCTCCAGGTTCACCTCGAGCGCCACGCGGGAGGCCTTGGCGATATGCCCACAGTCGGCCAGCAGGCCGTCGGAAATGTCCAGTGCCGAGGTGGCACGCCCGCGCAGCAACTGGCCCAGGGCGAACTGCGGCGACGGCGACCAGTAATGATCGAGCAACGGCTGCGCCAGCGCGGCATCGGCCTGGCGCTGGCCCAGTACCAGCGGCAAGGCCCCCGCCGCGTTACCCAGCTCGCCCCCCACGCACAGCAGATCGCCCGGGCGAGCGCCGTCACGGCGCAACGCCTGCCCCGCCGGAACCCGGCCGAACACGGTCATGGTGATGCTCAGGGGGCCACGGGTAGTGTCGCCACCGATCAGGCTCAGCTGGCAGTGGCTGGCCATGCGGTTCAGGCCGCTGGCGTAGGCTTGCAGCCAGTCGGCGCTGACCTCGGGCAAGGTCAGGGCAAGGGTGAAACCGATGGGAGTGGCGCCCATGGCCGCCAGGTCGCTGGCCGCCACGGCCAGCGAACGCTGGCCGAGCAACCACGGGTCGCACACCGCCGGAAAATGCACCCCGGCGACCAGGGTGTCGGTGGACACCGCCAGTTGCTCGCCGGCGGGAAGGCTCAGCAGGGCGCAGTCGTCGCCGATGCCCAAGGCCACACCGTCACCGCCTTGCGCACAGGGCGCGGCGGCAAAGTAATGGCTGATCAGCTCGAACTCACCCATGGTCCGCAAGCGCCAGAATCAGCGCTTGTTCGCCTTGACTTCTGCTTCGCGCAGGTTCGGGGCCAGCTTGTCCAATACGCCATTGACAAACTTGTGGCCGTCGGTGGCACCAAAGACCTTGGCCAGCTCGACACCTTCGTTGATCACCACGCGGTACGGTACGTCGACGCGCTTGATGAACTCCCAGGTGGACAGACGCAGCACCGCCAGCTCGACCGGGTCGAGCTCTTCCAGTGCCAGGTCCAGGCATGGCTTCAGGGCGTTGTCGATTTCGCTCTTGATCGCCGGGACCCCATGCAGGATCTCGCGGAAATAAGCGCCGTCGACATCGGAGAAATCGTTATCGACCCGGAACTGCGCTTCGATCTCGTTCAGCGAATGCTGCGCCATGTGCCACTGGTACAGCGCCTGGGTCGCGAGCTTGCGGGCTTCGCGGCGCTTGGCGCTCTTCGAGGGCTTGCCGGCATCCGCAGGTTTTGGATCGCGCGGGTTGAAACGATCGCTTTCGTCGCTAATCACTTGGCCTCCAACTGCGCCAGCAGGCTGACCATTTCCAGAGCGGACAGGGCAGCTTCAGCACCTTTGTTGCCGGCCTTGGTGCCGGAACGCTCGATGGCTTGCTCGATGGAGTCGACGGTCAGTACGCCGAAGGCCACCGGAACACCGAACTCCATGGACACCTGGGCCAGGCCCTTGGTGCATTCGCCCGCCACGTATTCGAAGTGCGGGGTACCACCACGGATCACCGCGCCCAGGGCGATGATCGCGTCGTAGGCGCCTTGCTGGGCGACCTTCTGTGCCACCAGCGGGATTTCGAATGCACCCGGGGCACGGATGATGGTGATGTCGCTTTCGCTGACACCGTGGCGTACCAGGGCATCAACGGCACCGCTTACCAGGCTTTCGACGACGAAGCTGTTGAAGCGGCCAACCACCAAAGCATAGCGACCTTTGGGGGCGATGAAGGTACCTTCGATGGTCTTCAGGGTCATTCCGATATTCTCATCTTCAAGAGCGAGGCCGCATACGGGCGGCCTCGACAGGGGTATGGACTCGAGCTGGAGGGCGTCATTGCCGCCTCAAGTCACTCGGAGGGCACGTATTCTACAACTTCCAGATCGAATCCGGATATCGCGTTGAACTTCATCGGCGAACTCATCAGGCGCATCTTGCGCACACCGAGGTCACGCAGGATCTGCGAACCGGCACCCACGGTGCTGTAGGTGGTCGGTACCTTGGCGGGGGCATCGCCGGCGCTTTCGCGGATGTGCGCCAGCAGCACGTCGCCGTCCAGCGGGTGGCCCAGCAGCAATACCACGCCGCTGCCGGCCTCGGCCACGGCGGCCATGGCCGCGCGCAGGCTCCAGCGGCCCGGTTGCTTGACCAGCAGCAGGTCGCGCAGTGGGTCCATGTTGTGCACCCGCACCAGGGTCGGCTCTTCGGCGCAGATCTTGCCCAGGGTCAGGGCCATGTGCACGTCGCCTTCCACCGCGTCGCGGTAGGTGACCAGGTTGAACTCGCCCAGCTCGCTCTCCACCGGTTGCTCGGAGACGCGCTGCACGGTGCGCTCGTGGATCATGCGGTAGTGGATCAGGTCGGCGATGGTGCCAATCTTCAGGCCGTGCTCGGCAGCGAACACTTCCAGTTCGGCGCGGCGCGACATGGTGCCGTCATCGTTCATCACTTCGCAGATCACGCCGCTCGGCTCGAACCCGGCCATGCGCGCCAGGTCGCAGGCGGCTTCGGTGTGGCCGGCACGGGCCAGGGTGCCGCCAGGCTGGGCCATCAGCGGGAAGATGTGGCCAGGGCTGACGATGTCTTCGGCCTTGGCATCCTTGGCAGCGGCCGCCTGTACGGTGCGGGCGCGGTCAGCGGCGGAGATGCCGGTGGTGACACCTTCGGCGGCTTCGATCGACACGGTGAACTTGGTACCGAAGCCCGAGCCGTTGCGCGGCGCCATCAGCGGCAGCTTCAGCGTTTCGCAACGCTCGCGGGTCATCGGCATGCAGATCAGGCCACGAGCGTGCTTGGCCATGAAGTTGATGTGCTCGGGCAGGCAGCACTCCGCTGCCATGATGATGTCGCCTTCGTTTTCACGGTCTTCGTCATCCATGAGGATGACCATTTTGCCCTGGCGGATGTCTTCGACCAGTTCTTCGATACTGTTGAGCGCCACGCGGCACCCCCTTCTCAATCAGGATTTCAAGAAGCCGTTGGCGGCCAGGAAGCTTTCGGTAATGCCACTGCCCTTGCTCGGTTCGGCAGCCTTGTCACCCAGCAGCAAGCGCTCCAGGTAACGGGCCAGCAGGTCGACCTCAAGGTTTACCCGACGCCCTGCGCGGTAGTCGGCCATGATGGTTTCGGACAGGGTGTGCGGGACAATGGTCAGCTCGAACTCGGCGCCATTGACCTCGTTGACCGTCAGGCTGGTGCCGTCGACGGTGATCGAACCCTTGTGGGCGATGTACTTGGCCAGTTCCTTCGGTGCACGCACGCGGAACTGGATGGCGCGGGCGTTATCGCTGCGCGAGATGATTTCGCCGACGCCGTCGACGTGGCCGCTGACCAGGTGCCCGCCCAGCCGGGTAGTGGGGGTGAGGGCTTTTTCCAGGTTGACCTTGCTGCCGCTCTTGAGGTCGATGAAGGCGGTGCGCTTGAGGGTTTCGACGCTGACGTCGGCCCAGAAGCCGTCACCCGGCAGTTCGACGGCGGTCAGGCACACGCCGTTGACGGCGATGCTGTCGCCGAGCTTGACGTCACCCAGGTCGAGCTTGCCGGTTTCGACGTAGACGCGCACGTCGCCACCCTTGGGGGTCAGGCTGCGGATGGTGCCGATGGATTCGATGATGCCGGTGAACATGGGGTCTTCCTCAAAAACGGTTTGCGCGGGGCAAGCCCGGCATTATACGCCGGGCGCCGGCAGGGGGATGGCCGTGACCCGCCAGTCATCGCCCACTGCGCGCATTTCGGTAATTTTCAGCCGCGGCGCTTCACTCATCCGGTCCAGTGGCCAGTCCAGCAGCGGGCGGGCCTGGGAACCGAGGAAGGTGCCGGCGACGAACAACTGGTATTCGTCGACCAGGCCTTGCCGGGCGAAGGCGCCGACCAGGCCGGCACCGGCTTCCAGCAGGATTTCGTTGACGCCACGGGCCGCCAGGGCTTGCAGCAGCGCCGGCAGGTCCACCTGGCCATTGTCACCCGGCAGGCTGAGCAGTTCGTGGCCACCAGCGGCATAGCGCGGGTCATCTGCGACAGCGGTCACCACCAGCGCCGGGCCGGCCTGGAAGAACGGGGCATCCAGCGGCAGGCGCAGGCGGCCATCGACCAGCACGCGCAGCGGTGTGCGGCTGAGTGCAAGAGCGGTGGTTTCGGCATCCAGGCCCAGTTCGGCGCCGCGCACGGTCATCCGTGCGTTATCGGCCAACACGCTGGCGGCGCTGGTCAGCACCACGCTGGAACGGGCGCGCAGGCGCTGCACCGCCGAGCGGGCGGCGGGGCCGGTGATCCACTGGCTTTCGCCACTGGCCATGGCAGTGCGGCCATCCAGGCTCATGGCCAGTTTGGCGCGAACGAACGGCAGGCCGTGCTCCATGCGCTTGAGGAAACCGGGATTGAGTGCACGGGCCTCGGCCTCGAGCACGCCGCTGGCCACTTCGATACCGGCCTCGGCCAGGCGCCGCAGGCCCTGCCCCGCCACTTGCGGGTTGGGGTCCTGCATGGCGGCCACCACTCGTGCCACGCCGGCATTGACCAGCGCTTCGGCGCACGGCGGTGTGCGGCCATGGTGGCTGCACGGCTCGAGAGTGACATAGGCACAGGCGCCACGGGCACGCTCACCTGCCTGGCGCAGCGCATGCACTTCGGCATGCGGTTCGCCGGCGCGCACATGCCAGCCTTCGCCGACCACCTCGCCATCGCGCACGATCACGCAGCCTACGCGCGGGTTCGGGTGGGTGCTGTACAGGCCCTTGCGCGCCAGCTCCAGCGCGCGGGCCATGTAGTGGGCGTCGAGGATCGCAGCTTGGCTGGGCATGGTCACTCTTTAGCCGGCTCGCGAGCCAGGCGGTCGATTTCTTCGCGGAACTCGTCGAGGTCCTGGAAGCGCCGGTAAACCGAGGCAAAACGGATATAGGCCACTTCGTCGAGCTTGCGCAGCTCGGCCATGACCATTTCGCCCACCACCAACGATTTGACTTCGCGTTCACCGGTGGCACGCAGGCGGCTCTTGATATGCGCCAGCGCCGCTTCCAGGCGCTCGACGCTGACCGGGCGTTTTTCCAGCGCCCGCTGCATGCCGGCGCGCAGTTTATCTTCGTCGAAGGGCTGGCGCGTGCCGTCCTGCTTGATCAGCCGGGGCAGCACCAGCTCGGCGGTTTCGAAGGTGGTGAAGCGCTCGCCGCAGGCGACGCATTCGCGGCGGCGGCGCACCTGCTCGCCCTCGGCGACGAGGCGAGAGTCGATGACCTTGGTGTCGTTGGCACCGCAAAAGGGACAGTGCATGGTGGCAGGCAACAAAAAAAGGGAGGGCCATGGTAGCGCATCCCACTGGCAAGACAAGCCAAAGGGGTTAACATCCATGGCAAATCTGCCCGTGAAGGACTACCCCATGCATTACCGAGCGCTCGTCGTGCTGTGCTGCGCCGCCCTGCTCGCCGCCTGCGGCAGCGACAGGCCGAAGCCCGACGCCCCTGCGGCCCCCACGCCAGCCCGCACGGCCAAGCCGGCCGCAGTACTGGGCCCGCTGCCGGCCTACCAGCGCGAGCTGAGCGGCACCTTGCTGGAAATCCCTGCCGGTGCCGACGTGGAGCTGGCCTTGCTGGTCATCGACGAACGCGACCGCCCCCAACGCCTGCTGGCCAGCAGCAACCTGACCGGCACCGGCCAGGCCTTACCCTACCAATTGCGCTTCAACCCCGAGGCGTTCCCCGCCGGCGCCCGGGTCGAGCTGCGCGGCCGCGCCAGCCGTTCCGGCCAGCTGATCATGCACCTGCCGCCGGTGCGCATTACCCAGGCCCAGACCCAGGCCATCGGCCCACTGCGTTTCGAGAAGGCGCCGTAAGTGGCGCCAGTCTCCTTGCAACAGGCCCTCAGCGGCCTGATCGGCGAAGCGCGTCTTGTCGTCAGCGAGCTGCCCGGCTGCGACCTCAGGCTGTGGCTGATCGACGACCAGAACATGGACCGCGCCTTCAGCAGCGAAGAGACCCGGCGCATTCTTGACGAACCGCCCTACTGGAGCTTTTGCTGGGCCAGCGGCCTGGCCATGGCCCGTTACCTGGCCGAGCACCCGCAATGGGTAGCCGGCAAGCGCGTGCTGGATTTTGGCGCCGGCTCCGGTATCGCCGGTATTGCCGCTGCCCGCGCCGGTGCGCTGGAAGTGGTAGCCTGCGACCTCGACCCGCTGGCACTCGATGCCTGCCGCGCAAATGCCGCGCTGAACGGAGTGGAACTGGGTTACAGCAGCGATTTCTTTGCCGAGGACGACCGCTTCGACCTGATCCTGGTGGCCGATGTGCTGTACGACCGCGCCAACCTGCCGCTGCTGGATGCCTTCCTCGACCGCGGGCGCCAGGCGCTGGTGGCCGACTCGCGGGTACGCGACTTCAGCCACCCGCTGTACCGGCAACTGGGCGTGCTCGAAGCGCTGACCCTGCCGGACCTGGCCGAGCCGCACGAATTCCGCCGGGTCAGCCTGTACCACGCCAGCCGCGACACCTTATAGTGGTGTCATTCACGAGTTTGCGAGAGTCGCGATGACCCAAGACACGCCTTACATTTTCGACGCTACCGATGCCACCTTCCAGCAACTGGTAATCGAGAACTCCTTCCACAAACCGGTGCTGGTGGACTTCTGGGCCGAGTGGTGTGCGCCGTGCAAGGCACTGATGCCACTGCTGGCCAAGATCGCCGAGGGCTACCAGGGCGAGCTGCTGCTGGCCAAGATCAACTGCGACGTGGAGCAACAGGTGGTTGCCCAGTTCGGCATCCGCAGCCTGCCGACCGTGGTGCTGTTCAAGGACGGCCAGCCCGTGGACGGCTTTGCCGGTGCGCAGCCGGAATCGGCGATCCGTGCCATGCTCGAACCGCACGTGCAATTGCCCGCCGCCCCCAGCGCATCGCCGCTGGAGCAGGCCAAGGGGCTGTTTGCAGAAAGCCGTTTTGCCGAGGCCGAAGCGCTGTTGCAGGCCCTGCTGGGTGAGGACAACAGCAATGCCGAAGCGCTGATCCTGTATGCCCGCTGCCTGGCCGAACGCGGTGAACTGGGTGAAGCCCAGGTTGTGCTGGACGCAGTCAAGACTGACGAACATAAAGCTGCACTGGCCGGCGCCAAGGCCCAGCTGACCTTCCTGCGCCAGGCCGCCAGCCTGCCGGAAGTGGCCGACCTTAAAAGCCGCCTGGCGCAGAACCCGCAGGATGACGAGGCGGCCTATCAGCTGAGTATCCAGCAGCTGGCACGCCAGCAGTACGAAGCGGCGCTGGAAGGGTTGCTGAAGCTGTTCCAGCGTAACCGCGGCTATGAGAACGGGTTGCCGCAGAAGGCGATGCTGCAGGTGTTCGAGTTGCTGGGTGGGGATCACCCGCTGGTTGGGGTTTATCGTCGCAAGCTGTCGGCGGCGATGTTTTGACTTGAGGCTCATTGCGAGGGCTTTGCCCTCGTTCGCGGGTAAACCCGCTCCCACAGAATTGCGCAGGCCCCAAGTGCTGTGAAATCCTGTGGGAGCGGGTTTACCCGCGAATAGGCCAGCACAGGCAATACAGATTTATCCCACCCAGTGATAAACCGGCGCGTCCACGCCACTTTCCACCTTAACTTCATTGCTATGCCGCAAGCGCACCAGCAGCCGCTTACCCGCCGCCATACTCCCCGCCAGCCCTTCCAACCGATCCAGCAATTCCGGCCCGCTCATCTGCCCTGCCAGGCGCAACACCTCACGTGCCGCAGTCCATTGCCCGTCATCCTGACGAGTTGTCGCCACGGTTTCCGTTGCTGCGGTCTGCGCCACCGCGGGCAATTCGACCTGCCGCCCCAGCTGCGCCCACTCTTCAGGCTCCAGCTCGATGGTCAGATCCACAGGCCAGTCACCAATCTGTCCACGAATTCTCATGCTGCATTCCCTGAACCCAAGTCAATGCTGCCATCCTACCGCAACATGAAACCTGCGCCACGCAGGCTGGCGACGCGCAGAAAAGCTGTTATAACATAACCCAATCTTCCCGCCCGCTCCGGAGCCGTCCATGCGTCGCCTGTTGCTCGCCCTGCCCTTCGCCTTGCTGCCCCTGGCCCATGCCCACGCTGATGAGCATGAGCATGATCATGACCACGCCCATGGCACTCTCGGCGCTCACGAGCATGGCGTGGCCAAGCTCAACGCCGTACTCGATGGCAACACCCTGGAGCTGGAGCTGGACAGCCCGGCAATGAACCTGGCCGGCTTCGAACACGCCGCCAACAGCGACGCCGACAAGGCCAAGGTTGCGGCGGTGCGCCAGCAACTCGAACAACCGCTGAAGCTGTTTGGTCTGCCCGCTGCCGCCGGTTGCAAGGAAGACCAGCAGGAACTGGAAAGCCCGCTGTTCGGTGATGCTCCGAAAGCCGACGACGATGGCGACGAACACGAACACGAACACAACCACCAGCACAGCGACATCGGCGCTCGCTACCAGTTGACCTGCACCAACCCCGACAAACTGGCACAGGTGGACCTTGCGCCACTGTTCAAAGCCTTCCCGGCCACCCAGAAAATCAATGTGCAACTGATCGGCCCCAATGGCCAGAAAGGCGTGGAGACCACGCCGGCCAAGGCCGCGGTCGCGTTCTGAATGCGCCAGCCGTTGATCGAACTGCATGACCTGGTGTTCGCCTGGCCAGGCCAGCCCGCGCTGCTGGACATTCCGGCATTCCGTCTGGAAGCTGGCGAGGCCCTGTTTCTCAAAGGCCCCAGCGGCAGTGGCAAAACCACACTGCTGGGCCTGCTGGGCGGGGTGAACGTACCGGGCCAAGGCCGTATCCAGTTGCTCGGTCAGGACCTCGGCCGCCTGGGCCAAGGCGCCCGTGACCGCTTCCGGGTCGACCACACCGGTTATATCTTCCAGCAGTTCAACCTGTTGCCGTTCCTCTCGGTACGCGAAAATGTCGAGCTGCCTTGCCGTTTCTCGCGTAGCCGCAAGGCGCGCGCCGAGCAGCGCCATGGCAGTGTCGACCAAGCGGCCAGCACACTGTTGGCCCACCTTGGCCTGGACGACCCCGCACTGCTCGCCCGTCGCGCCGACAGCCTGTCGATCGGCCAGCAGCAACGGGTTGCCGCCGCCCGCGCACTGATCGGCCAGCCCGAACTGGTGATCGCCGACGAACCGACCTCGGCGCTGGATGCCGACACCCGTGAAGCGTTCATCCGTCTGCTGTTCGATGAATGCCGTGCCGCCGGTGCCAGCCTGCTGTTCGTCAGCCACGACCAGAGCCTGGCGCCGCTGTTCGACCGACACCTGTCGCTGGCCGAACTCAACCGTGCCGCCAAGCCCCGGGAGGCCTGATGTACCTGCTCCGCCTTGCCCTGGCCAGCCTGGCCAACCGCCGCTTCACTGCATTTCTCACGGCTTTTGCCATCGCCCTGTCGGTGTGCCTGCTGCTGGCCGTGGAGAGGGTCCGTACCGAGGCCCGGGCCAGCTTCGCCAGCACCATCAGCGGTACCGACCTGATCGTCGGTGCCCGCTCCGGCTCGGTGAACCTGTTGCTGTACTCGGTGTTCCGCATCGGCAACGCCACCAACAACATCCGCTGGGACAGCTATGAGCACTACGCCAAAGACCCGCGGGTGAAATGGGCCATCCCCATCTCGCTGGGCGACTCGCACCGCGGTTATCGGGTGATGGGCACTACTGGCGACTACTTCAGCCATTACCAGTACGGCCGCCGCCAGCACCTGGAACTGAGCCAGGGCCGCGCGTTTGCCGATGATCCGTTCGAGGTGGTGCTCGGCGCCGAAGTGGCCGAGGCACTGCACTACAAGCTGGGCGACAAGCTGGTGCTGGCACATGGGGTCGCCGCGATCAGCCTGGTCAAGCACGACGACAAGCCGTTCACCGTGGTCGGCGTACTCAAGCGCACCGGCACGCCGGTCGACCGCACGCTGCATATCAGCCTGGGGGGCATGGAAGCCATCCACATCGACTGGCACAACGGCGTGCCAGCCCGCGGCACCGGGCGTGTCAGCGCCGAGCAGGCACGCACCATGAACCTGCAGCCTGCCGCCATCACAGCATTCATGCTCGGCCTGAACAGCAAGATCGCGACCTTCAGCCTGCAGCGGGAGATCAATGAATACCGCAGCGAGCCGTTGCTGGCGATCCTGCCCGGGGTAGCCCTGCAGGAGTTGTGGAGCCTTATGGGCACCGCGGAGCAAGCGCTGTTCGTGGTGTCGCTGTTCGTGGTGCTGACCGGCCTGATCGGCATGCTCACGGCGATTCTCACCAGCCTGAACGAGCGTCGGCGGGAAATGGCGATATTGCGTTCGGTTGGCGCCAGGCCGTGGCACATCGCGGGGCTGCTGGTGCTGGAAGCGCTGACGCTGGCAGCGGTCGGGATCGCTGCCGGGCTTGGTTTGCTGTATGCGGGTATCGCCCTGGCACAGGGGTATGTGCAGGCCAACTATGGTTTGTATTTGCCGCTGGCCATGCCCAGTGCTCATGAGTGGACATTGCTGGCTATCATCCTGGGGGCCGCGCTGCTGATGGGCAGCGTGCCGGCATGGCGGGCCTATCGGCAGTCGCTGGCCGATGGCCTGTCCATTCACCTCTGAGTGTGTGCAATGATCAGAAACCTCACTGCCTTCTTCGCGGGCACGCCCGCTCCCACAGGTCCTTCACCAGGTTCGAAGCCTGCGGTAAACCCTGTGGGAGCGGGCATGCCCGCGAAGAGGCCAGCACTGCATACGCTGCTGATCCTGCTGCTGACAGTAGCGATGCCGCTGTGGGCTGGCGAACCTCGCGAACTGGACTGGCCCGCCCTCATCCCCGAAGGCGCCCCGCTCATCCCGCCACAACTCGCCCCGCTGCACGACATGTCACAGCTCAGCAACGCCCTGTCCGCCGAGTCCGCCCCACCGGCGCGCCAGCAGGCGCCCGACGCTCCGGTGGTAAAAAGCCTCGACGGCCAGCAGATCAAACTGCCCGGCTACATCGTACCGCTGGAAGTGAGCGACGAAGGCCGCACCACCGAATTCCTGCTGGTCCCCTACTACGGCGCGTGCATCCACGTGCCACCCCCACCGTCGAACCAGATCGTGCACATTTTCAGTGAAATGGGCGTGCGCATCGAAGACCTCTATCAGCCCTACTGGATCGAGGGAAAGATGCAGGTTAGAGCCTCCAGCAGCGAGCTGGCCGATGCCGGATACCAGATGGAGGCCGAGAAAATATACGCGTACGAGTTGAAGTGAGACCTGTTTCGAATTCGTGAAGACGCTTCTTTGAGCTGGGTCAAACATTCTGTTTAACCGCATCCGTACCATTGGACTACTCGATTACTCACGTCCTCTGGGAGCTTCCATGAACAAGACCTTGCTCGGCGCCTCACTCGTGGCCCTTGCGCTCGCCGCACCTGCCGCCCACGCTTATCAGGCAGGCGATATGATCCTGCGCGCCGGCGCCATCACCACTGCTCCCAACGAAAGCAGCGGCGACCTCAAGTTCGATGGCAACAAGGTTTCGGGTACCAAGGCTACCCTGGACAGCGACACCCAGCTGGGCCTGACCTTCGCCTATATGCTCACCGACCACGTTGGCCTGGAGCTGCTGGCCGCCACCCCGTTCAAGCACACCGTCGGCGTCAAAGGCCTGGGCGGCGGCCTGGACGGCAAGCTGGCCGACATCAAGCAACTGCCGCCGACCCTGTCGCTGCAGTACTACCCGATGGAACCGACTTCCAGGTTCCAGCCGTATGCCGGCGTCGGCATCAACTACACCCTGTTCTTCGATGAAGACCTCAGCAGTGCACGCAAGCAGCAGGGCTTCAGCAACCTGAAGCTGCAGGACTCGGTCGGCATCGCCGGTCAACTGGGCATGGACTACATGCTCACCGACAACCTGCTGGTCAACGCCGCGGTCTGGTACGTCGACATCGACACCAAAGCCAGCGTCGACGGCCCGTCCGCACTGGGCTACAGCAAGACCAAGGTCAACGTCGAAGTCGACCCGTGGGTGTACATGGTCGGCCTTGGCTACAAGTTCTGACCTGAACACTGCAGGGCGGCTTCGGCCGCCCTCGCACGTTGCAACCCTAGCCAATACCCCAGCGCGATCGCGCTGATGCCCATCCCAAGCCCACACACCGCTGCCCAACCCCAATGGGCATACACCCAGCTCGCCAGTACCGCCCCAAGCCCACTGCCAAGCGAATAACAGCACATGTAGGCGCCGATCAACCGGCTGGCCATTGCGCCACGCCCGGCCAGCAACAGGCTCTGGTTGGTGACATGCACCGCCTGCACGGCAAAGTCCAGCATCAGCACACCCAGCCCGAAGGCCAGCAGTGAATGCTCGACGAAGGCCGTAGGCAGCCAAGACAGCACCAGCAGAACAAGCGCCAACCCGGTGGTACGCTCTCCCCGCCCCTGGTCGGCCAGGCGACCGGCGCGCGCGGCCGCCAATGTGCCGGCAACACCCGCCAGGCCGAACAGACCGATCTGGGTATGGCTCAGCGCCAATGGCGCGGCGCTCAGGGGCATGACCATGGCACTCCACAGCACGCTGAACGCGGCGAAGACCAATATGCCGAACAGCCCACGCTGACGCAGCAGCCGATCGTGCTGGTACAGCCTGAACTGGGCAACGATGAGCGCCCGGTAGCCAGACCGCAGCGTCACCGGCTTCCCCATGGGCAGGCTGCGCCATAGCACCAGCGCCAGTAGCATCAGCAGCCCTGCGGCAAACAGGTACACGCTGCGCCAGCCAGCCAGGTCGGCAAGCCCGCCCGAGGCCAGCCGCGCCAGCAGAATGCCCAGCACCACACCGCTGGTGATGCTGCCCACGGCTTGCCCTTGCTGGCCAGGGGTGGCAAGGCTCGCGGCATGCGCCACCATCACCTGCACCATCACCGCCATAAGCCCGGTGATGGCCAGGGCCAGCAGCAGTAGCGCCCAGCTCGGCGCCATGCCTACACCCACCAGCGCCAGGGCCGAGAGCAGTAACTGCCCAAGCAACAGGTGCTTGCGGTCGATCAGGTCCCCCAGCGGCACGATCAGCAACAACCCCAGGGCATAGCCCGCCTGGGTCGCGCCAACTACCCAACCGATCTGCTGCTGCGCCACGCCAAGGTCCGCGGCCATCGACTCGAGCAGAGGTTGGGCGAAATACACGGTCGCCACGGCCATGGCGCTGGTGGTGGCCAGCAGCAGGGTGATCCAGCGTGTCAGTGCAGGCTTCATCGGGCTGGCCTCGTCAATCTGGTTTCGAATTGAAACCACATGCTGGCTATTTAGCAAATGTGGTTTTAATCTGCAACCAGATAATCACGAAAGGCGCCGTCCATGCTCGATGAAAACAATGCGCAATGCCCCGTGGCACGGGCCCTTGAGGTGCTGGGAGACCGTTGGGCGCTGATGATCCTGCGCGATGCCTTCGATGGCCTGCGGCGTTTCAGTGAATTCCAGAAAAACCTGGGGCTGGCGAAGAATATCCTCGCCTCCCGGCTCAAGTGGCTGGTGGAGAGCGGGCTGCTGGCGCTGCAGCCGGCGTCGGATGGCAGCGCCTACAAGGAGTATGTGCTGACCGAGAAAGGGCAATCGGTGTTTCCGGTAGTGGTTGGCTTGAGGCAGTGGGGGGAGCGGTTTCTGTTCGAGGCGGGAGAGGTGCGTTCGGAACTGGTGGATGGCGATACGGGGCAGGCGCTGGAAACACTGCAGGTGCGGGCCCGGGACGGGCGGGTGCTGGAGGCAGGGGATTGCCTGCGCAGAGTTGTGCGGCATGGGTGATTCTGGGGCTGCTGCGCAGCCCATCCGACCGGTCCGGCGCCCCGGTAAGGCCGCTCCTACAGGGTGAGGTGCGCCCCATTTGTTGGAGCTGGCTTGGTGGCGATAGGGGCGCAAAGCGCCCCCAGGAATTTCAGCTCTTGCCCAATAGCCGCGCCAGCCCCTCGACAATCGGCGTCGCCTGCGGAAACTCGAACCGCGCCAGCAAACGCTGGTTATCCGCCCGCGAATGGCGAATGTCACCCGAGCGTGCCGCCACATAGCTGACCGCTGGCAAGCTACCCACCACTTTCTCCAACGCCGCCAGCAGCTGGTTGAGCGACGTGGCCTGGTTAAGGCCGATATTCACTGCCCCCTCTTCGACCTGTGGCTGCTCCAGCGCCTGCACCATCACCTGCACCAGGTCGCCCACGTAGAGGAAGTCGCGGGTCTGTTCGCCATCACCGAACACCGTGATCGGCAAGCCCTGCACTGCGCGCTCGGAGAAGATGCTGATCACCCCGGAATACGGCGAGGATGGGTCCTGACGCGGCCCGAAGATATTGAAGAAGCGGAACACCACCGGCTCCAGGCCATGCTGGCGACGGTAGAAGTCCAGGTACTGCTCACTGGCCAGCTTGTCCACGGCATAGGGAGTCAACGGCGACTTGGGGGTGTCTTCGGCAATCGACTCGCCTTCGCCATTGTTGCCATATACCGCCGCACTGGAGGCGAACAACACCCGGCGCAGGCCATGCACGCGCATGGCTTCGCACACGTTGAGGGTGCCAATGAAATTGCTCTGGTGGGTCCGCACCGGGTCCTCGACCGAGGCCTGCACTGAGGCCACCGCCGCCAGGTGCACAACGGCACGGCAGCCAGCCGCAACCTGCGTGACCAGCCCGGCATCGGCGACATCGCCTTCAACCAGTTCCAGCCGCGGGTGGCCGACCTGCAGGTTGCCCCGCTGGCCAGTGGAGAAGTCGTCGAGAATGCGTACGGCGTAGCCTTTGTCCAACAACGCATCGCACAGGTGGGAGCCAATGAAGCCGGCACCGCCGGTGATCAGGATGGGGGCGTCAGCCATGGCGGTAGAACCGGTCCAGTAGGGGCGGCAAGCCGGCGCGCCAGGCGCGCGGTTTGATGCCGAAGGTGTGAAGGATTTTCTTGCAGGCCAGTACCGCGTGCTGCGGCTCTTCGCTGGCGTCCGGGCGCGCGGCATGGGCCTGCGGCGTCGGCGCCTGCACGGCCAACTGGCGATACTGGCCGGCTTCGGCAAGGATCGCCTGGCCCAGCGCCAGCGGCGTGGTGGCCTCGTTGCCGGCGTAATGGTAGGTGCCCCACAGCGGCGCACTGCAATCCAGTTGCTTGAGCACCGACAGGATCACCCGGGCGGCGTCGTCGACAGGCGTCGGGTTGCCGCGCCGGTCATCAGCCAGCAGCAGCTCCTGGGGTTGCTCGGCGCGGGTCAGGAAACGCCCCAACGCCCCATCGATGCTTTCGTCGAGCAGCCAGCCAAAGCGCAACAGCACGTGTTGCGGGCAAGCCGCGCGCACGCTCTGCTCGATGCGCCAAAGGGCTTGGCCCCGCAAGCCCAGCGGCACTGGCTCGTCCTTTTCGCTGTAGGCCGTGGCCCGCGCACCATCGAATACGCGGTAGCTGGAAGGCTGCACCAGGGTGATCTGGTGGTGCTGGCACAGCTCCGCCAACCGCTCCACCGCCCGCTCCTGTTGAGCCAGGCGTTGCTCGCTGACCGACTCGGCCTGAAACCAGTCAAAGTAATAGGCCAGGTTGACCAAGGCATCGGGGCGATGGTCGTCGAGCAACTGGGTGAGGCTGGCCGGCGTCCAGCCGTTCTCGGGGGGGCGCGGCGCCAGGAATGCGATGTCCTCCTCGGCCCCAAGACGAATCAGCGCTTGCCCGAGGGCATTGCCACCACCCAACAGCATTAGGCGCATACGCATAGAGTCAGCAGATCCGGAGAGGTTGATTGAAGGAAAGGGGTCATTTTGCGGTTTCTGGGCGGGGAAGTCCAACACCGGCCCCGTTCGATCCCACTGTGGCAGTGATTCCAGAGTTTCACAGTTCAACACCGCCACCGATAGAAATCGCCGGTGAAATACCAGGGGCGAGCTGACTTCCGCTGCTGCTGATAACCGCTTATTCTGCCTTCAGGCCAAAGCCGGTTCTTCCAGAGAGCAACATGCACTTTCAAACGGGTTCCCCTCAGCGCCTGAAATGGCAGTTCGACGAACTTGCCCCTGGCAAAGAACTGTTCATCGACGAAGTATTTGAAAACTACCAGCAACAAGCCCGATTGCTGGTACCCGATATCGAACGCGCAGCGCCGGCATTTGTCCTGGGGGGCGCACGCTCCGACTTTACCCGGCTCAATCCCCTGCTCTATCGCCTGCAAGCCGCCGGCATTGGTTCACTCACTGCCAATCTGTCAGGTCATAGCCTCGCCAGTGAGCCAGGTGCAATATCGCCGTCACTGGCCACCAACCTTGACGAAGCACAGCGTTTCCACGCGCATATCGCACCGCGATGCCGAACGCTCATCGGCCACAGCCTCGGCGCGGCAATCACGCTCAAACTCGCGGCACGCTTGCCACAAGTGGACAACATCGTACTGATCTGCCCGGCAGTCTATCCAGACCATGCCCACAAGGCGCCGTTTGGCCCGGCATTCACTGCTGCCATCAGCAAGCCTTTCGGCTTTCTCGAAAGCGATAGCTACGCCTTCCTCAACCAGTTCCCTGGAAGAGTAATGATGGTGATTGGCGAATACGACGGGCTCAACTCACAGCGATTCGGCAAAGGCCCTGGAACAAGCGCCGGCAACCTGTGGCTTGCCGGCACTGAACGCTACAGCCCGATCCCTGAAGAAGTTACCCAGGCCCTGATGCAATCCGTTTCAGCGTCGCGTTTGCACTGCCTGTTTCTAACAGACTGCGACCATGGCATCGCTGCCCACTTACGCAATACACCGGCAATTGCCGATCAGGTTGCGAGCGCTGTGGAAGCCTTCATTCTCGATGACGCCTGAACGTGTCGACCACTACTTGATTTCAAACAACCCGTTAGTAAGCGGTCTCGCACTCAAACGCTCACGTATGTCGTCATCTATACGTGGATCATCCGGCTGGTACAGTTTTACCTGGCGATAGGCGTTGATGCGATTGATCTCCTCTCCCAGGTAATCCCACACCACCCGGGTGCACGCAGGGTAGCGCTGGTCGCCGCTGGAAACGCCGGCCTTCAGGCCGTTCAGGCGGGTAATGCGGCTTTTGAAGCTGGGGATGAGGATGGTCTGGCTCATCTCGTTGAAGGTCAGCGACTCGTAGTCGACCAGGAACATGCGGTCCTGTAACTGGAACGCCGCCCCCAGGTAGCGGCAACGCACCTCGGCATGGGGATTGGTAGCGGTGGAGCGCTCCTGGCGTTCCTGACGCTCGAACAGGAACTGCCCGCGCTCTTCCCACAGGTGCACCAGCGACACCAGGATCGTGCCCGGCACCGACATGCAGTTGGAATACTCCAGGTAGTAGCCGCAATAGCGCGACAGATTGCCGGCATGTTCGTGCAAGGGGCGGAACAAATCGCTGATCGGGTCCCCAGGTTGCTCGGCCAAGGTAGGCACGCGCGCACCGATCAGGCGGCTGAACTGCTCGGGCGGCAAATTGAGTTCGTAATCCTCGACACCGAAGAAGTCGCTGATGCGCTTGAGGTTGAATGCCGTCGGACGGCTCTGCCCGCTCAGGTACTTGTTGAACTGCGCGCGATTGATCGCAAGCTTGCGGCAAACTTCCGAGATAGAGCGGTAGTGGCTGCAGGCCAGTTTGAGATTGGTAGCGAAATGATCGCTCATGACACGAGGCTCAGGTGACGCGAATGACGCAATTGTAGCATCAAGTTGCACCAAAACAGAGCAACCCGCGAAATTGTAACCGGTCTTGTCATAGCCAACCATGCGCCCCAACGAATAGCGGTGCGCCCGCCGTCCGCTGGTCTTTCCACACGAACAATAAGAATCGAGGTCATTTTCCAATGCTCGAAGTACTCAACGATTTCCTCTCGGGGAAACTTCTCATTGTGCTGATCGTAGGGCTGGGTAGCTATTTCACCATCCGCTCCCGGTTCGTCCAGTTCCGCCACTTTGGCCACATGTTCGGTGTGTTCAAGGAGTCGCTGCGTGGCCAGGCTGGCCAGCTGAGCTCCTTCCAGGCCCTGATGCTGAGCCTGGCCGGCCGAGTGGGCGCCGGTAACATTGCCGGTGTCGGCATCGCCGTGACCCTCGGCGGCCCAGGCGCCGTGTTCTGGATGTGGGTTACCGCACTGGTGGGCATGTCCAGCAGCTTCTTCGAATGTACCCTGGCCCAGGTCTACAAGCGCGCCGACGGCGACGGCCTGTACCGTGGCGGCCCGGCCTACTACATCCAGCATGGCCTGAAGCTGAAAAGCATGGCCATCGTGTTCTCGATCCTGCTGTTGGTCACCTACGGCTTCGCCTTCATCGGCCTGCAGTCGTACACCGTGACCCACTCGCTGCAGAACGCCTTCGCCTTCGACCCCAAACACACCGGCATCGTCCTCGCCGTGCTGCTGGCCATCACCTTCATCGGCGGCATCAAGCGCATTGCCGCAGTGTCGGACCTGCTGGTACCGGTCAAGACCCTGGCCTACATCGGCGTGACCCTGTACGTGATCGGCACCCAGATCGAACACGTGCCAGCCATGCTGGAAACCATCTTCAAGAGCGCCTTCGGCCTCGACCCGGCGTTCGGCGGCCTGCTCGGCAGCGCCATCGTCATGGGCGTGAAGCGTGGTGTGTTCGCCAACGAAGCGGGCCTGGGCAGTGCGCCGAACGTCGCCGCCGTGGCCGCCGTGAAACACCCGGGTGCCCAGGGCGTGGTCCAGGCCTTCAGCGTGTTCCTCGACACCTTCGTGATCTGCACCTGCACCGCGCTGCTGATCCTGCTGTCGGGCTTCTACACCCCGGGCTTCGAAGGTGACGGCATCGTCCTGACCCAGAACTCGCTGGCTGCCGTGGTTGGTGACTGGGGCCGTGTGTTCGTCAGCGTGGCATTGTCGCTGTTCGTGTTCACCTGCATCCTCTACAACTACTACCTGGGCGAGAACAGCCTGCAGTTCCTCACCCGCAATCGCGTGGTGCTGATGGTGTTCCGTGGCCTGGTGCTGGCACTGGTGGTATGGGGTTCGCTGCAGGACCTGTCGACCGTGTTCGCCTTCGCCGACATCACCATGACCTGCCTGGCCTTCGTCAACCTGATTGCCCTGGCCCTGCTGTTCAAGGTCGGTCTGCGGGTAATGCGCGACTACGACGACCAGCGCAAAGCCGGCGTCGACCAGCCGGTGTTCGATTCGGCCAAGTTCGCTGACCTGGACCTGGACCGCAATGCCTGGCCTGCCAATCCGCAGGCGGAAACAGCCACTGACAAAGCAGTCGGCGAAGTCCAGACACAGCGCTGATATTCTCCCTTCCAGCCGCCCCGTCCGTGGGCGGCTTACCTTTCTCCGCTCACCGCTACGGATGCTTCCCATGCGAGCAGTAAACAATCTCCTCGTTCTCTATACCGGGGGCACCATCGGCATGCTCGAAACCCCCGAAGGCCTGGCGCCGGCAGGTGGTTTCGAAGCGCGCATGCGCGAACACTTCGCCCACATGGCCGATGCGCCTCAGCTGCAATGGACCCTGCAGGAACTGGACCCGCTGCTGGACAGCGCCAACATGCAACAGCACAACTGGCTGGCGATGCGCGATGCCATCGTCGCAGCGGTAGAGGTGGCTGGCCATGATGGCGTGCTGGTGCTGCATGGCACCGACAGCCTGGCCTATAGCGCCGCGGCATTGTCATTCCTGCTGCTGGGCCTGCCGGTGCCGGTGTTGCTGACCGGCTCGATGCTGCCGGCGGGTGCCGCAGACAGCGATGCATGGGGCAACCTGTGCGGCGCGCTGCGCCAGTT
Source organism: Pseudomonas sp. B19(2017) (assembly GCF_002113165.1). Lineage (NCBI taxonomy): Bacteria > Pseudomonadati > Pseudomonadota > Gammaproteobacteria > Pseudomonadales > Pseudomonadaceae > Pseudomonas > Pseudomonas sp. B19(2017). The sequence goes on from NZ_NEJR01000012.1 coordinate 111,015, forward strand.
CGAACAAGGGCTGGCAGCTGGCGTGCAGCTGTACTTCCATGGTCAGTTGCTGCATGGCTGCCGGGCTTCGAAGCTGCGCAGCGAGGCGTTCGATGCCTTTGTCGTGCTGCCACGTCATCGTGACAGTGAGCGCGCCACGGCGATCCCTGCCGAGCTTGGCTACAAGCACCCGCGCCAGCCGGTCAACCTGGCGGTAGTGCCGGTGTTCCCGGGCTTGCAGGCCGCGCACTTGCAGGCACTGCTGGGCAGCGGCGTGCAAGGGCTGCTGCTGGAGTGCTATGGCAGCGGTACCGGGCCGTCGGATGACCAGGCATTGCTGGATGTGCTGAGTGCGGCGCGCCAGCGGGGCGTGATGCTGGCGGCTATCAGCCAGTGCCCTGAGGGGTCGGTGGTGTTCGATACCTATGCGGCGGGTAACCGCTTGCGCGGGGCCGGGCTGGTCAGTGGCGGGGGCATGACCCGCGAGGCGGCACTGGCCAAGATGGTTGCGCTGCTGGGAGCGGGGCTGGATGTCGACACGGCAGAGCGGTGGTTTGCGCTGGACCTGTGTGGGGAGCGGGCCTGAGTGCTGCCTGATCTGGCCCTATCGCCGGCAAGCCAGCTCCCACAGGGATAACACCAGGCCCGAAGCCTGTGGAGTACCTGTGGGAGCTGGCTTGCCGGCGATAGGGCCAGATCAGGCAAAAGAAAATGGCGGAAGGCAGCGGGAGTCGAACCTGCCCGGGAACGGCTGCCGTCCCCAACCGGGTTTGAAGCCCGGCCGCGCCACCGGGCGCGATTGCCTTCCTTGAACTCAGTGCCTGGCCTGCTGCTGGGCCAGGGCGCTGTCGGCGCGAATGTGACGCTGATCGGCCACCCTCCGGGTCAGGCCGATGCGGTCGAAATACTCCAGTATCTGCACACTGCGCTTGCGACCGATGCCCAACATATCGCGAAACGCAGCAACCTGCACTATCGGCGTTTCACTGGCCTGCCCCAGCAGCAGCTCTGCCATGCGCTGTAGCGTCGCCTCGGGGTAAAACAGGTCGCGCACCACCTGGTGCACCAGGCCCAGCCGGGCCAGCTTGCGCAGCAACAGGCGCACATCGGCTTCGGCACAATTCTCCTCACTCGCCAGCGTCCTGACCCAGGGCGGATCGTAGTGCCCCGCCAGCAACTTTGGTTGCAGACTCGCCCATAACGCGCTGTCGGCGTCGCTCAACTGCACCTTGTGATCGGGCAGGTGCAGCCAAGGCCCGCTGCTGGCAATGGCGCCGTCATCGAGCAACTCATCCAGCAGGCTGACAAAAGCAGGCCGCTCCAGCGGCAAGGCAGCAAAGCGGCGCAGGCGGTCGCGGTCCGGGCCGAGCTGGTCGGGCTCCTGTTCATGGAACCGCGCCAGCTGCTCCAGCACCTGGTGCTTGAGCGCTTGCCACCGCGCACTGGCAAACAGCACTTGGCCTTGCCGCGTGGCCACCACCAGCACATCTTCCGGCATCTGCCAGGTTTCGCGCAGGCGATTGAACTGTCGCTCCAGGCGCTGCGGGTCGATACCCCCTGGTGCACTGGCGAGCAGCGCCGGCAGGGCCTGCTCCAGGTCCTCGGCATCGCGCAGCACCTGCAACTGGCGCAGGCGCTCATCGCTGCGACGCTGACGGCTTGGTGCGAACGGATCAAGTACCTTGCCGCCCCCCAGGGTGCGCTGGGCACGCTGGTCGCGCAGCACCAGGCGGTCGCCGTGTACCGCCTGCAGCGGCGCGTTGAGCAGCAACTGGGCGAACATACGTTGGCCCGCCACCAAGGTTTCACCTTCGAGCAAGGCCACTCGGGCCGTTACGTCCTGGGTACCGAGGTGCACATGCACCGCGCTGAAATGTTCGAAGGTGCGGGTCTCGCCCGGCAACAGCTTCAGCTCGATATCCACCCGCACGCTGGGCGCATGCAGCCACTCGGGGACCAACCAGTCACCCCGATGCACCTGCTCCACCGCCAGGCGTTCGGCTGCGATGTTCAGCGCCACCCGCTGGCCCGCCTCGGCCACCAGGGCGGCCTGGTTCTGCGCGTGCAGGCCACGTACCCGCACCGGTTTGCCGGCCTTGCCCAGCAACAAAGTGTCGCCGGCACTGACCCGCCCGGCCAGCGCCGTACCCGTGACCACCACCCCCGCACCGGTGACAGCGAAAGCACGGTCAACGGCCAGGCGGAATCCGCCGCGCACACTGCGCTGGCGCACGCGCTGGCCGGCCGCCAGCAAAGCCTGGCGCAGGGCATCGATACCTTCGCCGGTCACACTCGACAACGGCAACTGCCGTGCCCCCGCATAAGGGCCCGGCGCCAGCAATTCGCTGACCTGTGCCTGAACGTCGGCCAGGCGGGCCGACTCTACCCGGTCGCATTTGCTGATCGCCACCAATGCCTGGGGAATGCCCAGCAGCTCGATGATTGCCAGGTGCTCGCGGGTTTGTGGCATCACCCCGTCGTCGGCCGCCACTACCAGCAACACCAGGTCGATGCCCTGGGCGCCGGCCAGCATGTTGTGGATAAAGCGCTCATGGCCCGGTACATCGATGAAACCGGTCAGTGCTGCGCCCTCGGTCAAGGCCGCATAGCGGTAGCCAAGGTCGATGGTCATGCCACGCGCACGCTCCTCCTGGCGCTGGTCCCCGGCCTGGCCGGTCAGGGCCTGAAGCAGTGCGGTCTTGCCGTGGTCGATGTGGCCGGCGGTACCAACGATCACTGTACCGGCCCCAATTGCAGGGCGGGCAGCTGTGCCAGCCACTGGGCTTCGTCATCCAGCTGGCGCAGGTCCAGCCACAGGGCGTCGTCGGCAATGCGCCCGAGCACCGGCACCGGCAGGTCACGCAAGGCCCGCTCCAGCACGTGCAGGCTGCGCCCGCGCAGCTTCTTCGAAACCTGCGGGCGCAGGCACAACGCTGCGCTCGGCAGGCGGGCCACCGGCTGGCTACCACTGCCGATCATGCCCAGCGCCGACTCCACGCTGACCGCCCACTGTTCGCCGAGGCAGGCCTTGAGCGCTGGCGCCAGGCGCTCGGCCTGGGCCCGAATTTCGGTTTGGCTGCGGGTCAGCAGGCGCAGGCTGGGCAGGCGCTCGGCCAGGCGGTCGGGGTTACGGTACAGCGCCAGCACCGCTTCGAGTGCGGCGAGGGTGATCTTGTCGACCCGTAGCGCGCGCTTGAGCGGGTTCTTCTTGATTCTGTCGATCAGCGCCTTGCGCCCGACGATGATCCCGGCTTGCGGCCCGCCCAGCAGTTTATCGCCACTGAAGGTGACGATATCGGCACCGTCAGCCAGGGCCTGACGCACGGTTGGTTCGGCGGGCAGGCCCCAGCGGGTAAGGTCAAGCAGGCTGCCGCTGCCCAGGTCTTCCAGCAGCGGCAAGTCATGTTGGCGGGCGATGCGCGCCAGCTCGGCGGTGGGCACCTGGGCAGTGAAGCCCTGGATGCTGTAGTTGCTGCAATGCACCCGCATCAGCAGGCCGGTACGTGGGTTGACGGCAGCCTCGTAGTCACGGGCGTGGGTGCGGTTGGTGGTACCGACTTCGTGCAGCTTCACGCCGGCACGGGCCATGATGTCGGGGATGCGGAAGGCACCACCGATCTCGATCAGTTCACCGCGGGAGATGATGCCCTCCTTGCGCGCGCCCAGGCTGTTGAGCGCCAGCAGCACGGCGGCGGCGTTGTTGTTGACCACGGTGACGGCTTCGGCGCCGGTCAGCTCGCGGATTAGCCCTTCGATGAGGTCGTCCCGGTCACCGCGCTTGCCGGTGGCCAGGTCGAACTCCAGGTTGAGTGGGTAGCGGGCGGCGGTCTGCATGGCCTCGATAGCCTCTTCTGGCAACAAGGCGCGGCCGAGGTTGGTGTGCAGGACAGTGCCGGTGAGGTTGAACACACGGCGGACCTGGCTGCGCTGCTGGGTGGCCAGGCGTTCGCCGGTGCGGCCCAGCAGCACTTCAGCGGCCAGTTCGGCGGCGCTGAGCTGGCCGCTGCGGGCAGGGTCGCGCAGGTCGTCGAGCAGTTGCCGCAGGGTGGCAAGGACCGCGTCGCGGCCATGGCGGTCGATCAGCGGGAGGCAGGCCGGGTGGCGCAAAAGGGTGTCGATGGAGGGTAGGCGTGGGGTGTCGCTGGCTAGGCTGGAGGACATGCGGTACTACCTTGGACTATTCCGTTGTCTGTTCTGGCCTCTTCGCGGGCGTGCCCGCTCCCACAAGGTTCTGCGCAGGTCCATGTGGGAGCGGGCATGCCCGCGAAAAGGGCGACTCGGTCTTACAGTGTAGACACTCAGCTACTATCCGGGTGCGAGCATCAGGTTCGGTGCCAACCGATGGAAGCCCTCCTCGTCCAGGCGAATATCCAGTGCCAGGCTGGCCAGGTCATCGGCCAGCGGCTCGGCTGCCGCATCGTTTTCCAGGTAGTTCTGCTTCAGGTAGCACTCGCATTCGGGGCAGCACTCCGCCCGCAGCGGCGCCTTGCCCGGTGCATGGCGGTCATCGTCGAGGCTGGTGTAGCGCAGGTCCTTGCTCGACTCGCAGTACACGCACTTGACCCGCACCACATGCCATTCGCAGGCACACAGCGAGCAGGCCAGGTAGCGCAGGCCATTGTGCTTGCCACGGTTGCGCACTACCCCGGCCATCGCCGGCGAACCGCAGGCCGGGCACTGGGCCAGGCCGCCGGCGGGCTTGAGCTCGGACGCGGGCAACGCCAGCAGCCAACTGGACCAGGCCGCCTGCAGGGCCGCGCCAATGAACGGCACCAGCGCCGCGGGCACTGCGTCGTACTGGCCGGCGAGCAAGGCAATGCCCCAGCCCTTGCGCTGGTTGTCGTCGCTGCCACGCAGGGCTAGCAACGCCTCACCCAGCGGGCCGCTGGTCTGCGCATTGAAGTGCTCGAGCAAGGCCTGCAACCAGACCAGCCATGGCCCTTCACGGACCAGGCTGTCCGCCGCCAGCGGCGGCAGGCCATGACTTATGCACAGGCGCTGACGCGCCTCGGCTACCGGCATGCAGGTGGGCGGGTTATCCACAAGCTGCTGCTGGACACGGCACAAGCGGGCCACCAGCTTCAGGTATTCGCCAAGGGCATTGCCCTCGGCCAGCTGCTCCAGGCGCGCGGCCCGCAGTTCGAACAGGTTGGCGGGGGGTAGGTGCAGAAACGGCGGCATCACCGCCGACGCTTCGATCTGCCCGGGTTCGAGTATCGTGCTCAAGCGCTTATCCTTCTTTTCGTCCGTGATTGCCCGGCGTCTTGTCACCGGTCACTTCGCGGTACCACAACTCATGGTGCTTGCGCGCCCAGGCGCGGCTGACCCAGCCATGCAGCATGGCGCCGATCGAGCCCTTGATCCAGATGCCGGCGTAGATGTGCACGATGATGCTGAGGATCAGCACGAACGCTGCCAGGGCGTGGAGCAGAGTGGCGAGGCGAATGGCGCCGATATCGAAGTAATGACTGAACCAGGCACGCCAGATCACCACGCCGCTGATCAACAGCACCAGCATGCACAGCAACAGGGTCCAGAACAGCAGCTTCTGACCGGCGTTGTACTTGCCGATCGGTGGCACGCCGTCTTCCCTGTTCAGCATGACCCGATCGATACGCCGCAACCATAGACGATCATTGGCAGTGATGAAGTTCGCGCGCCAGAAACGCAACACCAGGCCGAGGAAGAACACGAACATCGCCACGCCCAGGAACGGATGCAGAATGCGCGTCCACGGCCCACCGCCAAACAGATTGCTGAGCCAGAACAGCGCCGGATGGAACAGCGCCAGCCCCGACAGGCCAGCCAGGATGAACAGGATCGCGACGACCCAGTGGTTGCTGCGCTCGTTGGCGTTGTAGCGCAGGATGGGTTTGTTGTCGTTCATGGCCGCTGCTCCCCTTGCCCACCGGGCTTGGTCGGATCATAGACATGGACCGACGGGTCCACCTGGTGCACGCTTTCATCCGCATGTGTCGGGTGTTCGTCCTCCTCTACCCGCTGCGGCCCGACCCGCACATAGTGGAAGAACCCGGCCAGCACCGCCGCGCCCATGGCCAGCAGCGCCAGCGGCTTGGTGATGCCCTTCCACAGCCCGACCAGCGGGCTGATCACCGGCTGGTCCGGCAGGCCGGCATACAGCTTCGGCGTATCGGCATGGTGCAGCACATACATCACGTGGGTGCCACCGACGCCGTCCGGGTCGTACAGCCCGGCATTGTCATAGCCTCGCGACTTGAGGTCGACAATGCGCTCGGCAGCATGCACCTTCATCTCGTCCTTGCTGCCGAACACGATCGCCCCGGTCGGGCAGGTTTTCACGCAGGCCGGCTCCAGGCCCACCGTCACGCGGTCGGAACACAGGGTGCACTTGTACGCCTTGTGGTCCTTCTGCGAGATGCGCGGGATATTGAACGGGCAGCCGGTGATGCAGTAGCCGCAACCGATGCAGTGGTCCTGGTTGAAGTCGACGATGCCGTTGGCGTGCTTGATGATCGCCCCCGGGCTCGGGCAGGCCTTCAGGCAACCTGGCTCGGCGCAGTGCATGCAGCCGTCCTTGCGGATCAGCCACTCCAGGTTGCCGTCGTCGCGCTCATGCTCGGTGAAGCGCATCAGGGTCCAGGTCTCGGCGGTGAGGTCCTGGGGGTTATCGTAGGTGCCGTGGTTGTGGCCGACCTCGTCACGCAGTTCGTTCCACTCCGAACACGCCACCTGACAGGCCTTGCAGCCGATGCACTTGGTGGTGTCGATCAGCTTGGCGACTTCCTGCTGCTGGCGTACCGAAGGCGGTACGGTGGTGGTGGCCGAGCGGGCGATGATGTCTTGGCTGGCCATCAGAGTTTCTCCACTTTGACGAGGAACGACTTGGACTCTGGCGTCTGGGTATTGCCGTCACCCAGGAAAGGCACCAGGGTGTTGGTCAGGTAGCCATGCCGCGTGGCCCCGGTGAAGCCCCAGTGCAGCGGGATGCCGATCTGGTGCACGGTCTGGTTGTTGACCTTGAGCGGGCGAATCCGCTTGGTCACCACCGCCACGGCGTCGATGTGCCCGCGCTTGCTCGACACCCGCACCCGGTCACCGGCCTTGATCCCCTTCTCGTTGGCCAGCACCTCGCCGATTTCGACGAACTGCTCGGGCTGGGCAATGGCGTTGAGGCGGCAATGCTTGCTCCAGAAGTGGAAGTGCTCGGTAAGCCGGTACGTGGTCGCCGCGTACGGGAATTCGTCGTGCTTGCCCAGGGTGTCCCACACCGAGTCGAAGACCCGCCCGGCCGGGTTGCTGGTGGCCTTCTTGTTCTGCGGGTGCAGCGGGTTGATGCCAATCGGCGTCTCGAACGGCTCGTAGTGCTCGGGGAACGGGCCTTCGGCCATCTTGTCGATGGCGAAGAACCGCGCCACGCCCTCGGGGTTCATGATGAACGGGTTCATCCCCGCCTCGGGTGGCGAATCGACCTTGAAGTCGGGCACGTCGGTACCGGTCCAGGCCTTGCCATTCCACCAGACCAGGCGCTTCTTCTCCGGGTCCCACGGCTTGCCTTGCGGGTCGCTGGAAGCACGGTTGTAGAGGATGCGGCGGTTGGCCGGCCAGGCCCAGGCCCAGTTCTGCACCTGGTGCATGCCGTACGGGTCGCTGTTGTCACGGCGAGCCATCTGGTTACCCTGCTCGGTCCAGCTGCCGGCGAAGATCCAGCAGCCGGACGCGGTGCTGCCATCGTCCTTGAGCTGGCCAAAGCCCGCCAGTTGCTGGCCGGCCTTGAGCACTGCGCCAGTCGGGTCGGTAACGTCGGTCACCGCCCAGCCGTTCATTTCCTTGGCCAGCTCCTCCGGGGATGGCTCTTCCGGGATCTTGTATGGCCAGCTGATGTTCATCAGCGGGTCCGGGTAGGCGCCGCCCTCGGCCTGGTAGCGTTGGCGCAGGCGCAGGAACAGCTCGCTCATGATGTGCACGTCGGTGCGGGTCTCGCCCGGGCCATCGGCGCCCTTCCAGTGCCACTGCAACCAGCGGCTGCTGTTGACCAGCGAGCCGTCTTCCTCGGCGAAGCAGGTGGTGGGCAGGCGGATTACTTCGGTCTGGATGTTAGCCGTGTCGACATCGTTGAACGGCCCGGCGTTGCGCCAGAACTCCGAAGTTTCTGTGGCCAGCGGGTCCATGATCACCAGCCACTTGAGCTTGGCCAGGGCGGCGGTGACGCGGTTCTTGTCCGGCAGCGCGGCAATCGGGTTGAAGCCCTGGCACATGTAGCCGTTGACCTTGCCCTGGCTCATCATCTCGAACATGCGCAGCACATCGTAGGCCGGCACATCGAGCTTGGGCAGCCAGTCGTAGCCCCAGTTGTTCTCGGCCGTGGCGTTGGCGCCGTACCAGGCTTTCATCAGGCTGACGTGGAACTTGCCATAGTTCTGCCAGTACGACAGTTGCCCCGGGCGCAGCGGTTTGGAGGCACGTTTGTCAATGTAGGCGGCGTAGTCCTGTTCGGCATCGCCAGCCAGGGTCAGGTAACCCGGCAGCGAGTTGGACAGCAGGCCGAGGTCGGTCAGGCCCTGGATGTTGGAGTGCCCGCGCAAGGCGTTGACCCCACCCCCCGGCATGCCGACGTTGCCCAGCAGCAACTGGACCATGGCCGCACTGCGGATGATCTGTGCGCCGATCGAGTGCTGCGTCCAGCCGAGCGCGTAAAGGATCGTCATGGTCTTGCCCGGTACCGAGCAGGTGGCGATCTCTTCCCAGATCTTCAGCATGGCGTCCTGCGGCATGCCACAGGTCATGCTTGCCAGCTCGGGGGTATAGCGGCTGTAGTGCTGCTTCATCAGCTGGAATACGCAGCGCGGGTGCTGCAGGGTCGGATCGACCTTGGCAAAACCGTCCTCACCCAGCTCGTAACCCCAGCCGGACTTGTCGGCATACACGCGCTTGGCCTCGTCGTAACCGCTGAACAGGCCATCCTCGAAGCCATAGTTCTCTTTGACGATGAACGACACGTCGGTGTAGTTGCGCACGTACTCGTGCTGGATCTTGTCGTTGCTCAGCAGGTAATTGATCAGCCCGCCCATGAAGGCGATGTCGGTACCGGTACGGATTGGTGCGTAGTAATCCGCCACCGAAGCGGTACGGGTAAAGCGCGGGTCGACCACGATCAGCCGCGCCTTGTTGTGCGCCTTGGCCTCGGTCACCCACTTGAAGCCGCACGGATGCGCTTCTGCTGCGTTGCCACCCATTACCAGGACCAGATTCGCGTTGGCGATATCGGACCAGTGGTTGGTCATGGCGCCACGGCCGTACGTCGGGGCAAGACTTGCCACCGTCGGGCCATGTCAGACACGAGCCTGGTTATCGAACCCCAGCATGCCTGTTGCGCGGACGACCTTGTGGGTCAGGTAGCCGGCCTCGCTGGAGGCGGCGGAAGCAGCGAGAAAACCGGTGGTGAGCCAGCGGTTGACCGTTTGCCCCTGGGCGTTCTTTTCGATGAAGTTGGCGTCGCGATCCTGCTTCATCAGGTCGGCGACGCGATCGAGCGCCTCGTCCCAGCTGACCCGCACCCACTCCTTGCTGCCCGGTTTGCGCACCTCGGGGTACTGCAGGCGGCTCGGGCTGTGGATGAAGTCCAGCAAGCCGGCGCCTTTCGGGCAGAGGGTGCCGCGGTTGACCGGGTGGTCGGCGTCACCTTCGATATGGATGATGTTCTGTTTGACGTTCTTGCCCGCATCGCCCTGGCTGTACATGATCAGGCCGCAGCCGACCGAGCAGTAGGGGCAGGTGTTACGGGTCTCTTTGGTATGCGCCAGCTTGAAGTGACGCACCTGCTCGGCGAATGCGGGTGTCGGGGCCATGCCCAACGCCGCAAGGCTCGAGCCTCCAAGGCCGACGGCGGCGACCTTGAAGAACTGCCGACGGTTCAGGTCCATCGTGCACTCCTGATCAGGTGGTGGACGCACGGAACATGGCCGGCGCCTCTTGGTACTCACGGTGGCGGCCAATTGATGGCCGCCAACAGGTAAGACTAGCCAAGAATCGAGAAGGTGCGATGACATAGGTCAGCACAAGGCGCTGTGATGTCTGATTCGCGGGTGAGCCCGCTCCCACAGGTACTACACATGCCCAAGCCGTCGCGCTTTCCTGTAGGAGCGGGTTCACCCGCGAACACCGGCAACGCCGGTGCCATCCACCCGACCGGTCAGCAATGCGGCAGGTTGCGTACCACGTTCAGCGCCGCGCTGCTCTGCGCCACCGGCATGATTTCGATGGTATTGATGTTCACATGCGCCGGCTGCTCGGCAATCCAGGCCACCGTGGCCGCGATATCCTCGGGCAGGATGGCCTGCACATCCCGGTACAGGGCCTGCACGGCATCCAGGTCACCGTTCAGGCGCACCACCGAGAAATCGGTGCCCGAGCACAGCCCCGGCTCGATGTTGCTCACCCGCACGCGGGTGCCCGCCAGGTCGGCACGCAGGTTGAGGCTGAACTGGCGGACGAAAGCCTTGCTGGCGCCATACACGTTACCGCCCGGGTAGGGGTAGGTGCCGGCGATCGAGCCAATGTTGATGATCATGCCGCTATCGGCTTCCACCATCTGCGGCAGGAACTTGTGGGTGACCATGGCCAGGCCGGTGATGTTGGTGTCGATCATCCGCTGCCAGTTTTCCGCGCTGCTGGCCTGGGCACGGTCCACCCCCAGCGCCAGCCCGGCATTATTGACCAGCAGGTCGATCTGTAGCGAAGCATCACGAATCCGCTCGACCGCCATCTCGATCGACACCGGGTCGGTGACATCCAGCGCCAGCGGAATGAAGTTGGCGCCCAGTTCGGCTTCCAGCGCTTGCAGCTTGTCCATGCGCCGGGCGCCACCGATCACGCGGTAGCCTTTGCCGACCAAGGTACGGCAGATGGCGCGACCAAAGCCCGCCGAGGCGCCGGTTACGAATGCGGTTTTCATCAGTTGTTTCCTTGTCGATGAGTCAGGTCAGGTACTTCAAGCCCAAGCTGGTGAACAGGCAAAGCATCGAGAACACCAGCGCCTTGCGTACCACTTCGTTGCCCTTGCGCAGGGCCAGCGCGCTGCCCAGGTGATTACCGAGGATGTTGCAGGCCACCAGCGGCAACGCCAGCAGGTAGACGACCTTGCCGGCAATGACGAAGGCCACCAGGGCGCCGATGTTGGACGCGAAGTTGAAGGTTTTGGAGTTGGCCGAGCTGGAGACCAGGTCCATGCGCAGCAGGTAATGGAAAGCAATGATGAACATGCTGCCGGTACCGGGGCCGAAGAAGCCGTCATAGAAACCGATGGCCAGGCAGGTCAGCGGGACCACGGTGAACAGCATGCGCGATGACAGTTCGCGCTCCTTGACCGGGCGGTCCTTGGGGGTGAGGAAGATGAGGATGCCGAAGGGGATCAGCGCCAGGATGATCTTGCCCACGGTTTCCTGAGAGATTGACACGATCAGGTGTGCCCCCAGGTAGGCACCGAGCAATGCGAACGGCACGCCGACCAGCGCCACCTGCCAGACCATCTTGCTATTGGCCAGGAAGTTGCGAATGGCCGCCAACGTGCCGAGGGTGCTGACCAGTTTTTCCTGGCCGAGGGCCACCTGGGGTGGCATGCCAACCAGCAGAAAGCCCGGCACCAGGAACAGCCCGCCGCCACCGGCAATGCTGTCGACGAAGCCAGCTACGAAGGCAATCGCCCCGAGCATGAGGATCGCCAGCAACCAGTGCTCCGCCCAGAACGCGCCTAACAGCTCCATAAAGGTATATCCTTATTCCGGCAGATTGAATCGATGCAATGATTGTATTTACAAAAATAACATCGATTCAATGAATTTCTTGTACACGCCGTGAAGCAAGTCCTGCCAAACCGACTAACAATATGATTTAAATGGGTTTTTCTGAAAAAAAGACAGACCGAGGTGCTAAAGCTTAGCCCGTCCAGATTGGCAGCATATGAAGCCAAGCAGGAGGTATGATCGATGCAATCATGGTAATTCATGGGCGGAAATCACGATTACGTCCATCAGGCCTTTCGTGCTAGGCTTCCGCGCTCTTGCAGATTCTGGTGCCATTTCCATGTGGGTTCCTCACTACAGCGACCTGGCGCAGCCGGTCTACCTGATGATCGCCGACGCCCTTGAGCAGGACATCGGCAGCGGCCGGCTCGCTGCTGGCGAACGTTTGCCGACGCTCAAGGACTTGGCTGAGTCCTTGAGCGTGACCCCCGGGACCATCGGCCGGGCCTATGACGAAGCCGCCAAGCGTGGCCTGGTGGTGGGCGAAGTCGGTCGAGGTACCTTCGTGCTGCCGCAACCGCAGGTGCCAAATGCTGCCCCTGTCGTCAGGCCCGGACCTGCGCCGGCCGAGCGTGAGAGCGGCCAGATCGACCTGTCGATCATCAAGCCCAACGATGCCCACATGACCGACTGGCTGCGCGGGGCCATAACCAAGCTGGCCGCGTCGCCCGACCTGACGCAAGTACTCGACTACGTCACCGAAGGTGGCCACGCGACCCACAAGCAGGCCGGCGCTGCCTGGATCCGGCGCCGGCTACCCGAGGCGTGCTGGCAGCAGGTGGTACTGACTTCGGGGGCACAGCACGGTCTACTGGTGGCCATCGCCAGCCTTTCCAAGAGCGACGATGTGGTGCTATGCGAGTCGTTCTGCTACCCGGGCATCATCTCCCTGGCCCACAGCATGGGCCGCCGCCTGCGCGGCGTGGCCATGGACGAGCACGGCCTGATTCCCGAAGCATTGCGCGCGGCGTGCCTGGAGCACCGCCCTTCCCTGCTGGTGTGCGTCACCACGCACCAGAACCCGACCAACTCGATCATGCCCCACGCACGGCGCCAGGCCATCGCCGAGATCGCCCGCGAGTTCGACCTGTTTATCGTCGATGACGATATCTACGGTTTCCTCGAGCCCGCACCGGATTACCAACCGCTTGCAGCCTATGCGCCCGAGCGCTCGGTGTATCTGACCAGCCTGTCCAAGAGCGTGCTGCCGGCGCTGCGCATCGGTTACCTGTATGCCCCGCCGCAAACGCTGTCGCGGCTATCGTCGATGGTACGCAGCAGCGTCTGGATGCCATCACCGTTGATGGCGCAACTGGCCAGCAACCTGATCAACAGCGGCATGGCCGACCAGCTAGTGAGGGAACAACAGGAAGAGGCGGCCGCGCGCCAGCAAATGGCCCGGGAGATTCTTGGCAAGTACAGGATCCGCAGCCAGCCCAACAGTTTCCACATCTGGCTGGAGTTGCCGCAGCCATGGACCAGCGATGAGTTCGCCAACCTGGCGCGCGACAATGGCGTCACGGTAGTCAGTGGTAGTCAGTTCCTGGCTGAACGCAGTCACGCTACCTGCGGCGTGCGCATCGCCCTGATGGCCCCCAGCCGCCAGGAACTCGGCTTTGCCCTGACCAAGCTGGCCAGCCTGCTGGACTCGCCGGAGCCGCGGTTGTTCTATTGAAGCCAGAAACTGACGCCGTAAAAAGCGCCGCCGCCAACAGAGCGAACGCAACCGGCAAACGGCTCGTCGGCCGCCCCTGCTCACCTACCCTCTTAGCGCTGCCGCTGGCCAACAACACACCAAAGAAACAGGTCAGCAAGCCAAGAAACTGCCAAAGCGACAATTCATCACCACCTAGCCAGGCCAGCGGCATAGTAAGCAGGCACCGTGACGTCTGTCAGCACGCGAGGATAAAATTTCCTCGCCCTTCTGGCCTGCCTGCCCCTCAGTTGATTCTTATATTAAAGTTATCACCACCCAGATAACGGAGATGAACTGTTCCAGTAACAACCTGCCCATCAGGCGCGATGAGCTTGTAAATCGTCACCAGAAACTCCTCTCGCCCCATTGCCTTCTTTGAATACAGATAACCACCCAAGGTAAACAGCGCACCGCCAGCCATCATTATCGCCGGCGCGTACATCTGGACATACTGAAACCAGGAGGGGCCGGTTGATCGGTAGTAAGTGATCGTCGACGGGCCGAAAACCAGCGCTCCGATGGCCAGCGCAGCGATGGAAAAACCTAGCAGGAGCAGTAAGCCCCCAGTATAACCGGCGCCCTTTTTACAACCATTACGGTACACCGCGTAACCATCACAGAACCCCGGGACACGATAATCGCCTGACGAAGAATTCAGCTGAATTTCAATTTGATCAAACTCTTCACTTTCTGATTGCATGATCCACCCCCTGAAAAAAGTAGATGCTAAGCAATCGCGGCAGCTGATAGTTGACGCAAGAGCAAACTCAGAAATGCCCTACAACAAAAGAGACAATTTATATGAGTATTTTGATGTTCACGCCATGACCGCTTATTGCGTCATTCCCTCAGGCATAAAAAACCCGGAGCGATTGCTCCGGGTTGCTGGTACAGCGCGATGCCTTACCGTTCGAATCAGAACGGGATATCGTCATCGAAGCTGTCAAAGTCAGCCGCCGGCTGCGGTGCGGGCTGCTGTGGTGCTGGACGCTGAGGGGCCTGCTGCGGGCGCTGGGCCTGCTGACGTGGCGGAGCCTGATTGTACTGTTGCTGCTGGCCGCCACCGTAGTTGCCGCCACCTTGGTTGTACGGGTCACCGCCCTGCTGCTGGCCCTGCGGACGGCCGCCGAGCAGCTGCATGGTGCCGTTGATGTCGACGATGATCTCTGTGGTGTAGCGCTTGATACCGTCTTTTTCCCATTCGCGGGTCTGCAGCTTGCCTTCGATGTAGCACTGCGAACCCTTGCGCAGGTATTCGCCGGCGATTTCGGCAACCTTGCCGAACAGCGACACACGGTGCCACTCGGTACGCTCGACCTTCTGGCCCGACTGCTTGTCGGTCCACTGCTCGCTGGTAGCCAGGCTCAGGTTGGTCACGGCGTTACCGTTGGGCAGGTAGCGGACTTCGGGATCCTGGCCACAGGTGCCGACCAGAATGACTTTGTTAACCCCACGGGCCATAACGTTCTCCTAGGCTTCGCACGCCGAAGAGGCCGGGTTCACCAGGCGCTCGAGGGTCGTGCGGTCCAAAATTTTCGTATCCAGTTTGATATAGATGGCAGCTTCTTCTGCCACCACGACGGCGTCGGTCACACCCGGCACGGCCATCAGGCGCTCGGTCAGGCCGGCTTCCCGGACTGCCTCTGGCGTCAGCGGCATGCGCAGGCTGGTCACATAGGGCGGCTCGTTCATGCGCAAGGCGACGACCAACCAGATGGCACACAGTACCGCACAACCGAGGAACACCATGTTCAGCCCGCCGTGCTGGAACAACCAGCCACCGAGGATTCCTCCCAGGGCAGCGCCGAGGAACTGGCTGGTGGAGTAAACCCCCATGGCCGTTCCCTTGCCACCTGCAGGCGACACCTTGCTGACCAGCGAAGGCAGCGATGCCTCCAGCAGGTTGAATGCAGTAAAGAATACCACGGTGCCGATCACCAGTCCGCGCAAACCGTCAGCCCACTGCCAGAAGAACACCTCCACCAGCAGCAACACACTGACCGCCCCGGCCAGCACGCGTTTCATCTTGCGCTTTTTCTCGCCGTAGATGATGAACGGGACCATTGCAAAAAATGAGATGAACAACGCGGTCAGGTATACCCACCAGTGCTGCTCCTTCGGCAGACCACCGCGCTCGACAAAGGCCAGTGGCAGCGCGACGAAGCTGGCCATGAGGATGGCGTGGAGGATGAAGATACCCACGTCCAGGCGCAGAAGGTCCGGATGACGCAGGGTCGGGCCGATAGCCTGGCGCGCCACACCCGACTCACGGTGCTGCAGGATGCTGTGGGTATTGGGCACGACAAAAGCGATCAGCAGGATGCCGACCAGGGCAAGTCCTGCCGTGGCGAGGAACAATCCTGACAAGCCAAAGGCACGAGTCAGCAATGGGCCGACGACCATGGCGACGGCAAACGACAGGCCGATGCTCATGCCGATCATGGCCATGGCCTTGGTCCGGTGCTGCTCGCGGGTGAGATCGGACAGCAGCGCCATCACCGCAGCGGAAATCGCCCCGGCGCCCTGCAGGATACGCCCGGCGATCACCCCCCAGATGGAGTCGGCCTGGGCCGCCAATACACTGCCAAGGGCAAAGATGACCAACCCCAGGTAAATCACCGGCCGGCGGCCGATGCGGTCGGAAATCATCCCGAACGGGATCTGCAATACCGCCTGGGTCAAACCATAGGCACCAATGGCCAGGCCAATCAGCGCAGGCGTGGCGCCGGCCAGGTCCATGCCGTAGGTGGCCAGCACCGGCAAGACCATGAACATGCCCAGCATACGAAAGGCAAAGACCAGGGCCAGGCCGCTAGCAGCGCGGGTTTCGCCGCTGCTCATGCGCTCGTTGTGGGTGTCGTGCATGGATAAACCTCGTGTGAACCGGCGGCGATTCTATCAGTCCGACAGCTTGACGGCATCTACGCGACGCTTTGCCGCGTACTGGCAGCGCGCCGTATACTTCCTTGTTTATGCCCGCCAAGCGAGGCCGCAGTGGACAAGATCCTGATTCGTGGGGCGCGTACCCACAACCTGAAGAACATCGACCTGACCCTGCCGCGGGACAAGCTGATCGTGATCACCGGCCTGTCCGGTTCCGGCAAGTCGTCCCTGGCGTTCGATACCCTGTATGCCGAAGGCCAGCGCCGCTATGTGGAGTCGCTGTCGGCCTATGCCCGGCAGTTCCTGTCGATGATGGAAAAACCTGACGTCGACACCATCGAAGGCCTGTCGCCGGCCATTTCCATCGAGCAAAAGTCGACCTCGCACAACCCCCGCTCCACGGTCGGCACCATCACCGAAATCTACGACTACCTGCGCCTGCTGTACGCCCGCGTTGGTACCCCACGCTGCCCGGACCACGACATCCCGCTGGAGGCGCAAACGATCAGCCAGATGGTCGACCTGGTGCTTGAGCGACCGGAAGGCAGCAAGCTGATGCTGCTGGCGCCGGTGGTTCGCGAGCGCAAGGGCGAGCACCTGGCAGTGTTCGACGAGCTGCGCGCCCAGGGCTTCGTGCGTGCCAGGGTCAATGGCAAGCTCTACGAACTCGATGAACTGCCCAAGCTGGACAAGCAAAAAAAGCACAGCATCGATGTGGTGGTGGACCGCTTCAAAGTTCGCGCCGACCTGCAACAGCGCCTGGCCGAATCGTTCGAGACGGCGCTCAAGCTGGCCGACGGCATCGCCCTGGTGGCGCCGATGGACGACGAACCCGGCGAAGAGACGATCTTCTCCGCGCGCTTCGCCTGCCCGGTCTGTGGCCATGCCATCAGCGAGCTGGAGCCGAAGCTGTTCTCCTTCAACAACCCGGCCGGCGCCTGCCCGACCTGCGATGGCCTGGGGGTGAAGCAGTTCTTCGACACCAAACGCCTGGTCAATGCCGAGCTCACCTTGGCCGAAGGCGCGATCCGTGGTTGGGACCGGCGCAACGTGTACTACTTCCAGATGCTCGGTTCGCTGGCCGCGCACTACGGCTTCAGCCTGGAGGAACCGTTCGGCGAACTCTCGGCCGAGCACCAGAAGGTGATCCTGCAGGGCAGCGGCAAACAGAGTGTCGACTTCAAATACCTCAACGACCGTGGTGACATCGTCAAGCGCTCGCACCCGTTCGAAGGCATCGTGCCGAACCTCGAACGCCGCTACCGCGAGACCGAGTCGGCCACCGTGCGTGAAGAACTGGCCAAGTTCCTCGGTACCCAGCCCTGCCCGGATTGCCGCGGCACCCGCCTACGGCGTGAGGCACGGCATGTATGGGTGGGCGAGAAGACCTTGCCCGCAGTGACCAACCTGCCGATCGGTGAAGCCAGCAACTACTTCGGCAAGCTGACCCTGACCGGTCGCCGCGGCGAAATTGCAGCGAAGATCCTCAAGGAAATCTGCGAGCGCCTGCAGTTCCTGGTCAACGTCGGTCTCGACTATCTCACCCTCGACCGCAGCGCCGATACCCTGTCCGGTGGCGAAGCGCAGCGTATCCGCCTGGCCAGCCAGATCGGCGCGGGCCTGGTGGGGGTGATGTACATCCTCGATGAACCCTCCATCGGCCTTCATCAGCGTGACAACGACCGCCTGCTGGCCACCCTCAACCACCTGCGCGACTTGGGCAACACGGTGATCGTGGTGGAACACGACGAGGACGCCATTCGCCTGGCCGACTACGTGGTGGACATTGGCCCGGGGGCCGGCGTGCACGGCGGGCAGATCGTCGCCGAGGGCTCGCCGCAGGAGGTCATGGACCACCCCGACTCGCTGACTGGCAAGTACCTTTCCGGGCGCAAGAAGATCGTCGTACCGGCCAAGCGCACGCCGCGCAACAAAAAGCTTCAACTCAAGCTCAAGGGCGCGCGTGGCAACAACCTGCAAAACGTCGACCTGGAAATCCCGATCGGCCTGCTGACCTGCGTGACCGGGGTTTCCGGCTCGGGCAAGTCGACGCTGATCAACAACACCCTGTTCCCGCTGGCCGCTACTGCACTGAATGGCGCAAGCAGCCTGGAAGCGGCGCCGCATGCCAGCATGGATGGCTTGCAGCACCTGGACAAGGTTGTGGATATCGACCAGAGCCCGATCGGCCGCACACCTCGCTCGAACCCGGCGACCTACACCGGCATCTTCACGCCTATTCGCGAGCTGTTCTCCGGTGTGCCGGAATCGCGTTCGCGTGGCTACGGCCCGGGGCGCTTCTCGTTCAACGTCAAGGGTGGCCGTTGCGAGGCCTGCCAGGGCGATGGCCTGATCAAGGTGGAGATGCACTTCCTGCCGGACATCTATGTGCCGTGCGACGTGTGCAAGAGCAAGCGCTACAACCGCGAAACCCTGGAGATCAAGTACAAGGGCAAGAACATCCACGAGGTGCTGGAGATGACCATCGAGGATGCCCGCGAGTTCTTCGATGCGGTGCCGGCGCTGGCGCGCAAGCTGCAGACGCTGATGGATGTGGGGCTGTCATATATCAAGCTGGGGCAGTCGGCGACCACACTGTCGGGCGGCGAAGCACAGCGGGTGAAGCTGTCGCGGGAACTGTCCAAGCGTGACACCGGCAAGACCTTGTACATCCTCGACGAGCCGACCACGGGCCTGCACTTTGCCGATATCCAGCAGTTACTGGACGTGCTGCATCGGCTGCGTGACCACGGTAATACCGTGGTGGTGATCGAGCACAACCTGGATGTAATCAAGACCGCGGACTGGCTGGTGGACCTGGGGCCGGAGGGTGGCTCGAAAGGCGGGCAGATCATTGCCTGCGGTACGCCGGAAGAACTGAGTACGATGAAACAGTCGTATACCGGGCACTACCTGAAACCGCTGCTGGAGCGGGATCGGGCGTAAGGCCCTGCGGGCGCTTTGCGCCCCCATCCGACCGATACGGAGCGGCAAGGCCGCTCCCACAGGAGTAATGCATTTCCCTGTGGGAGCGGCCTTGCCGGGGCGCCGTACCGGTCGGATAGGGCTGCAAGGCAGCCCCAGGCTTTTACATCTGCGACTGCAGGTAATTCTCGAGGCCAATGGCCTTGATCAGCCCCTGCTGCTTCTCCAGCCAGTAGGTGTGATCCTCTTCGGTATCAGCCAGCTGGGCGCGCAAGATGTCGCGGCTGACGTAGTCCTTGTGCAGCTCGCACAGTTCAATGCCCTTGCACAGCGCTCCGCGCACCTTGTACTCGAGCTTGAGATCAGCCTCGATCATTTCCGGCACGGTGCTGCCGACCTCCAGATCGTCCGCACGCATGTCGGGAGTACCTTCAAGCATGAGGATGCGACGCATCAGGGCATCGGCGTGCTGCGTTTCTTCTTCCATCTCATGGTTGATGCGCTCGTAGAGCTTGGACAGGCCCCAGTCTTCGTACATGCGCGAGTGAATGAAGTACTGGTCGCGTGCCGCCAGTTCGCCCTTCAGCAGCGTGACGAGGTAGTTGATTACGTCCGGGTGGCCTTGCATCGCCCTGCTTCTCCATGTGAAAACGTCTATGCCACATAGTGTGAACCAGCTTTTGCCCGCGGTCACTGAAAAACGCGCAATTTGAAGCAAAAAATCGGTTAAACAGTAGTGATATTCATTGAAAAACCGCCCAAATGAGGGCGGTTCTTCTTATCACTTCGACTTAAGCCAGGTTGATGCCCAAGGCCTTGGCAACCCCTTCGCCGTAGGCCGGATCGGCCTTGAAGAAGTATTGCAGCTGGCGCAGGACCACGTCTTCGCTGACGCCTGCCATGGTGCCGGCAATGTTGTTGACCAGCAGGGCTTTCTGCTCATCGTTCATCAGGCGGAACAGTGCGCCGGCGTGGCTGTAGTAGTCGGTGTCTTCGCGGTGATCATAACGGTCAGCCGAACCCTTCAGGGCCAGTGCAGGCTCGGCATGGCGCGGCGACTGCTTCGGTGCATCACTGTAGCTGTTGGGCTCATAGTTCGGGGCGCTGCCGTAACTGCCAGTGGCCATGGAACCATCACGCTGATAGCTGTTAACCGGGCAACGTGGCGCGTTCACCGGCAGTTGCTGGTGGTTGGTGCCCACCCGATAGCGGTGCGCGTCAGCGTAGGCGAATACCCGCCCTTGCAGCATGCGGTCTGGCGACAGGCCGACACCTGGCACCATGTTGCTGGGCCCAAACGCAGCCTGCTCGACCTCGGCAAAGTAGTTGAGCGGATTGCGGTTGAGCTCCAGCACCCCCACTTCGATCAACGGGTAATCCTTCTGCGACCAGGTCTTGGTCACGTCAAAAGGGTTTTCGTCGCGGCTGGCCGCCTCGGCTTCGCTCATCACCTGGATGCATACGGTCCAGCGCGGGTAATCTCCTCGCTCAATGGCTTCGAACAGGTCGCGCTGGGCGTAGTCCGGGTCAGTACCAGCCAGACGCGCAGCATCTGCCGGCGTGAGGTTTTTGATGCCTTGCTGGGTCTTGAAGTGCCATTTGACCCAGGTGCGCTCACCCTCGGCGTTGATCAGGCTATAGGTGTGGCTGCCGAAGCCGTGCATATGGCGGTAGCCGTCCGGGATGCCACGGTCGGAGAACAAGATGGTGACCTGGTGCAGCGCCTCGGGGGAGTGCGACCAGAAGTCCCACATCATCTGGGCATTCTTCAGGTTGGATTGCGGATGCCGCTTCTGGGTGTGGATAAAGTCCGGGAACTTCAGCGGGTCGCGAATGAAGAACACCGGCGTGTTGTTGCCGACGATGTCCCAGTTGCCTTCCTCGGTGTAGAACTTCACGGCAAAACCGCGCGGGTCGCGCTCGGTGTCCGCAGAGCCACGCTCACCACCAACAGTGGAGAAGCGCAGGAAGGTCTCGGTCTGCTTGCCAATCTGTTCAAACAGCTTGGCACTGGTGTAGGCGGTGATATCGCGGGTAACGGTAAAGGTGCCATAGGCGCCCGAGCCCTTTGCGTGCACGCGACGCTCAGGAATGTTCTCACGGTTGAAATGGGCAAGCTTCTCGATCAAGTGGAAGTCGTCGAGCAGCAACGGGCCGCGTGGGCCGGCGGAACGGGAATTCTGGTTATCGGCTACGGGTGCACCGCTGGCGGTGGTGAGAATCTTGCTCATGGGCTCTCCATACGGTCTTCAAATGCCGGCTTGGCGGCTGTGGAGAGAGTATTGACGAGCAAGGTTACAGGTACAAATTCATTACCTGACTTGTATCAATAGAAATAAACAATACATACAGAAACAAAAAACCGGGCACTAGGCCCGGTTCTTTGCAGCAGACAGAACGTCTTACTCAGCAGCTTCTACAGCACCGCCGACAGGACGATCAACCAGCTCGACGTACGCCATAGGCGCGTTGTCGCCAGCGCGGAAACCGCACTTCAGGATGCGCAGGTAGCCGCCCTGACGGGTGGCATAACGCTTGCCCAGGTCGTTGAACAGCTTACCAACGGCGGATTTCGAACGGGTACGGTCGAAAGCCAGACGACGGTTAGCTACGCTGTCTTCCTTGGCCAGGGTGATCAGCGGCTCGGCAACGCGGCGCAGTTCCTTGGCTTTCGGCAGGGTGGTTTTGATCAGCTCGTGCTCGATCAGCGACACTGCCATGTTCTGGAACATAGCCTTGCGGTGAGAGCTGGTACGGCTCAGGTGACGTCCACTTTTACGATGACGCATGATTCATTCCTTACCAAACACTACGTTCGGTGATTACGACGATCAGGCGGTCGCCTTGTCGTCTTTCTTAAGACTTGCAGGCGGCCAGTTGTCGAGGCGCATGCCGAGAGACAGACCACGAGAGGCCAGGACGTCCTTGATTTCAGTCAGGGACTTCTTGCCCAGGTTAGGAGTCTTCAACAGCTCTACTTCGGTACGCTGAATCAGGTCGCCGATGTAGTAGATGTTCTCCGCCTTGAGGCAGTTGGCCGAACGTACAGTCAGTTCCAGGTCGTCAACCGGACGCAGCAGGATCGGATCGATCTCGTCTTCCTGCTCGACTACGACAGGCTCGCTGTCACCTTTGAGGTCGACGAACGCGGCCAGCTGCTGTTGCAGGATGGTCGCAGCGCGGCGGATAGCCTCTTCAGGATCCAGGGTGCCGTTGGTTTCCAGATCAATGACCAGCTTGTCCAGGTTGGTACGCTGTTCAACACGGGCGTTTTCGACCACATAGGCGATACGACGCACCGGGCTGAACGAAGCGTCCAACTGCAGACGGCCAATGCTACGGCTTTCGTCTTCGTCGGTCTGACGGGAGTCGGCCGGCTCGTAACCACGACCACGAGCTACAGTGAGCTTCATGTTCAGGGCGCCGTTCGACGCCAGGTTCGCGATTACGTGATCGGGGTTGACGATCTCGACATCGTGATCCAGCTGAATATCGGCAGCGGTAACCACCCCCGAACCCTTTTTCGACAAGGTCAGCGTAACTTCGTCACGACCGTGCAGTTTGATAGCCAGGCCTTTCAGGTTCAACAGGATTTCAATTACGTCTTCCTGAACACCTTCGATCGCGGAGTACTCATGGAGTACGCCGTCGATCTCGGCCTCGACTACTGCACAGCCAGGCATGGAGGACAACAGGATGCGGCGCAGCGCGTTGCCCAGGGTATGGCCGAAGCCACGCTCGAGAGGCTCGAGCGTGATCTTGGCGCGGGTCGGACTGACTACCTGCACATCAATGTGGCGGGGAGTCAGGAACTCATTTACCGAAATCTGCATGGATGCACCTATTTTCTAGCCCTTACTTGGAGTAGAGCTCGACAATCAGGTTCTCGTTGATGTCGGCAGACAGGTCGCTGCGAGCAGGAACGTTCTTGAAAACGCCCGACTTTTTAGCAGCATCCACGTCAACCCACTCAACGCGGCCACGCTGGGCGCACAGTTCAAGGGCTTGAACAATGCGCAGCTGGTTCAGCGACTTCTCGCGAACCGCGACCACGTCACCCGGACGAACTTGGTAGGATGGAATGTTTACAGTCTTACCGTTGACGCTGATCGCTTTGTGCGAAACCAGCTGACGGGACTCGGAACGAGTCGAGCCGAAGCCCATACGGTAGACGACGTTATCCAGACGGCACTCGAGCAGTTGCAGCAGGTTTTCACCGGTTGCGCCTTTTTTCGAGGCTGCAGCCTGGTAGTAACCGCGGAACTGACGCTCCAGAACACCGTAGATACGACGAACTTTTTGCTTCTCGCGCAGCTGGGTACCGTAGTCGGACTGACGGCCACGGCGCTGGCCGTGGATACCTGGGGCTGCTTCGATGTTGCACTTCGATTCCAGAGCGCGAACGCCGCTCTTCAGGAACAGGTCAGTGCCTTCACGACGAGACAGTTTGCATTTTGGACCAATGTAACGTGCCATTTATCTGTCTCCTGATTACACGCGACGCTTCTTCGGCGGACGGCACCCGTTGTGCGGGATTGGCGTCACGTCGGTGATGCTGGCGATCTTGTAGCCGCAGCTGTTCAGTGCACGAACGGCGGACTCACGACCTGGACCTGGACCCTTGACGTTTACGTCGAGGTTCTTCAGACCGTATTCCAGCGCAGCTTGACCAGCACGCTCAGCAGCGATCTGGGCTGCGAACGGGGTGGATTTGCGCGAACCACGGAAACCCGAACCACCGGAGGTCGCCCAGGACAAAGCATTGCCCTGACGGTCGGTGATGGTCACGATGGTGTTGTTGAAAGAGGCATGGATGTGGGCGATGCCATCAACCACTGTCTTTTTGACTTTCTTACGAGGACGAGCAGCAGGTTTTGCCATGTCTATATTCCTGGGCGATTACTTGCGGATCGGCTTACGCGGGCCCTTACGGGTGCGTGCGTTGGTCTTGGTGCGCTGACCGCGAACCGGCAGACCTTTACGATGACGCAGGCCGCGGTAGCAACCCAGGTCCATCAAGCGCTTGATCTTCATGTTGATGTCACGACGCAGGTCACCTTCGGTGGTGAACTTCGCGACTTCGCCACGCAGGGTTTCGATTTGCTCGTCGCTCAGATCCTTGATCTTAGCGGCTGGGTTTACACCAGCGTCTGCACAGATCTTCTGTGCAGTAGTGCGACCGACACCATAGATGTAGGTCAGCGAGATAACAGCATGCTTGTTATCTGGAATGTTGACGCCTGCAATACGGGCCATTCAGTGGGACTCCAATTGACAGCTACCTACGCCCCGGAAGCCAAGAAATAGGGCGCGAGATAATATCGCTGTAGAAACGAATAATCAACCCAGCAGCACACTAGCTGCTGGGTTTGAAGCGCAGATCACACTCAGCCTTGGCGCTGTTTGTGACGCGGTTCCGCGCTGCAGATCACTCGTACGACGCCTTCGCGACGGATGATCTTGCAGTTACGGCACAGCTTTTTCACCGATGCACGAACTTTCATTACCGACTCCTCGAACCTTAGGGGCGTATCAGCGCAGCAGACCGCTGCCACCGTAGCCTTTCAGGTTGGCTTTCTTCATCAGGGATTCGTACTGGTGCGAAACGAGGTGCGATTGTACTTGGGACATGAAGTCCATCACAACCACTACCACAATCAGCAACGAGGTCCCGCCAAGGTAGAACGGCACATTTGCTGCCACCACCAGGAACTGGGGCAGAAGGCAGACGGCCATCATGTAAAGAGCACCGAACATGGTCAGACGGGTCAGAACGCCATCAATGTAGCGCGCCGACTGCTCACCAGGACGGATACCCGGAATAAAGGCACCGGACTTCTTCAGGTTTTCCGCTACGTCTTTCGGGTTGAACATCAACGCTGTGTAGAAGAAGCAGAAGAAAATGATCCCTGCACTAAACAGCAGAATGTTCAACGGCTGACCAGGAGCGATCGACTGCGAGATGTCCTGCAGCCAGCCCATACCTTCGGACTGACCGAACCAGGCACCCAGCGAAGCCGGGAACAGCAGAATGCTGCTCGCGAAAATGGCCGGGATGACCCCTGCCATGTTCACCTTCAGCGGCAAGTGGCTGGTCTGCGCAGCGAAGACCTTGCGGCCCTGCTGACGCTTGGCGTAGTGAACGGCGATACGACGCTGACCACGCTCAATGAACACCACGAAGCCGATAATCGCTACTGCCAGCAAACCGATAGCGACCAGGGCGAAAATGTTGATATCGCCTGTGCGTGCAGACTCGAAAGACTGCCCGATTGCTCTCGGAAGACCGGCAACGATACCTGCGAAGATCAACATCGAGATACCGTTGCCCACACCGCGCTCGGTGATCTGCTCGCCCAGCCACATCATGAACATCGCGCCTGCCACGAAGGTGGAGACGGCGACGACATGGAAGCCCAGGCCTACAGAAAACGCCACGCCCTGGTTGGCCAGGCCAATGGACATGCCAATGGCTTGAACCAGTGCCAGGATAACGGTGCCGTAGCGGGTGTACTGGCTGATCTTGCGACGGCCAGCTTCACCTTCCTTCTTCAACTGCTCCAGTTGCGGGCTGACCGCCGTCATCAGCTGCATGATGATCGATGCCGAGATGTACGGCATGATCCCCAGTGCAAAGATGCTCATGCGCTCGAGCGCGCCACCGGAAAACATGTTGAACAAGCTAAGAATGGTCCCCTCATTCTGCCGAAACAGATCCGCCAGACGGTCCGGATTGATGCCAGGAACCGGGATATGCGCACCTATCCGATAGACGATGATCGCCATGAACAGAAAGCGCAGACGAGCCCAGAGTTCCGACATCCCGCCCTTACCGAGCGAAGAGAGAGCACCTTGCTTAGCCATTTATTCCTCGAACTTGCCGCCAGCTGCTTCGATAGCCGCACGCGCACCCTTGGTGGCTGCGATACCCTTGATGGTGACTGCGCGAGTGACTTCGCCAGACAGCATGATTTTCACGCGCTGTACGTTCTGGCCGATCACGTTGGCATCCTTCAGGGATTGCACGGAGATCACGTCGCCTTCCACCTTGGCCAGCTCGGACAGACGCACTTCGGCGCGGTCCATGGCTTTCAGGGAAACGAAGCCGAACTTCGGCAGACGACGGTGCAGCGGCTGTTGACCGCCTTCGAAGCCAGGAGCGATCGAACCACCCGAACGGGAAGTCTGACCTTTGTGGCCACGGCCGCCGGTCTTACCCAGACCGCTACCGATACCACGACCTGGACGATGCTTCTCGCGACGGGAACCCGGCGCTGGACTCAGATCATTGAGTTTCATCGATTAACCCTCGACCTTCAGCATGTAGTAAGCCTTGTTGATCATCCCGCGGTTTTCGGGAGTATCCTGGACTTCTACAGTGTGACCGATGCGACGCAGACCCAGGCCTTTAACGCACAGCTTGTGGTTAGGCAGACGGCCCGAGACGCTCTTGATCAGCGTTACTTTTACGGTTGCCATGATCAGAAGATCTCCTCGACGCTCTTGCCGCGCTTGGCAGCAATGGATTCAGGAGATTGCATGGCTTTCAGACCCTTGAAGGTGGCGTAAACCACGTTCACAGGGTTGGTCGAACCGTAGCACTTGGCCAGAACGTTCTGAACACCAGCAACTTCCAGGACAGCACGCATTGCGCCACCGGCGATGATACCGGTACCTTCCGAGGCAGGCTGCATGTAAACCTTCGAGGCGCCGTGGGCAGCCTTGGTGGCGTACTGCAGGGTGGTGCCCTTCAGGTCAACCTGGATCATGTTGCGGCGAGCAGCTTCCATGGCTTTCTGGATCGCGGCAGGTACTTCGCGCGACTTGCCACGGCCGAAGCCAACACGACCTTTACCATCACCTACCACGGTCAGCGCGGTGAAGGTGAAGATACGGCCGCCTTTTACGGTTTTGGCAACGCGGTTAACTTGAACCAGCTTCTCGATGTAGCCTTCGTCGCGCTTTTGATCGTTATTTGCCATAACTTAGAACTCCAGCCCGCCTTCACGAGCAGCATCAGCCAGCGCTTTGACGCGGCCATGGTACTTGAAGCCGGAACGGTCAAAGGCAACTTGAGATACACCGGCGGCTTTCGCACGCTCAGCTACCAGCTTGCCAACCTTAGTGGCCGCGTCGATGTTGCCAGTGGCGCCATCACGCAGTTCTTTGTCCAAGGTCGAGGCGCTTGCCAGAACCTTGCTGCCGTCGGCCGAAATGACCTGGGCGTAGATGTGCTGCGAGGAGCGGAACACGCACAGGCGCACGACTTCGAGTTCGTGCATCTTGAGACGTGCTTTGCGAGCGCGACGCAGTCGAGTAACTTTTTTGTCGGTCATTTGCTAGGCCCTACTTCTTCTTGGCTTCTTTACGACGGACTACTTCGTCCGCGTAACGCACACCCTTGCCTTTGTAAGGCTCTGGCGGACGGAAGTCGCGGATTTCAGCGGCCACCTGACCCACCAGCTGCTTGTCGATACCCTTGATCAGGATGTCGGTCTGGCTTGGGGTTTCAGCGGTGATACCGGCTGGCAGTTCGTAGTCCACTGGGTGCGAGAAGCCCAGGGCCAGGTTCAGGACGGTGCCCTTGGCCTGTGCCTTGTAACCAACACCGACCAGCTGGAGCTTGCGCTCGAAGCCTTGGCTTACGCCCTGGACCATGTTGTTCACCAGAGCACGGGTGGTACCGGCCATGGCGCGAGCTTGCTGGTCACCGTTGCGAGCGACGAAACGCAGCTCGCCAGACTCTTCGGTAACTTCAACAGACGAGTGAACGTTCAGTTCGAGAGTGCCTTTGGCACCCTTCACCGAAAGCTGCTGGCCGGCGAATTTGACTTCGACGCCTGCTGGCAGCTTAACGGGGTTCTTAGCGACGCGAGACATGCCTATCTCCCCTTAGAACACTGTGCACAGAACTTCGCCGCCGACACCGGCAGCGCGTGCAGCGCGATCAGTCATCACACCTTTGTTGGTGGAGACGATAGACACGCCCAGACCGCCACGTACTTTCGGCAGTTCTGCGACGGACTTGTACTGGCGCAGGCCTGGACGGCTGGAGCGCTTCAGTTCCTCGATGACCGGACGGCCTTCGAAGTACTTCAGTTCGATCGACAGGGAAGGCTTGGCCTCACCAGTTACCTGGTAGCCGGCGATGTAACCTTCGTCTTTCAGAACTTTGGCAACCGCGACCTTCAGGGTGGAGGAAGGCATGCTTACGACGGACTTTTCAGCCATCTGGGCATTACGGATGCGAGTTAGCATGTCCGCTAACGGGTCCTGCATACTCATGGGCTAGATGCTCCTGATACAAGAATTATTAGCCTTGCGGCTATCACAACCACCCGAGCGGACAGGGCAAAAAACCCAGGCTCAGGTGAGCCGGTCATTCTAGACACAAGGCAGAAACGAAACAAGCCCCATATAGGGGCTTGTTTGTTGGCGAGGTCACCGGCGGTCGGAAGATTGCTCCCCTTCCGCCGGGGTCCAGCCTGCAGCGATTACCAGGAGGCCTTGACCAGACCTGGTACGTCACCGCGCATTGCAGCTTGACGCAGCATGTTACGGCCCAGGCCGAACTTACGGTATACACCGTGAGGACGACCGGTCAGGCGGCAACGGTTGCGCAGACGCGCGGCGCTGGCATCGCGTGGCTGCTTCTGCAGGGCGACAACGGCAGCGAAACGCTCTTCAGGAGAGGCGTTCAGGTTGACGATGGTCGCTTTCAGCTCGGCACGCTTTTTGGCGTACTTGGCTACCGTGAGCTGACGCTTCAGCTCGCGGTTTTTCATGCTCTTCTTGGCCATTTTCCTACTCCAATCAGTTGCGGAACGGGAACTTGAAAGCACGCAGCAGAGCGCGGCCTTCGTCGTCCGAACGAGCAGTGGTGGTCAGGGTGATGTCCAAACCGCGCAGAGCATCGATCTTGTCGTAGTCGATTTCCGGGAAGATGATCTGCTCTTTCACGCCCATGCTGTAGTTGCCACGGCCATCGAAGGACTTGGCATTCAGGCCGCGGAAGTCGCGAACCCGAGGCAGGGAGATCGCCAGCAGGCGGTCCAGGAATTCGTACATCTTGTCGCGACGCAGGGTCACCTTGACGCCGATCGGCCAGCCCTCACGGACTTTGAAGCCCGCGATGGATTTACGAGCGAAAGTCACGACCGGCTTTTGACCGGTGATCTTTTCCAGGTCGGCAACAGCGTGCTCGATGACTTTCTTGTCACCGATCGCTTCGCCCAGACCCATGTTCAGGGTGATCTTGGTAACGCGCGGAACTTCCATCACGTTCGACAGCTTAAGTTCTTCCTTAAGCTTAGGAGCGATTTCGTTCCGGTAAATCTCTTTCAGTCGTGCCATGGTCTTCTACCTAGCAGTGTTCAAGCATCAACCGCTTTTTGGGTCGACTTGAAGACACGAATTTTTTTACCGTCTTCTACTTTGAAACCAACGCGGTCAGCCTTGTTGGTTTCACCGTTGAAGATGGCAACGTTGGAAGCGTGCAGAGGCGCTTCTTTTTCGACGATACCGCCCTGTACGCCCGCCATCGGGTTAGGCTTGGTATGACGCTTGACCAGGTTCACACCACCAACAACCAGACGGTTGTCAGCCAGAACCTTCAGCACCTTACCGCGCTTACCTTTGTCTTTGCCGGCGATCACGATGATCTCGTCGTCACGACGAATCTTTTGCATGTCGGATCTCCTTACAGCACTTCAGGGGCGAGCGAGACGATCTTCATGAACTTCTCGGTACGAAGTTCACGGGTCACTGGCCCGAAGATGCGAGTGCCGATCGGCTCTTGCTTGTTGTTCAGCAGAACAGCAGCGTTGCCGTCGAAACGAATGATGGAACCGTCAGCGCGACGAACACCGTGACGGGTGCGCACGACAACAGCGGTCATCACTTGGCCTTTCTTGACCTTACCGCGCGGAATCGCTTCCTTCACGGTTACCTTGATGATGTCACCGATGCCAGCGTAACGGCGGTGCGAACCACCGAGTACCTTGATGCACATGACGCGACGAGCGCCGCTGTTATCGGCCACATCGAGCATGGATTGAGTCTGAATCATAAAATTTCTCCGACCCCTAGCCCTTAGACTTCAACAGCGCGTTCGAGGACTTCAACCAGTGCCCAGGACTTGGTCTTGGCCAGCGGACGGGTTTCACGGATGGAAACCTTGTCGCCGATCTTGCACTGGTTGGCTTCGTCGTGCGCGTGCAGCTTAGTCGAACGCTTAACGTATTTACCGTAGATCGGGTGCTTTACGCGACGCTCGATCAGAACGGTGATGGTCTTGTCCATTTTGTCGCTGACGACACGGCCAGTCAGCGTACGGACGGTTTTTTCAGCTTCAGCCATGATCACTTACCTGCCTGCTGGTTGAGCACAGTTTTCACGCGAGCGATGTCACGCTTAACTTGCGAGAGCAGGTGCGACTGCCCCAACTGGCCAGTTGCTTTCTGCATACGCAGATTGAACTGGTCGCGCAGCAAGCCGAGCAGTTGCTCATTCAGTTGCTGTGCCGATTTTTCACGAAGTTCATTCGCTTTCATCACATCACCGTCCGCTTAACAAAGGAGGTGGCGAGAGGCAGCTTTGCAGCAGCCAGGGCGAAAGCTTCGCGCGCCAGCTCTTCAGAAACACCCTCGATTTCATACAGGACTTTGCCTGGCTGAATCTGGGCAACCCAGTATTCCACGGAGCCCTTACCTTTACCCATACGAACCTCGAGAGGCTTCTTGGAGATCGGTTTGTCCGGGAACACACGGATCCAGATCTTGCCGCCACGTTTTACGTGACGGGTCAGCGCACGACGTGCGGACTCGATCTGGCGAGCGGTGAGGCGACCGCGAGCAACAGCTTTCAGGGCGAATTCGCCGAAGCTGACTTTGCTACCGCGCAGTGCCAGACCACGGTTGTGGCCAGTCATCTGCTTGCGGAATTTTGTACGCTTTGGTTGCAACATTTGGCGTACCCCTTACTTAGCAGCTTTTTTACGAGGCGCTGGTGCTTGTGGTTTCAGTTCTTCTTGGCGACCACCAATAACTTCGCCTTTGAAGATCCAAACCTTCACACCGATCACACCGTAGGTGGTGTGAGCTTCGTAGGTGTTGTAGTCGATATCGGCACGCAGGGTGTGCAGCGGCACACGACCTTCGCGATACCACTCGGTACGAGCAATCTCAGCACCGCCGAGACGACCGCTCACCTGGATCTTGATGCCCTTGGCACCAATACGCATGGCGTTCTGCACGGCGCGCTTCATGGCGCGACGGAACATTACGCGGCGTTCCAGCTGCTGAGCTACGCTCTGCGCAACCAGCATAGCGTCGAGTTCCGGCTTGCGGATCTCTTCGATGTTGATGTGCACAGGCACACCCATCTGCTTGGTCAGGTCCTGACGCAGCTTCTCGACATCTTCACCTTTCTTGCCGATAACGATACCGGGACGAGCGGTGTGGATGGTGATGCGTGCAGTTTGAGCCGGACGATGAATATCGATACGGCTTACGGACGCGCTTTTTAGTTTGTCTTGGAGGTACTCACGCGTTTTCAGATCCTTCAACAGGTAATCTGCGTAAGTAGCACCGTCTGCGTACCAGACGGAGGTGTGCTCCTTGACGATTCCCAGGCGAATGCCAGTGGGATGTACTTTCTGACCCATCTGATCGACTCCGTTACTTGTCCGCAACCTTGACAGTGATATGGCAAGACCGCTTGACGATGCGATCAGCACGGCCTTTGGCACGTGGCATGATGCGCTTCAGCGAACGCCCTTCGTTGACGAAGACGGTGGAGACCTTCAGGTCATCAACGTCTGCGCCTTCGTTGTGTTCGGCGTTGGCAACGGCCGACTCGAGGACTTTCTTCATGATTTCAGCGGCTTTTTTGCTGCTGAAGGCCAACAGGTTGAGCGCTTCGCCCACCTTCTTCCCGCGGATCTGGTCGGCGACCAAGCGGGCTTTCTGGGCGGAGATGCGAGCGCCCGACAACTTAGCGGCTACTTCCATTTCCTTACCCCTTAACGCTTGGCTTTCTTGTCAGCCACGTGCCCGCGGTAGGTGCGGGTACCGGCGAACTCGCCCAGTTTGTGGCCGACCATGTCTTCATTCACGAGAACTGGAACATGTTGACGACCGTTGTGTACCGCGATGGTCAGACCGACCATTTGTGGCAGGATCATCGAACGGCGCGACCAGGTTTTAACTGGCTTGCGATCGTTCTTCTCCACCGCCACTTCGACCTTCTTCAACAGGTGAAGATCGATAAAAGGACCTTTTTTCAGAGAACGTGGCACTGTCGTATCCCTCTAGTTACTTGCGACGACGGACGATCATGTTGTCGGTACGCTTATTACCACGGGTTTTAGCACCCTTGGTTGGGAAGCCCCATGGCGATACCGGATGACGACCACCGGAGGTACGACCTTCACCACCACCGTGTGGGTGGTCAACCGGGTTCATGGCAACACCACGAACGGTTGGGCGAACGCCGCGCCAGCGTTTGGCACCAGCTTTACCCAGCGAACGCAGGCTGTGCTCGGAGTTCGAGACTTCGCCCAGGGTCGCACGGCACTCAGCCAGGACTTTACGCATTTCACCAGAGCGCAGACGCAGGGTCACGTAGACACCTTCGCGAGCGATCAGCTGAGCCGAAGCACCAGCGGAACGTGCGATCTGTGCACCTTTACCCGGCTTCAGTTCGATGCCGTGAATGGTGCTACCTACTGGAATGTTGCGCAGCTGCAGGGAGTTACCGGCCTTGATTGGGGCCAGGGCACCTGCGATCAGCTGGTCGCCAGCGCTCACGCCTTTAGGGGCGATGATGTAGCGACGCTCACCGTCTGCGTAGCACAGCAGGGCGATGTGAGCAGTACGGTTCGGGTCGTATTCGATACGCTCGACAGTGGCTGGGATGCCATCTTTGTCGTTGCGACGGAAGTCGACCAGACGGTAATGCTGCTTGTGACCACCACCAACGTGACGAGTGGTAATGCGGCCATTGTTGTTACGACCACCAGACTTCGATTTCTTCTCGATCAGCGGTGCGTGAGGAGCGCCTTTGTGCAGCTCCTGGTTGACCACCTTGACCACGAAACGGCGGCCAGGGGAAGTCGGTTTGCATTTAACGATTGCCATGATGCACCCCTTCCTTACTCAGCACTGCTGCTGAAATCGAGATCTTGGCCTGGCTGAAGGGAGACGATCGCCTTCTTCCAGTCATTACGCTTGCCCAGACCACGTGCGGTACGCTTGGTTTTACCCAGAACGTTAACAGTCGACACGTTTTCAACTTTTACGTTGAACAGGCCTTCGACAGCTTTCTTGATTTCCAGCTTGGTTGCATCGGTAGCAACCTTGAATACGAACTGGCCTTTTTTCTCAGCCAGAACGGTAGCCTTCTCGGAAACGTGCGGGCCAAGGAGGACTTTGAATACGCGTTCCTGGTTCATCCCAGCAGCTCCTCGAATTTCTTCACGGCCGAGACAGTGATCAACACTTTCTCGTATGCGATCAGACTGACCGGGTCGGAACCTTGTACATCACGTACGTCGACGTGCGGCAGGTTGCGAGCAGCCAGGTACAGGTTCTGATCAACAGCGTCGGAAACGATCAGTACGTCGTTCAGACCCATGCCGTTCAGCTTGTTCAGCAGATCTTTGGTTTTCGGCGCTTCAACAGCGAAGTCCTGAACCACGACCAGACGGTCGCTACGCACCAGCTCAGCGAGGATGGAGCGCAGGGCTGCGCGGTACATCTTCTTGTTGAGCTTCTGCGAGTGATCTTGAGGGCGAGCTGCGAAGGTTACACCACCGCCACGCCAGATCGGACCACGAGTGGTACCAGCACGAGCGCGGCCAGTACCCTTCTGACGCCATGGGCGCTTACCGCCACCAGCCACGTCGGAACGGGTCTTCTGCTGCTTGGTGCCCTGACGGCCGCCGGCCATGTAGGCCACGACTGCTTGGTGTACCAGCGTCTCGTTGAATTCGCCACCGAAAGTCAGTTCGGAAACTTCGATCGCCTGAGCGTCATTTACATTGAGTTGCATGTCAGTTTCCCCTTAACCGCGAGCCTTGACAGCCGGACGTACAACCACGTCGCCGCCAGTAGCGCCTGGAACGGCACCCTTGACCAGCAGCAGGTTGCGTTCAGCGTCTACGCGAACAACTTCCAGGGACTGAACAGTCACGCGCTCGGCGCCCATGTGACCGGACATTTTCTTGCCCTTGAACACACGACCAGGAGTCTGGCACTGGCCGATGGAACCTGGGACACGGTGCGACACGGAGTTACCGTGGGTGTTGTCCTGGCCACGGAAGTTCCAGCGCTTGATGGTACCGGCGAAGCCTTTACCTTTGGACTGACCAGTAACGTCTACCAGCTGGCCTGCAGTGAAGAGTTCAGCTTTGATCAGATCGCCAGCCTGGAAATCGCCTTCTTCAAGACGGAACTCCCAGACACCGCGACCAGCGGCAACGTTGGCCTTGGCGAAGTGACCTGCCTGAGCGGCAGTCACACGCGAAGCACGACGCTCGCCGACAGTGACTTGCACTGCACGGTAGCCATCGGTTTCTTCAGTTTTGAACTGGGTGACGCGATTCGGCTCGATCTCGATGACCGTGACCGGAATGGAGACACCTTCTTCGGTGAAAATGCGGGTCATACCGCACTTGCGACCGATTACACCAATAGTCATGTTGTAAACCTCATGAGTGTACGGGGCTTTCACCCGCTATGGCCGCCCATTTCAGAGCGTTACACGACTAGACCGAAGTCTTAGCCGAGGCTGATCTGTACTTCCACACCTGCCGCCAGATCAAGCTTCATCAGCGCATCAACGGTTTTATCCGTTGGCTGGACGATGTCCAGAACGCGCTTATGAGTGCGGATCTCGTACTGGTCACGCGCGTCTTTGTTGACGTGCGGGGAAACCAGAACGGTGAAACGCTCTTTGCGGGTAGGCAGTGGAATTGGACCACGCACTTGTGCACCAGTACGTTTCGCGGTTTCCACGATTTCCTGGGTGGATTGGTCGATCAGGCGATGGTCGAAAGCCTTCAACCTGATACGGATTTGCTGATTTTGCATTGGATTTCAGACTCCAGGCTGTTCCCAACGGACGCACTACGCCCGCTAAAAGGAGGCGTGATTCTATAGACGCCCCCATTTAGTGTCAACCCAATAAAAAAAACCCCCGCTGAGCGGGGGTTTTTTCAATCGGTCGAGTGATTACTCGATGATTTTGGCCACGACGCCGGCGCCGACGGTACGACCGCCTTCACGGATAGCGAAGCGCAGACCGTCTTCCATTGCGATGGTCTTGATCAGGGTGACAGTCATCTGAATGTTGTCACCTGGCATTACCATTTCAACGCCTTCCGGCAGTTCGCAGTTACCGGTCACGTCAGTGGTACGGAAGTAGAACTGAGGACGGTAGCCTTTGAAGAACGGAGTGTGACGACCGCCTTCTTCCTTCGACAGAACGTAGACTTCTGCGGTGAACTTGGTGTGCGGCTTGACCGAACCTGGCTTGACCAGAACCTGGCCACGCTCAACGTCGTCACGCTTGGTACCACGCAGCAGAACGCCGCAGTTCTCGCCAGCACGGCCTTCGTCCAGCAGCTTGCGGAACATCTCAACACCGGTGCAGGTGGTGGTGGTGGTGTCACGCAGACCAACGATTTCCAGCGGATCCTGAACGCGGACGATACCACGCTCGATACGACCGGTTACAACGGTACCACGACCCGAGATCGAGAATACGTCTTCGATCGGCATCAGGAACGGCTGATCAACGGCACGAACTGGCTCAGGGATGTAGGCATCCAGAGTTTCTACCAGCTTCTTGACAGCGGTAGTACCCATTTCGTTGTCGTCTTTGCCTTCCAGGGCCATACGAGCCGAACCGATGATGATCGGGGTGTCGTCGCCTGGGAAGTCGTAGGTGGACAGCAGGTCGCGAACTTCCATCTCGACCAGTTCCAGCAGTTCAGCGTCGTCTACCAGGTCAGCCTTGTTCAGGAAGACCACGATGTACGGAACGCCTACCTGACGGGACAGCAGGATGTGCTCACGGGTTTGTGGCATCGGACCATCGGCGGCCGAGCAAACCAGGATCGCGCCGTCCATCTGGGCAGCACCGGTGATCATGTTCTTCACGTAGTCAGCGTGACCTGGGCAGTCAACGTGAGCGTAGTGACGAATGTTCGAGTTGTACTCGACGTGAGCGGTGTTGATGGTGATACCGCGCGCTTTTTCTTCCGGAGCCGAGTCGATCTTGTCGAACTCAACGACTGCCGAACCGAAAACTTCGGAGCAGACGCGAGTCAGAGCTGCGGTCAGAGTGGTCTTACCGTGGTCAACGTGGCCGATGGTGCCGACGTTAACGTGGGGAAGGGAACGATCAAATTTTTCTTTAGCCACGACAGTGAACCTCTTGCCTAAAGGGGATTAGCCTTGTTTTTTAACGAGTGCTTCGACGATGTTCGACGGAGCTTCGGCGTATTTGGAGAATTCCATGGAGTAGCTTGCGCGACCCTGAGACATGGAACGAACGTCGGTTGCGTAACCGAACATCTCTCCGAGCGGAACTTCAGCGCGGACGACACGGCCAGAGACCGACTCATCCATACCCTGGACCAGACCACGACGACGGTTCAGGTCACCCATCACGTCACCCAGGTAGTCTTCCGGGGTTACAACTTCGACCTTCATGATCGGCTCGAGAACCACGCCACCGCCCTTCTGGGCCAGTTGCTTGGTTGCCATCGAAGCAGCGATCTTGAACGCCATTTCGTTGGAGTCGACGTCGTGGTACGAACCGTCGAATACCGCGGCCTTCAGGCCGATCAGAGGATAACCGGCAAC
Organism: Pseudomonas sp. B19(2017); assembly: GCF_002113165.1. Taxonomy (NCBI): domain Bacteria; kingdom Pseudomonadati; phylum Pseudomonadota; class Gammaproteobacteria; order Pseudomonadales; family Pseudomonadaceae; genus Pseudomonas; species Pseudomonas sp. B19(2017). Next base: position 148,148 of record NZ_NEJR01000012.1, read on the forward strand.
AACGCCGTTTTTCATCTGCTCTTCGATACCCTTCTGGATCGCAGGGATGTATTCCTTAGGAATTACACCACCAACGACTTCGTTGGAGAACACCAGACCTTCGGTGATGTTGCCCTTGTCGTCCGAATCCGGCTCCGAGAAACGGATCCAGCAGTGACCGAACTGACCACGACCGCCCGACTGACGAACGAACTTGCCTTCGATCTCGACGTTGGACTTGGTGATCTTCTCGCGGTACGAAACCTGCGGCTTGCCGATGTTGGCCTCGACGTTGAACTCGCGCTTCATGCGGTCAACGAGGATGTCCAGGTGCAGCTCACCCATACCGGAGATGATGGTCTGACCGGTTTCTTCATCGGTCTTGACGCGGAACGACGGGTCTTCCTGGGCCAGCTTGCCCAGTGCGATACCCATCTTCTCCTGGTCAGCCTTGGTTTTCGGCTCTACGGAGAGCGAAATCACAGGCTCAGGGAAGTCCATACGCTCGAGGATGATCGGCTTGTCGGCGTTGCACAGGGTGTCACCGGTGGTGACGTCCTTCATGCCGATCAGAGCAGCGATGTCGCCTGCACGTACTTCCTTGATTTCTTCACGCTGGTTGGCGTGCATCTGCACCATACGACCAACGCGCTCTTTCTTGCCCTTGACCGAGTTGATGACGGAGTCACCGGAGGTCAGGAAGCCCGAATAAACGCGGACGAAGGTCAGAGTACCAACGAACGGGTCGGTGGCAATCTTGAACGCCAGGGCCGAGAACGGCTCGTTGTCGTCAGCGTGACGCTCGTCGAACTGCTCAGGCTTGACTTCGTCCTTCGGCACGTCGATCAGGTCAGGGTGGATACCCTTGATCGCCGGGATTTCGGTCGGAGCAGGCAGGAAGTCGATAACGGCATCGAGAACCAGGGGAACGCCCTTGTTCTTGAACGACGAACCGCAGACAGCCGGAACGATCTCGCTGGCCAGGGTGCGCGCGCGCAGGCCTGCCTTGATCTCTTCGACGGTCAGCTCACCTTCTTCAAGGTACTTGTTCATCAGTTCTTCGTTGGCTTCGGCGGCGGCTTCAACCATGTTGTTGCGCCATTCGTTAGCCAGCTCGACCATATCCGCAGGAATTTCTTCCTCGCGGTAGGTGGTGCCCTTGTCGTCTTCGTTCCAGTAGATGGCTTTCATCTTGATCAGGTCGACCTGACCCTGGAAGTCGTCTTCCGCACCGATAGCCAGCTGGACCGGAACCGGGGTGTGACCCAGGCGGTTCTTGATCTGGCCGACAACGCGCAGGAAGTTGGCACCAGCACGGTCCATCTTGTTCACGTAGACAACACGTGGAACGCCGTACTTGTTGGCCTGACGCCATACGGTTTCGGACTGCGGCTCAACGCCGGAGGTACCGCAGAACACAACGACCGCGCCGTCGAGTACACGCAGCGAACGCTCTACTTCAATGGTGAAGTCAACGTGGCCGGGGGTATCGATGACGTTTACGCGGTAGTTGTCGTACTGACCACGGGAACCTTTCCAGAAGGTGGTAACGGCAGCGGAGGTAATGGTGATACCGCGCTCCTGCTCCTGCACCATCCAGTCGGTGGTCGCGGCGCCGTCGTGCACCTCGCCCATCTTGTGGCTCAGACCTGTGTAGAACAGGATCCGCTCGGTAGTGGTAGTCTTGCCCGCGTCAACGTGGGCGCAGATACCGATGTTACGGTAGCGGTTAATTGCTGTAGTACGAGCCATAAAGCCCTCGCAAAATGATTGATGCTTGAATTAGAAGCGGTAGTGCGAGAACGCTTTGTTGGCCTCGGCCATACGGTGCACGTCTTCACGCTTCTTGACTGCAGCACCCTTGCCTTCAGCAGCATCCAGCAGTTCGCCGGCCAGGCGCAGAGCCATCGACTTCTCGCCGCGCTTGCGGGCGTAGTCTACGAGCCAGCGCATTGCCAGAGCGTTACGACGGGATGGACGAACTTCAACCGGAACCTGGTAAGTGGCACCGCCGACACGACGGGACTTAACTTCGACCAGCGGAGCGATGGCGTCGAGAGCTTTCTCGAAGATTTCCAGGGGATCGCTGTTCTTGCGTGCTTTGACGGTATCCAGGGCACCGTAAACGATGCGCTCGGCTACGGCCTTCTTGCCGCTTTCCATCACGTGGTTCATGAACTTGGCGAGGATCTGGGATCCGTACTTCGGATCGTCCAGGATCTCACGTTTTGCTGCTACACGACGTCTTGGCATGATAAGCCCTCAAACGGTCTTCAGGTTAGCCCGGGACGTGGGTCTTCGACCCCTGCCCGACCTTACTCTTATCGACTCAAAAAAATGGATGTCTGCAAACGACCGATTACTTCGGACGCTTGGTACCGTACTTCGAACGACCCTGGTTACGGCCTTTAACGCCCGAAGTATCCAGAGAGCCGCGAACGGTGTGGTAACGAACACCTGGCAAGTCTTTTACACGGCCGCCACGGATCAGGACGACGCTGTGCTCTTGCAGGTTGTGGCCTTCACCGCCGATGTACGAGGAAACCTCGAAACCGTTGGTCAGACGCACACGGCATACTTTACGCAGTGCCGAGTTAGGTTTTTTCGGCGTGGTGGTGTACACACGGGTGCACACGCCACGACGCTGCGGGCAGTTCTGCAGCGCAGGAACGTCGGACTTCTCGACCGAACGCTTACGCGGCTGACGTACCAGCTGGTTGATAGTTGCCATCTACTAGCTCCACTGATTGTCTTGCGACTCTATTGTCTTGCAAGAAAGCCAAAAATTGGCGAGACGGAGCCTCACCAAATTTAAGGGTACAAAAGTCTAAAGAGGATCTTGCACCCAGTCAAGACAAGGCCCCGGCCCTCCCCGCCCGATCATCGGCAACATTTCATGTCGTCGATGACCGTCCGGGGCTTGCCGGGGCCCTGCCCTGTACTTAGTTACCGCTGGAATTCAGCGCTTCGGTCAGTGCGGCTTCCACCTCACTGGCGCTTACACGCAGCGGCTTGTCGGCATCACGGCGACGCTTGCGCTCGCTGTGGTAGGCCAGACCGGTACCGGCCGGGATCAGACGACCCACGACCACGTTCTCTTTCAGGCCGCGCAGGTAGTCGCGCTTGCCGGTTACCGCCGCTTCGGTCAGTACGCGGGTGGTTTCCTGGAAGGAAGCCGCGGAGATGAACGACTCGGTCGACAGCGACGCCTTGGTGATACCCAGCAGCACGCGGGTGAACTTGGAGACGAACTTGTCCTCGGCGGCGAGACGCTCGTTCTCTACCAGTACCTGGGTCAGTTCCATCTGGTCGCCCTTGATGAAGCTGGAATCGCCCGACTCGGAGATCTCGACCTTGCGCAGCATCTGACGCAGGATGGTCTCGATGTGCTTGTCGTTGATCTTTACGCCTTGCAGACGGTAAACGTCCTGGATCTCGTTGACGATGTACTTCGCCAGCGCGCTCACACCCAGCAGACGCAGGATGTCGTGCGGATCGCTCGGGCCGTCGGAGATAACTTCGCCGCGGTTTACCTGTTCGCCTTCGAAGACGTTCAGGTGGCGCCACTTCGGAATCAGCTCTTCATACGGATCGCTACCGTCGGTCGGGGTGATGACCAGACGACGCTTGCCCTTGGTTTCCTTACCGAACGCGATGGTGCCGCTGACTTCAGCCAGAATCGAGGCTTCTTTCGGGCGGCGCGCTTCGAACAGGTCGGCAACGCGCGGCAGACCACCGGTGATGTCACGGGTCTTCGACGTTTCTTGCGGGATACGCGCGATAACGTCACCTACACCGATCTGGGCACCGTCAGCCACGCCGACGAGGGCGTTGGCCGGCAGGAAGTACTGGGCAGGTACGTCGGTACCTGGCAGGTACAGGTCCTTGCCAGAAGCGTCGACCATCTTGATTGCCGGACGGATTTCCTTGCCAGCGGCAGGGCGATCCTTGACGTCCAGGACTTCGATGTTGGTCAAACCGGTCAATTCGTCGGTCTGACGCTTGATGGTGATGCCTTCTTCCATGCCCACGAAGGTCACGGTACCTTTCAGTTCGGTTACGATCGGGTGGGTGTGCGGGTCCCACTTGGCGACGATGGCGCCAGCTTCGACCTTGTCACCTTCCTTGACCGAAATCACCGCACCGTAAGGCAGCTTGTAGCGCTCACGCTCACGACCGAATTCGTCGGCAATGGCCAGTTCGCCCGAACGCGATACGGCAACCAGGTTGCCATCGGCACGCTCTACCTGCTTCAGGTTGTGCAGACGCACCATACCGCCGTTCTTCACCTGGACGCTGTCGGCAGCCGAGGTACGGCTAGCAGCACCACCGATGTGGAACGTACGCATGGTCAGCTGGGTACCTGGCTCACCGATCGACTGGGCAGCGATAACGCCGACAGCTTCACCGATGTTCACCTGGTGACCACGAGCCAGGTCGCGACCGTAGCACTTGGCGCAGATGCCGTAGCGGGTTTCGCAGTTGATCGGCGAACGCACGATCACTTCGTCGATGCTGTTCAGCTCGATGAACTCGACCCACTGCTCGTCTACCAGAGTACCGGCAGGAACAATGACGTCCTCGGTGCCTGGCTTGAACACGTCACGCGCGATGACGCGACCCAGTACGCGCTCACCCAGCGGCTCTACAACGTCGCCGCCTTCGATGTGCGGCGTCATCAGCAGGCCCTGGTCAGTGCCGCAGTCGATCTCGGTTACTACCAGATCCTGGGCAACGTCTACCAGACGACGAGTCAGGTAACCGGAGTTAGCGGTCTTCAGTGCGGTATCCGCCAGACCCTTACGAGCACCGTGAGTCGAGATGAAGTACTGGAGTACGCTCAGGCCTTCACGGAAGTTCGCGGTGATCGGCGTCTCGATGATCGAGCCGTCCGGCTTGGCCATCAGGCCACGCATACCGGCCAGCTGACGGATCTGGGCTGCCGAACCACGCGCACCGGAGTCAGCCATCATGTACATCGAGTTGAAGGACTCTTGCTCGACTTCCTTGCCTTCGCGGTCGATGACTTTCTCTTTCGAGAGGTTGGCCATCATCGCCTTGGACACTTCGTCGTTCGCCTTCGACCACAAGTCGATGACCTTGTTGTACTTCTCGCCCTGGGTTACCAGGCCGGAGGCGTACTGGCTCTCGATTTCCTTCACTTCGTCGGTAGCGTTACCGATGATGCGGGCTTTCTCGTCCGGGATAACGAAGTCGTTAACACCGATGGAAACGCCGGAAATGGTCGAGTAAGCAAAGCCGGTGTACATCAGCTGGTCAGCGAAGATAACGGTCTCTTTCAGACCAACCACGCGGTAGCACTGGTTGATCAGCTTGGAGATCGCCTTCTTCTTCATTGGCTGGTTGACCACGTCGTACGGCAGGCCTGCCGGTACAACCTGGAACAGCAGCGCACGGCCGACGGTAGTGTCGACAATGCGGGTGTTCTTGACCACGGAACCGTCACGCTCTTTCACGGTTTCGTTGATACGAACCTTGATTTTCGCGTGCAGGGCAGCCTCGCCGGCGCGGAATACGCGGTCGACTTCCTGCAGGTCGGCGAATACGCGACCTTCGCCCTTGGCGTTGATGGCTTCACGGGTCATGTAGTACAGACCCAGTACCACGTCCTGCGACGGAACGATGATTGGCTCACCGTTGGCTGGCGACAGGATGTTGTTGGTCGACATCATCAGCGCGCGCGCTTCGAGCTGGGCTTCCAGCGTCAGCGGCACGTGAACGGCCATCTGGTCACCGTCGAAGTCGGCGTTGTACGCGGCACAGACCAGCGGGTGCAGCTGGATAGCCTTACCTTCGATCAGAACCGGTTCAAAGGCCTGGATACCCAGACGGTGCAGGGTCGGTGCACGGTTGAGCAGCACGGGGTGTTCGCGGATCACCTCGGCGAGCACGTCCCAAACCTCTGGCAGCTCGCGCTCGACCATCTTCTTGGCAGCCTTGATGGTGGTCGCCAGACCACGCATTTCCAGCTTGCCGAAAATGAACGGCTTGAACAGCTCGAGGGCCATCTTCTTCGGCAGACCGCACTGGTGCAGACGCAGGGTCGGGCCTACGGTAATTACCGAACGGCCGGAGTAGTCCACACGCTTACCGAGCAGGTTCTGACGGAAGCGACCTTGCTTACCTTTGATCATGTCGGCCAGGGACTTCAGCGGACGCTTGTTCGAGCCAGTGATGGCGCGACCGCGACGACCGTTGTCCAGCAGGGCGTCGACCGCTTCCTGCAGCATGCGCTTTTCGTTGCGCACGATGATGTCCGGCGCCGACAGATCCAGCAGGCGCTTCAGACGGTTGTTACGGTTGATCACCCGACGATACAGGTCGTTCAGGTCGGAGGTCGCGAAGCGGCCGCCATCCAGCGGAACCAGCGGACGCAGGTCCGGCGGCAGCACTGGCAGGACGGTCAGGACCATCCACTCAGGCAGGTTGCCCGAGCCCTGGAACGCTTCCATCAGCTTCAGGCGCTTGGACAGCTTCTTGATCTTGGTTTCCGAGTTGGTCTGCGGAATTTCTTCGCGCAGGCGACCGATCTCGTGCTCCAGGTCGATAGCGTGCAGCAGCTCGCGGACAGCCTCGGCACCCATGCGGGCGTCGAAGTCGTCACCGAACTCTTCCAGCGCTTCGAAGTACTGCTCGTCGTTCAGCAGCTGGCCCTTTTCCAGGGTGGTCATGCCCGGGTCGATAACGACGTAGCTCTCGAAGTAGAGCACGCGCTCGATGTCACGCAGGGTCATGTCCATCAGCAGGCCGATACGGGACGGCAGCGACTTCAGGAACCAGATGTGGGCAACCGGCGAGGCCAGTTCGATGTGCGCCATGCGCTCACGACGAACCTTGGCCAGGGCAACTTCAACGCCGCACTTCTCGCAGATAACACCGCGGTGCTTGAGGCGCTTGTACTTGCCGCACAGGCACTCGTAGTCCTTGACTGGGCCAAAGATCTTGGCGCAGAACAGGCCGTCACGCTCAGGCTTGAACGTACGGTAGTTGATGGTTTCCGGCTTCTTAACTTCACCGAACGACCACGAACGGATCATTTCAGGCGACGCCAGACCGATGCGGATGGCGTCGAACTCTTCGACTTGACCCTGGTTTTTCAGCAAATTCAGTAGGTCTTTCAAGGCCTTTCCTCCTGGCGGAGCAGGGAGCGGGCATTACCTGCCCCACTCCCCTTCGCGTCACGTGTTATTCGGTTTCCAGATCGATATCGATACCGAGCGAACGGATCTCTTTGATCAACACGTTGAAGGACTCGGGCATGCCCGGCTCCATACGGTGATCGCCATCCACGATGTTCTTGTACATCTTGGTACGGCCGTTCACGTCGTCCGACTTCACTGTGAGCATTTCTTGCAGGGTGTATGCCGCGCCGTATGCTTCCAGCGCCCACACTTCCATCTCCCCGAAACGCTGACCACCGAACTGCGCCTTACCACCCAGCGGCTGCTGGGTAACCAGGCTGTAGGAACCAGTGGAACGCGCGTGCATCTTGTCGTCCACCAAGTGGTTCAGCTTGAGCATGTACATGTAACCAACGGTCACAGGACGCTCGAACTTGTTGCCGGTACGGCCATCGAACAGCACCATCTGGCCGCTCTCTGGCAGGTCGGCCAACTTCAGCATGGCCTTGATCTCGCGCTCCTTGGCACCGTCGAAGACCGGGGTAGCCATTGGCACGCCCTTCTTCAGGTTGTGGGCCAGGGCCAGGATCTCTTCGTCGGTGAACTCGTCGAGGTTTTCCTGACGACCGCCGATCTCGTTGTAGACCTCGGTCAGGAACACGCGCAGCTCAGCGGCCTTGCGCTGCTCTTCGATCATGCGGTCGATCTTCTCGCCCAGCCCCTTGGCCGCAAGGCCCAGGTGGGTTTCGAGGATCTGACCAACGTTCATACGCGAAGGTACGCCCAGCGGGTTCAGTACGACGTCGACCGGAGTACCGTTGGCGTCGTGCGGCATGTCTTCAACCGGCATGATGACCGAGACAACACCCTTGTTACCGTGACGACCGGCCATCTTGTCACCCGGCTGGATGCGACGGCGGATTGCCAGGTAGACCTTGACGATCTTCAGTACGCCCGGTGCCAGGTCATCACCCTGCTGCAGCTTGCGCTTCTTGTCTTCGAACTTGTCGTCCAGCAGACGGCGACGATCGACGATGTACTGCTGAGCCTTTTCCAGCTGCTCGTTCAGTGCATCTTCAGCCATGCGCAGTTTGAACCACTGGCCGTGCTCCAGACCGTCCAGCACTTCGTCAGTGATCACGGTGCCTTTCTTCAGGCCCGCGCCACCGTCGACCACCTGGCCGTTCAGGGCGGAACGCAGACGTTCGAAGGTTGCACCTTCGACGATGCGGAACTCTTCGTTGAGGTCCTTGCGGATCTCGTCCAGCTGCATCTTCTCGATGGCCAGGGCGCGGCTGTCGCGCTCGACGCCATCACGGGTGAAGACCTGTACGTCGATGACGGTACCCTTGGTGCCGGTCGGCACGCGCAGAGAGGTGTCCTTAACGTCGCTGGCCTTCTCACCGAAGATCGCGCGCAGCAGTTTTTCTTCCGGAGTCAGCTGGGTTTCGCCTTTTGGCGTAACCTTGCCGACCAGGATGTCGCCAGCGCCGACTTCGGCACCCACGTAGACGATACCGGCTTCGTCCAGCTTGTTCAGTGCGGCTTCACCCACGTTCGGGATGTCCGCAGTGATTTCCTCTGGGCCAAGCTTGGTGTCACGCGCCACACAGGTCAGTTCCTGAATGTGGATGGTGGTGAAACGGTCTTCCTGGACCACACGCTCGGACAGGCAGATGGAGTCTTCGAAGTTGAAGCCGTTCCACGCCATGAACGCGATGCGCATGTTCTGACCCAGTGCCAGTTCACCCATGTCGGTGGACGGGCCGTCGGCCATGATATCGCCACGCTGAACCTTGTCACCCTTGCTCACCAGCGGACGCTGGTTGATGCAGGTGTTCTGGTTCGAACGGGTGTACTTGGTCAGGTTGTAGATATCCACACCTGCTTCGCCGGTTTCCACTTCGTCGTCGGCAACGCGAACAACGATACGGCTGGCATCGACCGAATCGATCACACCACCGCGGCGAGCAACCACGCAAACACCGGAGTCACGGGCAACGTTGCGCTCCATGCCGGTACCTACCAGCGGCTTGTCGGCACGCAGGGTCGGCACAGCCTGACGCTGCATGTTCGAACCCATCAACGCACGGTTGGCGTCGTCGTGCTCGAGGAACGGAATCAGCGACGCAGCGACCGAAACAACCTGCTTCGGCGAAACGTCCATCAGGGTGACGTCTTCCGGCGCCTTGACGGTGAATTCGTTCAGGTGACGAACAGCTACCAGCTCATCGATCAGCTGCTTCTTCTCGTTCATCGCGGCCGAAGCCTGGGCGATGACGTGATCCGCTTCTTCAATGGCCGACAGGAACACGATGTCGTCGCTGACCACGCCTTCCTTCACCACGCGATACGGGCTTTCCAGGAAGCCGTACTGGTTGGTGCGGGCATAAGCTGCCAGGGAGTTGATCAGACCGATGTTCGGACCTTCAGGGGTCTCGATCGGGCACACGCGGCCATAGTGGGTCGGGTGTACGTCACGGACTTCGAAGCCGGCACGCTCACGGGTCAGACCGCCTGGGCCGAGTGCGGAGACGCGGCGCTTGTGGGTGATCTCGGAGAGCGGGTTGTTCTGGTCCATGAACTGGGACAGCTGGCTGGAGCCGAAGAACTCTTTCACCGCCGCCGCAACCGGCTTGGCGTTGATCAGGTCTTGAGGCATCAGGCCTTCGCTTTCCGCCATCGACAGGCGTTCCTTGACCGCGCGCTCGACGCGCACCAGGCCAACGCGGAACTGGTTCTCGGCCATCTCGCCGACGCAACGTACGCGACGGTTACCCAGGTGGTCGATGTCGTCGACGATGCCTTTGCCGTTACGGATGTCGACCAGGGTCTTCAGAACCTCGACGATATCTTCCTTGCTCAGCACGCCCGAACCTTCGATCTCGGTACGACCGATACGACGGTTGAACTTCATGCGGCCAACGGCGGACAGGTCGTAACGCTCGGCGCTGAAGAACAGGTTGTTGAACAGCGTCTCGGCAGCATCCTTGGTTGGCGGCTCGCCAGGACGCATCATGCGGTAGATCTCGACCAGCGCTTCCAGCTGGTTGCTGGTGGTGTCGATCTTCAGGGTGTCGGAGATGAACGGACCGCAATCGATGTCGTTGGTGTACAGGGTCTCGATACGGACGACCTGTGCCTTGGCGACCTTGATCAGCAGTTCGGTGGTCATCTCGGTGTTGCATTCGGCCAGGATCTCGCCGGTAGCCGGATGCACGATGGCCTTGGCGGTAGTGCGGCCCAGGACGTATTCCATAGGAACGTCCAGCTGCTTGACGCCGGCCTTCTCGAGCTGGTTGATATGGCGCGCGGTAATACGGCGGCCCTGCTCGACGATGACTTTGCCGGTTTCGTCATGGATATCCATGACCGCAACCTCACCACGCAGACGCTGCGGCACCAGTTCCAGGCTGAGTTTCTCGCCGGAAATGTGGAAGACGTTGGTGGTGTAGAAGGTGTTCAGCACTTCTTCAGTGCTGTAACCCAGGGCACGCAACAGCACCGAGGCCGGCAGTTTGCGGCGACGGTCGATACGTACGAACACGCAGTCTTTCGGGTCGAACTCGAAGTCCAGCCAGGAACCGCGGTAAGGGATGATGCGAGCGGAGTACAGCAGCTTGCCGGAGCTGTGAGTCTTGCCACGGTCGTGGTCAAAGAACACACCAGGCGAACGGTGCAGCTGGGAAACGATCACACGCTCGGTACCGTTGATAACGAAGGTACCGTTCTCAGTCATCAGGGGGATTTCACCCATGTAGACTTCTTGCTCTTTGATGTCCTTGATCGCTTTGTTCGACGATTCCTTGTCGAAGATGATCAGGCGCACCTTGACCCGCAGTGGGACCGCGAAGGTCACGCCACGCAGGACACATTCCTTCACATCGAAGGCGGGTTCGCCCAGGCGATAGCCTACGTACTCCAGGGCAGCATTGCCGGAGTAGCTGATGATCGGAAATACCGATTTGAAGGCCGCGTGCAGGCCGACGTCGCGGAACTGATCCTTGGATGCTCCCGCTTGCAGGAATTCGCGATACGAATCCAGCTGGATGGCCAGGAGGTAAGGCACATCCATGACGTCCGGCAACTTGCTAAAGTCCTTGCGGATACGTTTTTTCTCAGTGTATGAGTAAGCCATCAGCGTTCCCCAGCTTGGTCACCTGCTTGTTTGGCTTCTCCCGGCGGGAGCAGCCAGAAAATCGTGCAAACCCCTTGGTTTGCGCCACCCACATGGGTGTCTTGCAGCTTGTTATCGGGGCCGGCCTGACCGGCCACCAATAACGGAAAAAGGCCGGTGGCATAAGCCACCAGCCATCAGCCCTTCGCTCAACGCTCGGACTGGAGTCGCAAGGTCGAGATTACTTCAGCTCGACTTTAGCGCCAGCTTCTTCCAGCTTCTTCTTCGCGTCTTCAGCGGCTTCTTTCGAAACGCCTTCAGCGATAACCTGAGGAGCGCCGTCGACTTTCTCTTTGGCTTCTTTCAGGCCCAGACCGGTCAGTTCACGAACGGCCTTGATCACGTTTACTTTCTTGTCGCCAGCTTCGGTCAGAACGACGTTGAACTCGGTCTGCTCTTCAACAACGGCAGCAGCAGCAGCTGGGCCAGCAGCGGCAACAGCAGCGGTAACGCCGAAGGTTTCTTCCATAGCTTTGATCAGCTCAACAACTTCCAGAACGGTTTTCTGGCCGATTGCTTCGATGATTTGTTCGTTAGTCAGAGACATGACTTAAATCCTGTATTGGGGTGACAGCCTACGCAGCCATCAAATTAAACGTATGATTTTGAAAGAGTTCGCACGCCTTAGGCGGCGGTAGCTTCTTTCTGGTCGCGAATGGCTGCCAGAGTACGAGCCAGCTTGCTGGTGGCGCCTTGAATAACGCTCATCAGTTTTGCGATAGCTTCGTCGCGGGTCGGCAGGGTAGCCAACACGTCGATCTGGTTCGCTGCAATGAAATTGCCGTCAAACGCAGCTGCCTTGATCTCGAACTTGTCCTGACCCTTGGCAAACTCTTTGAACAGACGAGCGGCAGCGCCCGGGTGTTCGTTGGAGAAAGCAATCAGGGTCGGGCCTTTGAACGCGTCGTTGAGGATCGAAAATTCGGTGCCTTCAACAGCGCGCTTGAGCAGGGTGTTACGTACGACACGTACGTAAACGCCAGCCTCGCGGGCCTCTTTACGGAGTCCGGTCATTGCGCTTACAGTCACACCACGGGCATCAGCCACGACAGCGGACAGAGCGACTTTGGCAGCCTCGTTGACTTCAGCGACGATGGCCTTCTTGTCTTCGAGTTTAATTGCCACGGGTTTACTCCTGGTTTTTACCGTTTCATCTGGCCGAAGCCGGATGTCGTTTTGGTGTCTGATTCGGTAACGAATCGGGAGCACCATCTGCGTGGGCTGGAATTTTAAGGCTTGCGCCGCCTACGGTCTTGGATAGCCCCCGCCAGGCAGGGACCCCAATTTTTGCTGGTGGCGCGACAGGTCGCGCCACCATGTTCTTACACGTTCAGCGAGCTCTGATCGATGACCAGACCTGGGCCCATGGTGGTGCTCAGGGTAACGCGCTTAACGTAGATACCTTTCGAAGAAGCTGGCTTGATACGCTTCAGATCAGCGATCAGGGCTTCAACGTTTTCCTTCAGCTTGCCAGCTTCAAAGCCGATCTTGCCAACGGAGGTGTGGATGATACCGTTCTTGTCGGTACGGTAGCGAACCTGACCAGCCTTGGCGTTCTTGACGGCGCCGGCTACGTCTGGGGTCACGGTACCCACTTTCGGGTTAGGCATCAGGCCGCGAGGACCCAGAACCTGACCCAGCTGACCTACAACGCGCATGGCATCAGGCGATGCGATGACGACGTCATAGTTCAGGTCGCCGCCTTTCATTTCGGCAGCCAGATCGTCCATACCTACGCGGTCAGCGCCGGCAGCCAGAGCAGCTTCAGCAGCTGGACCCTGGGTGAAGACGGCAACGCGAACGGTCTTGCCAGTGCCGTGTGGCAGCACGGTAGCGCTACGTACGACCTGGTCGGATTTACGCGGGTCAACACCGAGGTTAACGGCGATGTCGTAGGACTCTACGAACTTGGCAGCAGGCAGCGAGGCCAGCAGAGTTGCCGCTTCTTCGAAGTTGTAGGCCTTGCCTGCTTCGATTTTCTCGGCGATTGCCTTTTGGCGTTTGGTCAGCTTAGCCATTACACACCCTCCACGTTCAGGCCCATGCTGCGGGCAGAGCCAGCGATGGTGCGTACAGCAGCGTCCAGGTCAGCGGCAGTCAGGTCAGCCTGTTTGGCTTTCGCGATGTCTTCCAGCTGAGCACGGGTAACGGTACCGACTTTAACGGTGTTCGGACGAGCCGAACCACTGGTCAGGCCGGCAGCTTTCTTCAGCAGAACCGAGGCAGGGGTGCTCTTGGTCTCGAAGGTGAAGCTACGGTCGCTGTAGACAGTGATGATCACAGGAGTCGGCAGACCGGCTTCTTGACCCTGGGTACGGGCGTTGAAGGCCTTGCAGAATTCCATGATGTTCACACCGTGTTGACCCAGTGCTGGACCAACGGGTGGGCTTGGGTTGGCCTGGCCGGCCTTAACTTGCAGCTTGATGTAAGCCTGAATCTTCTTAGCCATGAGCTACTCCAATATCGGGTACGAACGCCTGATGGCTCCCCGGATGACTTGCGTTTTATCCCAGTGACGACAAAACCCCGCAGCACACAGGGCTGCGGGGTATGGGATGCTTCGTCCGCCTAGACCTTTTCGACCTGGCTGAACTCGAGCTCCACCGGAGTAGAGCGACCGAAAATGAGCACCGCCACCTGCAGGCGACTCTTTTCGTAGTTAACTTCTTCGACACTACCATTGAAGTCAGCGAACGGACCGTCAATGACTCGAACCACTTCACCCGGCTCGAACAGCGTCTTCGGCTTCGGCTTGTCGCTACCGTCGGCAACGCGACGCAGGATAGCCTCAGCTTCTTTATCGGTGATCGGTGCAGGCTTGTCTGCAGTGCCACCAATGAAGCCCATCACACGAGGGGTGTCCTTGACCAAGTGCCAAGTCCCTTCGTTCATCTCCATCTGGACCAGCACATAGCCAGGGAAGAATTTACGCTCACTCTTGCGCTTCTGGCCGTTGCGCATTTCGACGACTTCTTCGGTCGGGACCAGGATCTCGCCGAAACCGTCTTCCATGCCAGCCAGCTTGACGCGCTCGATCAGGGAGCGCATTACATGCTTCTCGTAACCCGAGTAAGCATGCACAACATACCAACGCTTAGCCACGGGACACCTTTAGCCAACGATCAGGGAGACCGCCCAGCCGAGCAGGGAATCAAGACCCCACAGCAGCAGTGCCATAACCAGCACGACAGCCACGACAATCAGCGTGGTCTGGGTGGTTTCCTGGCGGGTCGGCCACACGACTTTACGGATCTCGGTACGAGCTTCCTTCGCCAGCGCAAAGAACGACTTGCCCTTCGCAGTCTGCAGAGCTACAAAGCCCGCGACAGCAGCCAGGACGAGAAGTGCGAGAACGCGATACAGGATCGGGGAGGCGGAGTAATACTGATTACCCACTACGCCGACAACCACCAAAGCCACTACAGCCAGCCACTTGAACAGATCAAAACGCGATTCTTGGGCTTCAGTTTTGGGAGTCATCGAGGAGGATCCTGTGAGAAGAAAGCCATCACACCGAGGTGAAATGGCAGGTCAGGAGGGAATCGAACCCCCAACCTACGGTTTTGGAGACCGTCGCTCTGCCAATTGAGCTACTGACCTGTAACGCTGTATCAGGCCGGCCATTATACCGGCCTGATCAAGTAAATCAACTACTTATTCAATAATTTTTGCTACGACGCCGGCGCCGACGGTACGACCGCCTTCACGGATAGCGAAGCGCAGACCGTCTTCCATTGCGATGGTCTTGATCAGGGTAACAGTCATCTGAATGTTGTCACCTGGCATTACCATTTCAACGCCTTCCGGCAGCTCGCAGTTACCGGTCACGTCAGTGGTACGGAAGTAGAACTGAGGACGGTAGCCTTTGAAGAACGGAGTGTGACGACCGCCTTCTTCCTTCGACAGAACGTAGACTTCTGCGGTGAACTTGGTGTGCGGCTTGACCGAACCTGGCTTGACCAGAACCTGGCCACGCTCAACGTCGTCACGCTTGGTACCACGCAGCAGAACGCCGCAGTTCTCGCCAGCACGACCTTCGTCCAGCAGCTTGCGGAACATCTCAACACCGGTGCAGGTGGTGGTGGTGGTGTCACGCAGACCAACGATTTCCAGCGGATCCTGAACGCGGACGATACCACGCTCGATACGACCGGTTACAACGGTACCACGACCCGAGATCGAGAATACGTCTTCGATCGGCATCAGGAACGGCTGGTCAACGGCACGAACTGGCTCAGGGATGTAGGCATCCAGAGTTTCTACCAGCTTCTTGACAGCGGTAGTACCCATTTCGTTGTCGTCTTTGCCTTCCAGGGCCATACGAGCCGAACCGATGATGATCGGGGTGTCGTCGCCTGGGAAGTCGTAGGTGGACAGCAGGTCGCGAACTTCCATCTCGACCAGTTCCAGCAGCTCAGCGTCGTCTACCAGGTCAGCCTTGTTCAGGAAGACCACGATGTACGGAACGCCTACCTGACGGGACAGCAGGATGTGCTCACGGGTTTGTGGCATCGGACCATCGGCGGCCGAGCAAACCAGGATCGCGCCGTCCATCTGGGCAGCACCGGTGATCATGTTCTTCACGTAGTCAGCGTGACCTGGGCAGTCAACGTGAGCGTAGTGACGAATGTTCGAGTTGTACTCGACGTGAGCGGTGTTGATGGTGATACCGCGCGCTTTTTCTTCCGGAGCCGAGTCGATCTTGTCGAACTCAACGACTGCCGAACCGAAAACTTCGGAGCAGACGCGAGTCAGAGCTGCGGTCAGAGTGGTCTTACCGTGGTCAACGTGGCCGATAGTGCCGACGTTAACGTGGGGAAGGGAACGATCAAACTTTTCCTTAGCCATCGATACAATCCTCCGCAGAAGAAATAGTCTTGCGCTGATAAAACAAAGGCAGATATTTTCATATCTGCCTTGTTTATATGGAGCTCTTGAGCGGACTTGAACCGCTGACCTCACCCTTACCAAGGGTGTGCTCTACCAACTGAGCTACAAGAGCGAAACACTTTGTGCAAAATCCAGCAAACTTGGAGCGGGTAGCGGGAATCGAACCCGCATCATCAGCTTGGAAGGCTGAGGTTCTACCACTAAACTATACCCGCGGAGCTTGCGGCTCTCGCTAAAACTGGTGGAGGGAGAAGGATTCGAACCTTCGAAGCTCTCGCAACGGATTTACAGTCCGTCCCCTTTGACCGCTCGGGAATCCCTCCAGATGTGGCCGGCATTCTATTTGTCTGCCGTCCTAGTGTCAAGCGTTTTTTCAAATTTTTTCAATCAAATCTGAAACTTAGCTGCTTTGACACCGCTTCCAGTTCTACCACCTGAGTGGTGTTCCCTGTGAAGCGGGCGCCATTCTATCAAGCTATTCGCCAGTTGCAATACCCTGGCAGAAAATAATTTTGTGTTTTAAGTCTTTGAAATCGTTGGAAAGACTCACGAGGACGGTTTGATCCAGCAATCGCTCGCTTTCCGGGGCAACCTTGAGCCAACGACCATCTGCTCCAGGCAGCTGCCCCACTATAGGCTGCGTGGCAATGTCCAGACTCAAGAGGCGCTGACGCAGTGCATCGAGCTGCCCCTGTGCCATTGCACCACCCACTACCAAGCACTCATCCCGGCGCTTGGGTGGTGCCGACACACCCGTTTCACGCAACAGGCGAATCTCTTGCTGACTGCCCTTGTACAGCGACAGGGGCGCGACCTCCTTGACCTTCAGCGGGGCTTCCTGCTGATGCCACACGTAATAAAAGACGTTGAGCACCAGTAACAGCAGAAACAACCAACGCATAGGCACCTCAATTCAATGGGCAGGCCATGGCCAGGCCTACGAAAACCAGGTCAGGCACGACACGCGCCTGCGGCACGGCCTCCCTTACCAGCGGCGCATCGCCGCCTGTAAGGAATACCGTGAAATTCTCCCCCCACAATGCACGCGCCTGCTCGAGCTGGGTACGCGCAAAACCCTGCAGCATCAATACGCAACCGCGCTCGACAGCTTCGACAGTCGAGCGCCCTGGCGCCAAACTGGCCAACGCACGCTCGGCGGAGGCATCGTCATAACGGATACGCCGGGTGTGGGTACGCAACTGGCTACGCATCAATGGCATGCCTGGGCAGATGTAGCCACCCAGGTGCTCACCGTCCGCCGCAACGAAATCCGCTTTTGCAGCGGTGCCCAGATCAATGACCAGGCAGGCGCCCTTGGCAAGGTGATATGCGCCCAGGGCCGCCAACCAACGGTCCATGCCCAGACGCTGGTAGTCGACATAACCATTGCGCACACCCGCCATTTCCTGGGCTGGGTGCGCCACCCGCGCCTGCACTGCAAACGCCTGGGCAATCATCGCGCACAGAGCGTCGTTTTCCGCCTCACTGCGTACACTGACAATGCGGCAGCCGGTAAGATGCACCGCGGGCAGTGCAGCCACTTCGGCCACCAGCGCCTGATCGGAGTCGACGATACCGCCACTTTCAATCGCCGCATCAGTGACGTGGATTACTCGCCACTTGATAAAGCTGTTACCGCAATCGAGCTCAAGAATCATCACGCAACCTCAAACTGAGCTCACCACCACTGAAGCTCTTTTCCACCCCGTCCACCTCAAGGCGCAAGCCGCCCTGCCCGTCGACGCCAAGCACCACGCCATCAATGCGTGTACTACCTGCAACCAGAGAAACCTTGCGCCCCTGCCAGAGGTGCGCCTGTTCCCATTCTTCCTGGAATGCGGCAAAGCCGTAACGTCGATGTCGTGCCAATTCGTGCTGCAACTGTTGACTGAGCATTGCCGCCAACCGGTTACGGTCGATTGTCGCACCCACTTCACGACGCATCGAGGTCCACACTTGGTCGACCTGGTCGTTGGCCTGCATGTTCACATTGATGCCAATACCCAGCACTACATGACAGACATCCGCCGGGTCGCCCACCAATTCCAGGAGAATGCCGGTGATCTTCTGCTCCCGAACGAGGACGTCGTTGGGCCATTTGAGCCCCACATCCTTTACGCCAAACGCCCGCAGGGTACGCATTACCGCCAACCCTACCACCAAGCTCAAGCCTTCAAGCTGGCGCATGCCGCCATCCACACGAAGCACCAGGCTGTAATAGAGGTTTTCAGCGAACGGGCTGACCCATTGCCGACCGCGGCGACCACGGCCAGCGCTCTGGCGCTCGGCCAGGACAAGAAACGGAGCGGTCTGCCCCGCCCCGGCGAGCCGCAGGCCTTCGGCGTTGGTCGAATCGATGGTTTCATGAATGAAAACGGGCCACTGCTCGCCTTCGGCAAAACCGGCGATCGCCTGGGCATCGAGCAAAGCCAGTGGCGCCGCCAGCTGATAGCCGCGCCCACGAACCTTGTGAATGGTGAGGTTCAGTTCACTCTCCAGGTGCTGCAGCTGCTTCCAAACGGCGCTGCGACTCACCCCGAGGGCCGCCCCCAGAGCTTCTCCGGAATGGAACCGGCCATCCTTGAGGAGATTCAACAACTTCAGCATGCCAGTCTCGACTTGGAATAAGGCAGGCATGATAGCTATGGGCTGTTGGCTTGCATAGGTAAAGGGCCTATCAACGGCGGCGAACGGCCCATGTAGGAGCGCGACTGTTTTTCCGCCACAAAGACAAAACCCCTACCTGCATGCGCAGATAGGGGTTTTGCGAAATGAATCTTGACGATGACCTACTCTCACATGGGGAAACCCCACACTACCATCGGCGATGCATCGTTTCACT